>CAYHAF010000038.1:0-7129 GCA_964354555.1 uncultured Candidatus Saccharibacteria bacterium
ATAAGAGACAAAAAAGGGAATGTGATTAAAGAAATAAAAGTAAGTTTTAATACTTTAGCCGAGCTTGGTCAGATTTGCCGAGAAGAATACGGATTGGCGGGAGTTGTTCAACATGGCGCTTCTACTTTAGATCCCTGCTGTTTTGTTTTATTCACAGGGCAGCCATCTCCAAAAGGTTTTGAGGTTTCTGAGGAACTTTTGACTGATGAAAACGCCAAATTATTATCAGAAAATCCCGTTGCCGAAGTCCATTTAGCAACAGCTTATCAAGACACTATTTTTGATCATCCTCTTTTCCCCAAGGAATTAGCAGATAGGATAAAAAAATGGGTTTTGGAAAATTATCCTCCTAAAGAAGGAGAAGATAAAGAAAAAGCTTATATAAGTAATCGGAAAAATGCTTGGGGGCAATTTAAATTTGAGCTTTGGAGCCTGTCTTCGGAGATTCAAGATGGGCTGCGCAAGACCTTAGTCAAACAATTTTCCGAGGATGTGTTCAAAAATTTAGGTGTCCAGAACTTCGGTTTTTAGCAATAACACCTTGCTTTTTTTGAAATTTTAATGTAAGTTTAAAATACAAGGTTTATTATTAAAAAGGAACTTTAAAATAAACCCCGTTAGAAAAGCAGGGCTTTAAATCCAACCAATACAAGGGGATATTTTCTAACGAGGTAAATCTTATGAATAAAAAGGACGTAATTTTTTCTATTTTTCTGATTATTTTGATCTCATTTACTTTTTGGCGGTTTGCTAATAATTTTAAAAAATATTCAACTACTGCTTCTGTTTCTATTGTTACTCAGAGAAAAGATTATCAAAATGGGGAAATTTTAGAATTAAAGATTACGAATAATTCCGGAAAAAAGTTTTGCTTTTCTACTTGTTACCCTTACCTTCTTGAAAAGAAAGATAAAGCCTGGGAAACTTATAAATACGTAGAATGTGATCGTGATAATATACATAATGGTTGCATAGAAAACGGCAAAGAGAAGGGATTTGAATTAACCTTACCAAAATCAATTTCTGGACTTCATAGATTAGCAGTACCTGTTTGCAGTGAATGCAAAGAGGGTGAAACTTTTAAGGAAGAATCAAGGTTTTATTCAAATGAGTTCATAGTTAAATAATTAGTTGCCTTTAAGAAGTCATAACTAAAAGCAATAAAAAATTTAAAGCATGGCAAAGATAACCCAGGAGAGAGAAAAATGCATTGGCTGCGGTTCCTGTGCTGCTCTATGTCCTAAATACTGGGAGATGGCACAAGATGGTAAGTCCAAGCTTTTAAATTCAACGCAGAACGCGGAAGGAAATTACGAAATTGAAACAGAAGACGTTGAATGTAATAAAGAAGCAGCCGATGCTTGTCCTGTGCAAATAATTCATATTGTCCAATAGAACAGCGAACAATAAAACAACGAGCAATATTGTTCATTGTTTTTTGTTCTTTGTCTAATGATTCTATGTTAAATTTACCCGCCAAAATTAGAAAAGAAACTAAAAAGAAGACAAAAGCGTTAAGAAATAAAGGTTTAATACCCGCTGTTTTATATGGACCGAAAACAAAGAATACTCTTTTGGAAGTTAATGAAAGGGAATTTGAAAATATTTTTAAAGAAACTGGAGAAAGTTCCCTTATTTCTCTTGACATTGAAGGTAAGAAAGAAAAATTTATCATTCTAATACATGAAATTGTTAAGGAACCATTAACTGGCAAAGTTACTCACATAGATTTTTACCAGCCGTTACTTGATAAAGAAATTGAGGCTCATGTTGCTTTGGTTTTTGAAGGTGAAGCGCCGGCAGTTAAAGAACTTGGAGGAACTTTAGTAAAAAATTTTTCTGAAATTGAAATTAAGGCACTTCCCCAGAATTTACCTAAGGAAATTAAAGTTAATGTTTCAGTTCTAAAAACTTTTGAGGACAATATTCTAATTAAAGATTTAATAATACCGCCTGAAGTTAAAGTTTTGAAAAAACATGCCAATGAAATAGTTGCTTCAGTTACCCCATCAGAAAAAGTTGAAGAAGAGTTAGAAAAACCAATTGAAGAGAAAGTAGAAGAAGTAGAAAAAGTGGAAAAGAAGAAAAAAGAAGAAGAGGTTGAACCAGAAGAGACCGAAAAGCAAGAATTTAAAAAACAAGAAGTAAAAAAAGAGGAAATTAAAAAATAATTTTATCTTTCATTATTCATTTTTATAAACTCAGACCCATATGATTAATAAATTTAGTCATATTTTGAAATTTATTTTACTATTTGGGTCAATTCTTATTTTTTTTAACCCTTTTGTTTTTAATATAATTTTTGCCCAAGATAACTTAGGCTTAGAAGAATGTAATACAAGAGAGGAATGCGAAGCTAAATTAAAAGAATATGAAGAGGAGATAGCGAGATATGAAACGGACATCAGTAAGACTCAGAAAGAAAAGGATACTTTAAATAATAAAATTTCTATCTTAAAAAACCAGATTAAAAAAGTAGATCTTCAAATTTCCCAGAGTAATTTGATGGTTAGGGATTTGACGTTACAGCTTAAAGATACCGAAGGTTCAATTGATAAAAATTCTTTGAAAATTGAAGAAAAAAAAGAAAATTTATCCAATATTTTGAGATTAATCTACGAAGAAGATCAGAAAAGCGCTATTGAGATTCTGCTTTCTGAAAATGAAATTTCCGGGTTTTTTGATAATCTTATGGCTTTGCAAAACTTGAATTATAGGAATAAAGACCTTTTAAAAGAAATTAAAAACCTCAAGGTTTATTTAGAAGACCAAAAAGAATTTCTTGATCAGGAAAAAAATGATTTAGAGAACCTTTTAGAAATGCAGCAGCTTCAAAAGCAAGAAAGTGAGTCTGTAAAGAAACAGCAAGAATACCTTTTAGAGAAGACAAAAGGAAAAGAGTCGGAGTATCAAAAACTTCTTAGCGTGACGCAGCAGAAAGCAGCCGATATCAGGGCTAGGATTTTTGATTTGATAGGCATTCCTCAAGCTCCAAACTTTGGCGAAGCCTACGAATTAGCAAAATATGTTGAAGGGGCAACAGGAATAAGACCAGCATTTTTATTGGCTATTTTAACTCAAGAATCAAACATTGGGAAAAATGTCGGTCAGTGTTATCTTAAAAACAAGGAGACTGGAAGTGGAATAAAAGTCAACAGCGGCGCAGTTGTAAGCCGGGTGATGAGTCCCAAAAGAGACGTTCCTCCATTTTTACAAATCACTCAGGAATTAGGAAGGGATCCTTATGGTACTCCTGTTTCTTGCCCGATGAGTTATGGGTGGGGTGGGGCAATGGGGCCAGCTCAGTTTATTCCTTCTACCTGGGCAATATATAAAGACAGAGTAAAGGCAATTACTGGGACTGCTGATCCTTGGAACATAAAAGACTCTTTTGTCGCATCCGCTCTCTATCTGAAAGCTAAAGGAGCCGGCTCTCAAAATTATAATGACGAATGGAGAGCGGCAATAGCTTATTTTGCTGGTAGTGTTAATTTAAAATACAGGTTTTACGGAGATTCAGTGATGGCGATAGCAACTCGATATGAGACAGATATAAAAGCGATTGAGAAATAATTGAGTAACTTCTATTTTTATCCAGTAGCAGAGAATTTTGCTACTGGTTTTAATTTTTTTCAAGACTATTAATCAAATCTTCTATTATCTTTTCCAATTCTCCATCTAAGATTTTCTCTATATTGTTCCAGCTTTTCTTGATTCGGTGATCGGTTATCCTATCTTGGGGAAAATTGTAGGTCCTGATTTTTTCTGCTCTCTTTGCCCAGCCGATCTGGGCCTTTCTTGCTCCGGAAATTTTTAATTCTTCCGCTACTTGTTTTTTCTCTAAAAGTCTTGCTTCCAAAATAGCCAGCGCGTTAGCTTTATTTTGCGGTTGGTTTCTTTCGGTTTGAGAAGTGACTACTAATCCTGTAGGCAAGTGGGTTATTCTTATTGCTGACATAGTTTTGTTAACATATTGTCCTCCAGGGCCAGAAGCACGATAGGTATCAATTTTTAGGTCTTGTGGATTTATTTTAATTTGAGTTGAACGGGGTTTTGGTAAAACAGCAACTGAAACAGTTGAAGTGTGAATTCTGCCGCTTTTTTCGGTCACAGGGATCCTTTGAACTCGATGGACTCCACCCTCAAATTTCATTTGAGAAAAAACATTACCTCCCTTTAATTCAAAAATAATTTCTTTGAAACCTCCAAGTTCGGTAGGTCGTGAATCTAAAATTTTCAGTCCGAATTCTTTGGATTTAGCATATTTTGAATACATTCTGAAAAGATCGGCGACAAATAAACTTGCTTCTTCTCCTCCTGTGCCGGCTCTGATTTCCATAATTACTGATTTGGGCGTTGTTTTTTCGTTTCCGCCACTTTTTAATAAATTATCAATTTCTTTTTCTAATTTTAATTGTCTTTGAAATAAATCAGCCAGCTCTCCTTCTGCCAAATCAGTTAATTCTAAATCTTCTCCAGCAGATATTATTGATTTATTTTCTCCAATCTTATTTTTTAATTCCTTCAGCTCATTATATTTTTCGATTACTTTCTCCAGGAAATTTTTTCGTTTGTTAGCTTCTTCAAATTTTTCCCAGCTCGCATCGCTACGCGAAGCGTTGCTGGCGGGCCAATTAGAAATCAACTCAGGATTACTGAGTTGACGGAGTAAAGAGTCGTATTCTTTTTTTATACTTTCAAAATCTTTTTCGGCCATAATAAGTCATTCCAGAAATTAGTTCTTTTTTGATTTTTTCTTTAATTCCTCTTTCTTGACTAATCTTTTTCTGAATTTTTCTACTCTTCCTGCTACATCGGTGATTTTTTCTTTTCCAGTATAAAAAGGATGACATTTTGAGCAGATTTCAATCTCCATAAATTCTTTCGTTGAACCAATAGTAAAAGTATTTCCGCAAGCGCAGCGGACAGTTGCCTTAGGATGATATATTGGATGTATGTCTTTTTTCATAGTCTTTTGATTATTTTGTCCCGATGCCAATTTTTTGGCATCGAGGATCCACGATTTCTTTTATAAAGAAATCGGGAGATGCCTGTCCCGTAGTCAACCGCAGGTTGTACTTCGGGGTATTTCTTTTTTCATATTTTGTAGTTTAGCAAATAATCCTTTAGAAATCAACCCTTTTTATGGTTTTATTAATGGACTTGCCTTAAATTTTTGTTTATGATATTATTATTCTTATGATAAAAGAAGAAAAGCCAAAAAAAGATTTTACGGAGGAAAATCAGGATTTTCCCCGTATAGGAAAACAGGCTTTCGCCAAAAGCGAAAACGTTAGAGACCGTGGGTCTCTAAAAGAGGGGGGTCGGGGGAAATCTGATGATCGTGATTTTAACATAAATGTTGACGAAATGTCTCGAGCCGGAGTTCAGTTTGGGCACAGAACATTCAGAATTCATCCCAAAATTAAACCTTATTTAGCTGGAGCAAGGAATAATATTCATATAATTGATTTGGAAAAAACAGCCGAAAAATTAAAAGAAGCGCTCAAATTCATTAATGAAATTATTATAGAAGAGAAGGTTCTGCTTTTGGTGGGAACTAAAATCCAGTATAAGGACTTAGTAGAGAGCGTAGCTAAAGAGGGCGGGTTACCTTTTGTTTCAGAAAGATGGCTTGGTGGAACTTTTACGAACTTTGAAATTATTAAAAAAAGAATTGGATATTTCAAGGACTTGGAGAAGAAAAAGAAAGAAGGCGGGCTGGAAAAGTATACCAAAAAAGAAAGAGCCAAGATTGACGAACAGCTTAAAGAATTTGAGAAAAAATTCGGCGGAATTAAGAATTTAGAAAAGCTTCCAGACGTAATATTCGTCTTAGACATGAAAAAAGACGAAATAGCAATTAAGGAGGCAAGAATGAAAAAGATAAAAGTTATTGCTATAGCGCATACAAATGTTAATCCGGAATTAGCCGATTTTCCGATTCCAGCCAACGATGACGCCCGTTCCTCGGTTCAATATATATTAGAAAAAGTAAAGGAGGTAATATTAAGTGCGAGACAAAAGACCCCGAAGGAGTCGCTTCGCGACCCTACGGGGCAGGCAGAAAGCAAAAAGCGAGAAACAGAAAAAAAGTAGAATTAACATTCTACATTCTATTTTCTAATTTCTAAACTATGGTTTCTATTAATCAAGTAAAACAACTCCGCGATGAGACAGATGTTTCAGTAACTGAATGCAAAAAAGCTTTAATTCAGGCTAACGGAGATTTAGAGAAGGCAAAAGAAATTTTAAGAAAGTGGGGGCAGGATTTAAGCGGGAAGAGAACAGAAAAAGAAGTAAAGCAGGGAATAATTCATAGTTACATCCATCCCAACAAAAAAGTTGGAGTTTTGCTTGAGATCCGTTGCGAATCGGATTTCGTAGCGAGATCAGAAGAATTTTCTAAAATAGCTCACGAAATTTGCCTTCAAATTGCGGCTATGAAACCTTTATTTTTGAAAGAAGAGGATATTCCCGAGGTTTTCTTAGACGGAGAAAAAAAGATCTATCAGGAACAGTTTAAAAATTCCGGAAAGCCGCAAAACATAGTTGACCAGATTATTGACGGAAAATTAAAAAAATACAAAGAAGAAATTTCTCTTTTATCCCAAATTTGGATAAAAGATGATACGAAAACAATAAAGAGTTTACTCGACGATTTTATTTTAAAAACTGGTGAAAACGTAGTTTTAAGAAATTTTGCCAGATACGAAATTTAATTTAAAGTCTCTAAAATATGATAGAGCTAATTGCTATAATTGTTTTTTTAGGTAGTATTTTTGGAATAGGTTTTGTTTTATTGAAAAAGATCCCTATTTTGGCAGAAATGCCCGAAATAGCTGAAGGGCAGAAAAAAGAAGGCTTAATTTTTAAACTGAAAGAAAGATGCAAAAGCTTGCCTATAATCAGAGACATCTGTTCAGGGATCCTTTTACAAAAAACGCTTTCAAAAATCAGAGTTTTGACCTTGAAAATAGAAACTAAAACAGGCAGCTGGCTTCAGAAATTAAGGATAAAATCCCAGACAGAAAAGACGAAAGAAAACGATGGTTATTGGAGTGAGGTTAAAAATGAAGTAAAGAGCGAAGCGAACGGTCAGATTGATAAAGAAACAAAAAATGAGCCA
>CAYHAF010000039.1:0-6977 GCA_964354555.1 uncultured Candidatus Saccharibacteria bacterium
TAATATTACTTCGCCGGTTATAAGAAAATTTTTGGAAGCCAGGAATCCGCCAAAAGAGATGATTTTAATGGTCCAAAAAGAAGTGGCCCAAAGAATTTGCGCCAAACCGCCCGTCAAAGGTGAGGTTCGTCCAAAAGGGCGACCTAATATGAATCTTTTAGCAGTTTCAATCCAGTTTTATTCAAAACCTGAGATTTTGTTTTATGTTTCAAAAAACTCTTTTTGGCCGAGACCAAAAGTTGACGGAGCCGTAATTAGATTAAAGATTAAAAATTTAAGATTTAAGGTTGACAAAGACTTATTCTTTAAAATCGCGAAGGCTGGTTTTTCCCAGCCAAGAAAACAGATTTTAAATAATTTATCAAAAGTGCTAAAATTAGATAAACCCTCCAAAATTTTACGAAATAAAACTTGGGCGGGTAAAGAAACAATAAAAGATTGGCTTTTAAAAAATGGAATTCAACCTACTCAAAGAGCCGAAACTTTAAGTATTGAAGATTGGCTAAAATTAACCAAAGATTGGTACAAAATTTAAAATTTATGCTAATATAAAACAATGACGCCCTCTAAAAGATTTCTAATTATTTCTCTATTAATAATCTTTTTGTTTTCTGTTTTAATTAAACCCGCTCTCGCCGCCAGAGAACTTGAGGTTCAAATTCCAGGATTAAAAACCACTACGCTCCCTGCTTTGCCAGACTACATAAAAGCCATTTTTGAATTCTCTCTTATGGCAGTTGGGATTATTTGTTTTGGCGCATTAATCTATGGCGGGCTCCGTTGGCTAACTTCAGCTGGTAATCCAGCTGCCTTATCTGATGCCAAAGACCAGATTTTTTCAGCCTTAATAGGTCTAATCATTTTATTCAGCGCTTATTTAATTTTTAGAACAATCAATCCAGAATTAGTAATTTTGAATCCAATACCAGGAGGAGGTTGCCATTCCAACGCCGAATGCCCTGCAGGTAATTATAGATGTACAGGAATGATTTGCGTGAAATATATACCAACGACTCCGTGCGCTTCCCCCCCTGATTGCTGCCCTCCCCCCCTCGACACTGATCCCGATTGCACTTCACAATCATGGCAATGCATAGCAAATTATTGCACTCTGTCACCGGGAACCAGCTGGGGAACGGAAAGTTGTGGTTCATACACTACCTCTGCTGACTGCACAAGGAATATAAACCCCACCACTGGCCTTTCTTACTGCGACTTTTGTCTTGGCTGCTCTTCTGGCACGATTAGTGAATATGGTGCTGATAAATGCATAACAAAGGGAAGAAGTTGCACTTATACTGCTGCTACTTGTCCATAAGCAATACCTGCTAAACATTAACAATTTTATATTGAACGGTAAAATTTTTAAAAACTTAAAGTTATTAGCAGAAACCAGTAAAAATTTATTCCATGAAAGTAAGCGAATACTTAAGAAGAATTCAAGATCTGCCGTTAATCAAGCGGAAAATTATTTTCTGGTCAATAATAATTATTTTAGGATTAATCCTGTGTTCTCTCTATATTTTAAATACCCGTTATAGAATAAAAAATTTTCCAATTGAGAAATCGTTGGAAGAACTAAAATTTCCCGATTTTAAAAAAGAGGTGGAGAAAATGCCAAAATTTGAAACTGGAGGAGGAATGGAAGAGCTTAAAAACGACATTAAAGAAGCGGAAAAAATGATTGAAGAAAATAATGGGCAAAAGTAAAATATTTGATATCTGTTGAATAGCAGAAATTAATAAAGAATCAAATAATAAAAAATGGACCAAAAGATTAAAAAATACTTTTCAATATTTAATAGGCTAAATAAAAAATGGCTGTTTTTAGCTCTTTTATTCTTTGTTGTCTTAGGCCTGTTTTCTACTTTCCAACCAGCTTTGGCGCAAATAGGTGGATTGTCATGTGGATATTTCGACTTAGAATGCAAATTGGCGAATTATTTCTTTAGCATTATAATAAAAATCGTTGTGCTAGTCGTCTTCGCAATTCCTCTTATGATTAGCGCTTTTGTCGTAGGAATTGTAGCCCTGATTCTGGGCTGGATCATCAGTCCTGATTTTATATCTATAAGTTTTACTAATACTACCCTTAATACTCCTGGATATAATGCCTTTGTTGACACCGGCCTGAAAATCACAAAAGGCTTTGCCAATATGGGCTTTATCCTTTTTCTGGTTGTTATTGCCTTGGCAACAATTTTAAGGATTGAAGAATATAAGGCCAAAAAAACCTTGCCGACCTTAATACTTATTGCTTTGCTCATTAATTTCGGTCCGGTTCTGTGCGGAGTGGTTATTGATTTTACGAATATTGTAATGAATTTTTTCTTAAGCAACATAGTTGGAATTAATGGTTTTGTAAACTTCGTAATGAATGCAGCAAATAGCATCTGGAATTCCCTTTGGAATAGCGGCCTTGATCTCTGGGCAAATATAGCTGCCGCGATGCAGGTTATTATTGGAATAGCTTTTAACTGGTTTGCCGCATTTATTTTTATTCTCTTTTGCGCTCTTTTTATAATGAGGTATATTATGCTCTGGATTTTAGTAATTCTCTCGCCAATTGCCTTTGTTTCTTACATTTTGCCAATGACCAGAAGGGGCCAAAGCCTTTTAAACTGGAGAAAGTGGTGGGAGCAACTAATTAGTTGGTCAATTATCGGAATAATTGCCGGCTTCTTTTTATACTTAGGATTTACCATGATTAGCCTGATCAATAATAACCCCAGCGCGTTTGTTACTCAATCAGCTATTGGACAACTTGGTTTAATGAATAATATCTTGCCTTATCTGATTCCATTGGTTTTACTCTGGGTTGCTTATAAAGAAACAAAGAGAACTTCCGCTATGTTTGCTGGAGAAATTATTAGCACAACAGAAAAGATAGGCAAAGCAGCGGTTACAGCAGCAGCGATGGTGGCAACAGCTGGAGCAAGCGCAACAATGGGATTAGCAAAAGGAGCAGCGAAAGGAGCGCCTGGAGCTGTTGGAGGATTTCAAAAAAGGATGGATGCTTATGCAACAGCACACCCGGAAACAAGAGGCGGACATGTGGCAGGCTGGATGAGCAGAAGAGCGGGAAGTATTAGAGGGAAAGACGTAGATGACCAAATAGATGAAGAAACCTGGGTTGGAAAAAGACGGGGAGGCGCAGGAAGGTTTGTTGGGGAGAGAAAAAAGGAATACGGAGAAATAAAGGAGGAGGCTAGAGAATGGATCGAAAGTCAAAAAAATTTACATCCAGATGCAGCTGCAATAATAGGAGGGATGAAAAAACAAGTTGGAAAAGGCCTCAATAGAGTTGTTTTGGGGCGAAAAGAAACAGGCAGAGAATTAATAGAAGAAGAAAAGACACCAGAAGCAAATGGGAAGCAATATCGTTATAAGGAAGAAATAGTAAAAACGCCCAAGGAAAAGAAAATAGGAGAAATGGAAGGTTATAACACAAGAGATAAAAAGTTCAAAGATCCGATAACCGGAGAAGAAAGAGATGCTACAGAAACAGAGAAAACTACAGGACGGGTAAAGTGGGAAGTAGAGAAAAAGGAATGGAAAAAAACAGATACAGAATTAACAAAAAAAGAAATAGACTCAGGGCATCTGATCGACATCGAACAAAAATCGGGAATAATGCCGGAATTAAAAAAGGTTATGAAAACTGCAGTAAAGGGTTTAGATGACGCTATACAAGAGGAGCTACAAGACAGATTAACTACCTTGTCAGCTAAATTAACTAAAGATTTAAAGCAAATAAAAGACCTGCAAAGAAAAATAGAAAACGAAGAAGATATCAATTTTGAAGACGATATAAAGGGCTTAAAAGAGGTGGAAAGAGTATACAAAAATTTTCATGGTGACGCAAACGTAGCCTCTAGGGAGTTAAATCAAGCAGTTAAAACCGAGATTGAAAAGCATGCAGAGGAATTGAAGGAAAAAGCAGAAGAAGAACAAGTAGGATTACCACGATTTAAGATTTCTGACTACATCCCAAAGATTCCTAGAAAAAAGCCGAAGAAAGATGAAACTCGACCACCTACTCCAACACCAGATGAAGAAAGCGAAGAAGACGAAGATAGAAATATTCCACCTGGAAGAAGAAGCATTTAAAAATAAAAAAGAGGGGAGCAATAAGCTTCTCTTTTTTTATTTTTAAGCTTATCTCCCCTTTTTATTTGCTCGAACTTGATTCGTTTTCGCCTCTACTGAGCGCCTTGAATGCAGCAAGGATCTCAATTGCAGCCTTTTCTAAACCATTAGCTCCTCCAACTCTTATGTCTAAGAGGCTTTTTCCTTGAACCGAAATCTGTCTTGTGACTACATCCTGAGCAAAGCCCATTATTTGTTTCCTCACTTTTGGATTGTTCTTTATTTTTTCTTGCACCTTAGCAACTTCTTCCCCGGTAGCTTCACTTATCATTTGTATCAATAGAACCATCGTTTCTTGCGCTCTCTTTTTACTTTCGGCTTTAGCAGTGATAACTGTTGCTTTCGCATCATATTCTGCAGTACGCGCTTTGAGAGTAGTTGCCTGGTAATCGGCCGGAGGGTCAACCCCTTCAAGTGATATAGCTCTTAACTCCACACCATACCGCTTTCGTAAATCATCAATAATCAGTGCATAGAGCGGTATTGCTTTAAGATTGTCTCCTATTTTCTGGCTTTCTTGACGTAAGGTTTCGTAGTATTTCTTGGTTGAGTATTGGGATAATAGTGGTTCAATTCTGTTTATAGTCATCTCAAGCCAGTTGTGAACAGCGAATCTAGCTTTTACTGGATTTACTATCCTGATAATCAGGAAAGTCCTTAAAAGGAGCGGCAAGTTTCCTTTGTCTTTGACGCGATACTCATGATAATAATTGTCGTCTTTGCAGAGCATATGTTGGAGCCATTTGGTCTGGGGCTTGGGCTTTCCGTCCTCTGTCATGCTGGTCCATTTGAATTTATAGACATGGATATCGTCGAGCGGAAACCAACCGTAAAATCTGAAGCCTTTGAAAGGATGCCATGGTTCTTCATATTTCCTTACCCCTTCTATCAGCTCATTACTGCCACCTGTTTTTTGGACAAGCAACCCTCTCTCTTTGTCCTCAATTATTGCCTCTATGCCCAAAAATTCTTGCACTTGGCCATCTTTTTTTTCGATCTTTAATTTTTTAGCAGTGCTATCAAACATCACCTTCACTTCTTCTCCATCCTGAACCCAAGCATTTTCGGGAACAATGTTCCAGTTTTCATCGAAAGTATATCCTTCCCATTGAATCAACGCTTTCAAGAAACCATCGCCTCTTCCAACAAATTTTGCAGCTCCTTCAGGCATAAAAGAAAACCACATGTTTTGCGGCGCCAGCATGGAAAATGGAACCCAGAGCAAAGCCGAGACCACCAATAAGACAAGGACTAACATTCTGTCAAAGAAGAATCCTAGAACAAAATATGCAATAGCGAAAACTATTGCTACTTCAATAGTCACCCATACTAAACTCCATTCTCTTCCCACCTTCTCACCTCCATATTTATCCATATTTTATTTTTAAGGTTTTCTGGAATTATCCAGAAAACAAGGAATCTTTAATTTTCCTTGTGCTTACATTATATTATATTAAAATATTTTGTCAACCCCAGCACCAAATTTTGCGTCAAAAAAGTGCTTTTAAGTAAGAACTACAAAAAAAGACAAGTTTAATCCTTGCGGTACACTCCTCATTCACCCCACACCTTCGCAGTTTTTATACAGAAATTTCCTAAACATTTTGAGATACCTTTCGATAAGACACGAAAGGTGCGGGGCGGGTAATGAGGTCCTCAAGCGAGGACTCGGCTATTCGCCGACCGTGTGCCGCCAATAACCGTTATGCAAAATTGGTGCGGGGTCAAGATGTTTATCAACTTTCCTCTCTTTTTTATGCTATAATAAACAAATAAATCATTTTAATTCTTTAAAAGTTTCTACTAAAAAATATGTCGAAATGGTAAAATGAATTTAGAAGTAAATAATGTTAATTAATAAAAATATGGCTGACAACAAAACAACGAAAAAAAATAATATTAAAATACCCCAAGAACTCTTAGATTTAATTAAGGCCGAAGATACGGCTCTTGAAATTACTAGAATTTGTTTTGAAAACGAAATAAAGGAAGATGCAAAAATCAGGGGAATAAGCTACCAAACTGGCCGGGTTTTAGTTGGCGATTTGTCGCCGGAAGATTTCGAGAAAGACTTAGAAGAAAAAATAAAAATCTCCTCTTTTTTAGCTTCAAAAATCGCCAGAGAGATTAGTGAATCAATATTTTATCCAGCAAAGGAAAGTTTAGCCGCTCTTTATGGAACCGAAATTATCTCTCCAGAAATTGCGCCTTCTTCAAGGGCAGAAGAAAAAACCGGGATACCAGAAGAAACGGATGCATATCGAGAATCCGCTGAAAAAAAACCTGGGGCTGCAAGGAAAAATGACACCTATCGAGAACCGATAGAATAACCACATATTTATGGAATTCATAGTTCCAAAATTTATCAACAGGGAACCAAAAATAATGGGGCCTTTAACCTTCAAGCAGTTTATTTTTTTGGCTATCCCGGGCTTTATCTCTTTTATGCTCTATTTTATTTTGAAAAAAAGCAACTTCGCCCTATTTATATTAACAACTATAGTTTTAATGGGAGGGGGAGTAGCTTTCAGTTTTTTGAAAATAAAGGGATACCCTTTACCAATATTCCTGAAAAATCTTATTATTTTTTCACTCTCAACAAGAAAATTTATCTGGAGCAGAAAGATAATACCTCCAAAAGTACAAAAAATGGAAAAGATGGAACAGAAAGTAGAAACCCGACAACTTAAGATTGCTGGAAGAAGTAATCTTCAAAAAATATCAGTTGATATAGAAACAAGAAAAAAATAAAAATAATAAGTATTATTAATTATTACCGTGGCAAAAACAGGAACACAAAAATTTCTGGAACTTGACCAGATAAGGGA
>CAYHAF010000040.1:0-5598 GCA_964354555.1 uncultured Candidatus Saccharibacteria bacterium
TCTGGAAATGTCGCGTCATCCAAAACCTTAATCATCCCTTTCTTTTTCTTTTTAGTTCGTGAGAAATCATTAGTTGAAAAGAGAAATAGTTCTTTATAAAAAAGAGGGATTTGCCTCGGAGGAGAGGAAATTAAAAATAGTTTTTTCTCTTCCGGGGCATGGTAATCTATGGAAACCGATGGTAATACAAACAGAGAAGAAGAATTTAAAGAAAGAGAATATTCCGTGGGAGAGGAAGTGACTCGCTGGGATTCTATTGTTGAAATCCTTGGAATAGTTCTATTGCCTTGTCCAAAAAACGGACAGGGGCGCAAACACAGTGAAATTTTCAACTGGGCCAAAGCTTATCTTTGCTATTTCAGGATTAAACCTTTTGGAGCTCTGCTTGTTTCAGGTTACAAGATCACTGACGATCCTGAGAGAGAGCTAAAGAGGTGGCATTATGAACCACCCGAAATAATAGATGAAGGGTGGGACGAGAAAGACCTTTTTAGTCCAAATGCTGAGATGGCAGTGACGAGAAAGATTCAAGATTTGCAGGAGATGTTTCAAGAAACTTCATTGATTATAACTTGCAGATTTTGCAAGCAAAGAAATCAGTGCATAGAAATAATTCAATCATTACTAAAACAAAATTCCTCTTTTTTCTCTTATTTAGCCCGTAATTATTTATGGGCTGAAAAAGAGAATAGTTCATTTATAAAAATATAAGGGAAGAGAATAGTTTTGACACCTGAATTGTTTATTGTTCTTATATAAATAATTCAGGTGTCAAAAAGAGTTGATGAAAAATGTCTTTAGTTGGAAAAGATAAAGATTTGATGCGAGGCTTAGGAGTTTTCATAGCTCGTCAATTAGCTTCACAACTGGCAATACTCAAATTAGGCAATGAAGTCAGCGAACTACCCGATGAAATGCTCAACAAAGATCTAAGAGACGCAGAACGGAACCTGATACCATCTTTCTCATGGTTTATCAGAAGATATTTGCCATCACAGATTCCAGCAGAGAATTCTGAAGGAGCAAAAGCCTTCCTCCAAGGCCTAGGGATCGGTATCGCTCAATCGGGAACTGATCCTGTTCTCCTGGTTAGGTCTGTAGACCAAGAAGGAGAGAGGTTCCTGGAAGCATTGCCGCCATCTGTAGCCGTTTCATTCCAATTTGCTGCAAGAGGTACCTACACTGACGAAGAACGTTACGCAGGCAAAGTGCTCGTGAGCAGAGACTCCAAAAACGCTGTTAGATCTTTGAATGAAAATGGAAAGATAGTTATTGCCTCTGTAGTAGAAGAATACAAGAGGCGCAGTGATCAAAAGAAGCAAAGACTTGCCAGTGAGCGATAGATAATAGGAATAACTTCAAGTCTCGTTATCTCATCATCTTCCCTTTTTCTTATCGAACTCCTGATTTCATGTAAAAATTGGGGGTTGGAAAAGGCTTTGGACAAATATATGTCCAAAGTAAATAGCAGTTCTTTAACAAAGAAATTTTATAATAAGGGGAGAAAAACTTAGATAGCACAATTTGTTTATTAGTTAGATATTAGTAAGTAAATTGCGCTATCTAAGAAAAGGTAGCCGAAAAAAAAGAAGAGTGATTAAGATGGAATCAAGAAAGAATTTCAGCCTTAGTTTCAGTCTACAGCAAGAGGGAGCTGATCTTGATGATCCGCTAAAAGTTGACGCAATAAATATCAACTGGATTCTGACAATGCGGGCTATGGATGAATTCTTACCACCGGCTCTGAAAGAACTATTTAGAGCAACACCAAAACAACAGGCAGACAATTTCAGCGGGCGAATGACGACATTAGTAACAGAATCATCGCCGCACCTTTCCGACTACGAACGAGCGTTTGTTGAAGCTGCAATAAAGGACGGAAGAAAAGACATCTACGACATCGGCGTAAGGCTTACTCATGAAAAAGGTTTACCAGAGATGGAGGGGGGCTTTACACTAATTTCGCAGCTTCAGAAATTAGGATGGAAACCGGTTTCATTCACTATTTCGGAGAAGTCCAGTACTGAACAAAGGATAGTTGACGGAAAAGAGAGTCTGAAGAAGATATTCTTCACAGTTTCTTTCAAAAGAGAATCAAGCCCAGAGTCAGCAATTGACATCCCGGAATCAGTGCTAATAGTTCTAGCGACGCAGGCAACTTGGAGGTTCGCTCATATATGGTATAATCCAGTGATCCTCCACACCGTCAATGTCAACTTTACGGCATTATGGTGGAATATAGATCCAGTAAAACGGCTCCCGCATAAGTGGGTTATCATTCCTTAAAAACGAGTGGTCGCCCTCACAAATCTCCTCTTTTTTTTATTTTTGTAGATTGAAAAGAAAAATTATTTATTTTTTTTATATTATCTAAAGAACCAAATCTTAACTCTTTTTTTATGTCGTACTCGTTATTACTTATCCATTCGGGTACTGGAGAAGCTGCTTTAATTTCAAATAGATAACTTAAAAAAGTAGTAGCGTATGAACCCTTTCCCAATATAAAGCTCAAAGCCGTTCCCTCGGGAAAAATTTTAGAAATAACTTTTTCAGAAAAAATTCTGCTTTTAACAAATCTTCTTTGTAATTTGAAAAACCTTAAGAAGGGATTCAAATTGTTTAGAAAATCTTGGGTTTTATCTTCTAATAACCAATATTCGTAGACTTTCCAATCCCGCCAGTTATCGCTTAAAAGAAGAGGGATTTCTTCGTGAAGGTTTAATCCTTTTTGGCTAAGCGAAAGAATTTTATTGAAAAGGTAACTGGAATAAGCAAATATGAAAATTTGAGTCATATCTTTGATGGAAGCTAAAGCTCCGATAAAATCACTTGGATTATTTTCTAAAAAGGACAGTAATAAGATTTCGTTTCGGAAAGTAAAGGGAAATTCCAGAAAAATTTCTTTCATTTCTCGCCAGTTACCAAAATAATTATTTACCTCCCCTCTTTTTTTCTTAATTAATGGAATTTCAGAAAGCCCAGAATTTACTAAAAAATTAAAGACCGCCTCTCTATATTTTCCTTGAAAAATAAGCTTTCCAAGGATGTGGTTTATAAACCGCGGTTCTCCAAATCTCTGAGAAAAATAAAAATTTAAAACACCTTCTTTTTTAATTCTTTCTAAATTTAGGTTCAGATATTTTTCCTCTACTTTTTCTTTAGTTCTAACAAAAATAAAAAAACGATTTCCAGATAAACGACCGGGAGAAAGAAACTCTTTTTCAATCGTAAAATCTGTCAATGAGATATTAGATAAAGAAAGTTTTTTTATTCTTTCAAAAAGATCTGAGCCAACGTCAATAATAATAATTTTTTGAGAAGTTAAAGCATCAGTGTCTTTCAAACCGGAATAAGTAACTCTCTTAATTTTTATTTGTAAAGCCTCTGCTAAGATGTTTAATGAATCTAAGGTGGGAAACCCAACCTTTATTAAATTAAATCCTAGATTAAAAGGAAACGATGGCGATATTTCATTATTCTTTAATTCGACTTCTGAAATTATCCCGGTTTTTGATATTTCTTCAACAATAAAATCCTGAGGATAAAAACGAATATATCCCTGTGGCCGGGGAGGAAAAGAAATATCGATTCCGATTCGGGATAAGATATCTTTTTCAAGGATAGGTGGGGAAATTAGTAGTTCTGGTACTTTCTTTCCGTAGTTCTCAAAAATTTCCTGCTCTTTCTTAAAAAGTTCAGAAATTGGAGCTTGATTCATAGTTAATAAAGTTTATCATAATTTACTCTTTTTTTATAGATAATCATTAGCATCAGAATGATTAAGATAGATTAGCTTGTTTCACGAGCTGATTTTTGATATTATGAGATAATATATTTCTCAAGGTCTAATTAATATATTTAAAATTAAAAATTAATTTTTATCATGAAAAAAACAGATCTTTTTTTAGCAACAATAATAGGTTTTATTGATGGAATTTTTTTCTTCTTTATTTTAAAAAATTCCGATGTAAAAATTCCTTATAGTTGGGTTTTGCCCATAGCTCTTGGTATATTGTGTTTGGCTGGAATGAGATTTGCTTACTGGATCGGAGAGAAAATCGCTATTTTATTACAGGCGGCTAAATTTTTTCTTGTGGGAACTTTAAATACTTTTATAGACACCGGGATCCGTAATATTTTGAGTTTAGTTTTTAGTGTTTATTCCGGTATCTTTTATTCTTTTTTTAAAGGTATTTCCTTTATAGTAGCTACAATAAACAGTTATTTTTGGAATAAATATTGGACTTTTGAAAAAAGGGAAAAACCAACATCAAGCGAATTTTTCAAATTTTTAATAATGGCTTTTTTTGGTTTTTTGATTAATGTTGGAGTTGCTTCGATTGTCGTTAATGTAATCGGACCACAATTTGGCTTATCCGAAAAGGTTTGGTCAACATTTGGAGATATTGCAGCCGCTTTCTTTGCTTTCATTTGGAATTTCTTAGCTTCAAAATTTATTGTGTTTAGGAAATAAGTATCTGGTATGAAGTATATAGTATAAAGTATGGGAGAAAAAATTAGGTCATTTTCAGATTTAAAAGCATGGCAAGAAGGACATCAGCTTGTTTTAATGACTTATAAAATAACTGATGATTTTCCCACTAAAGAGAATTTTAATCTGACTTTACAAATGCGTCGTTGTGCAGTTTCTATTACAAGTAATATCGCCGAAGGTTTTTCGCGAAAATCAAATAAAGAAAAGGATCGATTTTATTATGTGACCTTGGGTTCAATCACTGAATTACAGAATCAATTACTTATTGCAAAAGATCTTCATTATTTAGACTATGAAAAATTTAAACAGATTAGTGAGCAAATTGTACGAATTCAAAAATTAGTAAACGGTTTAATTAAAAGTTCAAAAATACTTAATACTAAATACTAAATACTTTATACTTTTCCATGCAAAATTTAGTTTTATATCGTAAGTACCGGCCGCAGAGTTTTTCGGAAGTTATTGGACAAGAACACGTTGTCCAGACTTTAACTAATGCTTTGTCTGCCGGGATGATTTCACATGCTTATTTATTTCATGGGCCAAGAGGTTCAGGAAAGACTACTATTGCCAGATTGTTTGCTAAAGCCGTGAATTGCGAAAATAGAAAAATTAATAATTTCGAACCCTGCAACAAATGCTCGTCTTGTTTAGAAATTATGGCGAGCCGTTCTATGGATTTAATTGAAATTGATGCCGCATCTCATCGCGGGATTGACGAAATAAGGGAGTTGCGGGACGGAATAAGATTTGCGCCGGTAAAATCGAAATATAAAGTATTTATTATTGATGAATCACATCAATTAACCAAAGAAGCGGCTAATGCGCTTTTAAAGACCTTGGAAGAGCCGCCCTCGCATGCTATCTTTATTTTGGCTACGACTGAGATTCACAAAATGATTCCAACTATTATTTCCAGATGCCAGAGATTTGACTTCAGGAAACTGACAATACCTGAAATTATAAAAAGACTGGAAATAATTTCCAAAAAAGAGGGGGTAAAAGTTGAGAGACCAGCTCTTGAACTAATCGCTTTGAATTCTGGCGGCGCAATCAGAGATGCTGAAAGCTTATTGGATCAGGCTTTGACTTTTTCCGGTACT
>CAYHAF010000041.1:0-5361 GCA_964354555.1 uncultured Candidatus Saccharibacteria bacterium
TTTCCAGATTTTCTTTATTCCAATCGTCGTTTTTTATTTTTGATAATAATTTTTCCGTTTTCTCAAGTGAGCTTTTTATTTCTTTTTCATCCATATCTTTCCATTTCAATAGTTCTTTGTCATATTCTATTTTATCTTTAAAGAAAAAATCGATCAGTCCAGAGATTTCTGAAACTTTTACTAATCTTTCCTGATAAATAGAGATAATATTTTTAAGGAATTCAAAACTTATTTCTTCTTTTGTTTCAGCTATTTTATAACTTTGAACTACCTCTTTTGCCCCGTAGGCCGGAGGATATTGTTTAGTTTTAAATTCCTGAATGATTAATTCGTCTTCAATCAAAAATGGGAGGCAGAGCTCTGTTAGTTTATCAACTGATTTTTGGCGAATATAAAAAGCATTAAGAAAATCTAATCTTCTTATATTGAAAATAGCTCCTCCTTTTTGAACGTTTTGCAGTTCAAATTCTTTTATCAAAGAATTCAAAGAATAAATTTCTCTTTCCGTTCCCGGGTTCCAGCCCAAAAAGGCCATAAAATTAACTAAGGTTTCTGGTAAATATCCATCTTCTCTGTATTGTTTAACAGATGTTGAACCATGTCTTTTACTTAATTTACTTCTGTCAGAACCCAATATTAAGGGCAAGTGAGCATACTTTGGTTGAGGGAATCCCAAGGCTTCCTGAAAAAGAATTTGCTTTGGTGTATTAGAAAGATGATCTTCTCCTCGAATTACGTAGGATATTTTCATTTCAAAATCATCAATAACAACAGCAAAATTATATAAAGGAGAGGTTAGGTTTTTGGCTATAACAATATCTCCGAATAAACTGGAATCAAATTCCATTTTTCCCCTAACGATGTCCTCAAATGAAATTTTTTTGGAAGGAGTCCTGAATCTTATAACTGATTTCTTTTTCTGATCTAATAGATTTTTTACTTCTTCTTCTTTTAAGTTAGCGCATTTGCCATTATAACGGGGTGCTTCCCCTGTAGACATTCGATACTGTCTTTGGGCTTCCAGTTCCTCTTCTGAACAGAAACAATAATAAGCTTTATCTTCTTTTAAAAGTTTTTCTAAATATTTTTTATAAATCTCCAATCTCTCACTCTGACGATAAGGACCATAATTTCCTAAATATTTTTTTGGGATTTGGGAATTGGAAATTGATAATTCCTTGATTTCTTCTTGAGAAATCAAGGCTGGTCCCTCGTCCCATTCAATTCCCAGCCATTTCAAACTATCAATAATATCGTTTTCATATTCTTTTTTCGATCTCTCTAAATCAGTATCCTCAATCCTTAAGACAAAAACTCCTTTATGTTTTTTAGCAAATAAAAAATTAAAAAGAGCGGTTCTGGCCGTTCCAATATGTAAAAATCCTGTTGGAGAAGGAGCGATTCTTACTCTTACTTCGCCTGGTTGAATAATTTTGAAGTTTGAATCGTTTAAATTTTCTTCCTTCATATTTTTAAATACTCCAGTAAATAACTTGCTATAATTTGAGCTGCCCTTGGCCTGGAAAAAGCCAAAGCTTTTTTTGACATCTCTGTTAAAATGTCAGGCGATAGAGACATATATCTTAGTTTTTCCAAGAAAAACCTGGAAGTTAAATTTTCCTCTTCTACCACGAAAGTGGCGCCAGTAGTTGCATAGGCATAGGCATTTTTATACTGGTGATTTTGGGCAGATTCGGTAATGGGAATCAGAATACTAGGTTTCCCAACAGCGGCAATCTCAAAAATACTGCCGGCCCCGGCCCGGCTGACTATTATATCAGCTGCCTGATAAGCCTGGCATAAATCCCCTTCTTTTAAAAATGGGTAAAGATGGTAATATCTTCTTATTTCCGGCTTCAAAGTAGCCATTACTAAATTTTTAGCATCTTGAAAGTTTCTTGAGCCGCACTGATGAATTATTTCAAAATTGGCAAGAAAGTCCGGTAAAATCGAAAAGATTGCTTCGTTTATTTTTTGGGCTCCCTGGGATCCTCCAAAAACTAAGATTACAGGTTTTTCTCCCGTGAGATTTAAAAGTTCCTCTGCTTCTTCTTTTGATCCTTCCATAAGCTCTCTCCTGATAGGATTTCCTATCAAAGTTATTTTCCTTGGAGAAAAATATTCTGTTCTTGGAAAAGAGGTAAAAATCTCAAAAGCAAAGCGGCTTAAAAAACGATTTGCCAAACCTGGAGAAATATCAGATTCGTGTAAAAAAATCGGAGTCATTAACAACCAGCCGGCAATTACAGTTGGAAAAGAGCCATAACCTCCTTTACTGAATATCAGGTCAGGGGCCAAGAAAACTAAGGACCAAAAAGCCCTGAAAATTCCCCAAGGTATTTTTAAGAATATATCAATAAAATTGGAAAATATAGTTCCAGCGTCTATATATCTTCTTATTTTTCCACCGGGAATTATTTTAATTTTAATGCCTTCTTGAGAAAGAACAGTTGAAGAAAAATTATCTTTCGGCCCGTAATAGTACAATTTTAAATCTTCTCCAAAATGGAGCCTTCTTAATTCTCTGGCTATCGCAATTATTGGGAAAATATGGCCGCCGGTACCGCCGCCGGTAAAAACTATTTTCATTTTTTTGCTTGTTTTTTTGAAATTTGTAAAAGCATGCCTACTCCTATAAATTCAGTTAGTAAGTGCGAACCACCATAACTTATAAAAGGTAATGGAACTCCAGTTAAAGGCAGTAATCCAATCATTGATGCTATGTTTATAAATGCCTGGATGGATATCCAAGAAGTTATCCCTAAAGCTAAGATTTTTTGAAATTTATCGTCTGTTGCCCTTGCTATTTTAAATCCTTGCCAACAAAAAAGAAAGAAAAAAAAGATTAAAATCAAGCTCCCGATAAATCCCGTTTCTTCAGCAAATATGGCAAAGATTGAATCTGACATTGTTTGGGGTAAAAAACCATATTTTTGACGAGACATTCCCATGCCAAGCCCAGAAACTCCTCCTGAACCAACGGTTATTAAAGCTTGTTTCATTTGATATCCACTGCCCATCGGATCTTCATCTGGATTGAAAAAAACCCTGATTCTGTCTAAGCGGTAAGGAGCGATTCTAACTAAAATAATTAGTAAAATAATCCCTATTAAAATTATTAAAGCACTATGCCAAACAGGAGTATCAGACAAAAAGTACATTAATAAGGAAACCGAAATAATTATTCCCAAAGTACCAATATCTGGCTGAAAACCAAGGAATAAGCTTATAACTCCTAAAATCATCAAGAAAGCTATCAATGTCTGGCTCCGGCTCTTTAGATTCAAAGCGCGTATTGACAACCAGCTGGCTAAATAAATAAAGAAGCAAATTTTTAAAAACTCCGATGGTTGGATAAAAATTGACCCTATTTTTATCCATCTTGAAGCTCCTCCTAAAGAAACTCCCACTTTCGGCAAAAAAACCATTCCCAGGAAAAATAAGTTTACCAGAAGAAAAAATATTATATTTTTCTTAAAAAAACCTAAGGGAATCAGAAAGGCTAAAAATCCTAAAATTATTCCTGGTAAGATTCCGATTAAAAACTGGTGTTTCAGATAGTAATAGCTATTTTCAAATCTTTCAAAAGAAAGAGAAGCTGAAATGCTGGTCAGTATCAAAACGCCAAAAATTACCAGAATAACCGTTACTGCCAATAAACCAATATCTGTTTTATTATATTTTACCATACTCTTTCACGTATTTTTTGAACAGATTCCCCTTTTCTTTATAGTCCTTGAAAATGCTAAAACTTGGTGAAGCACAGGATAAAAGGCAAATTTTTCCTTTATCTGTATTATCATAAGCCCATCTCACCGCCTTACTCATTTTATTTATAAAAAGATGTTTCGGTAATGTTTTACCCTGAGCGAGCGAAGCGAGTCGAAGGGCTTTCCAAATTTTAATGCCAGTGGTAGGAAATAAAACTAAATTCTCAACTTTACTTTTCAAGATTTTTACAGCTAATTTTCTGAATTTTAATCCCCTGTCAAACCCGCCTAAAAATAGAGTTTGGACATTATTGCCTAAATTGTCTAAAGCGGCAATTGTTGTTTCTGGTATCGTGGATAACGCATCGTTATAAAATTTTATTCCTTTAAAAACTCCGACATATTCTAACCTATGAGGCAGAGGTTTAAAACTCTTTATTGCCTTTTTAGCTTTCTTAGTTGGTATCTGAAATATTTTAGCAACAGCTTTGGCAGCCGTAGTGTCTAAATCGTAATAACTCCCTTTTATTGGTATTTTTTGAGCTTTTGATTTTTTGGCTATTTTACTGACTTCTTTGTCTGTTGAGTTATAAATAATAAAATCGTCTTTTTTTTGATATCTTGTTATATTAGCTTTGGCGTTTTTGTATTCTTGAAAATTTTTATAATAATCTAAGTGTTCAGGATAAATATTTAAGAAAACGGAAATATGTGGAGATTTTTTCAGATTATAAAGTTGGTGACTTGATAATTCATAAACATAAATATCTTTTTTTGTGGCTGATAACAATAGATTTAAGACGGGTTTTCCTATATTTCCTACTAAATTTACCCTGTTAAATATCCCGCCCTCACGCGAGGGCGTGGATCCCGTTTTGCGGGATTTAACAGGGTAAACTTTTAACCCCTCTTTTAAGATTTGGTAAATTAAGGCAGTGGTTGTGCTTTTACCTTTAGTCCCGGTTATACCTATTATTTTTCCCGGACAATTTTTAAAAAAAATCTCAGTCTGTGATGTTATCTTTCCTGTTTTATATCCTTTCTCTATTTCCGGTAAATGAATGGGGATTCCCGGAGATTTTATAATAATGTTATAATTTTTTATCGCTTTTAGATAATTTTCGCCTAAATGTAATCTAATCTTTTTATCTTTAATCCGAAATCTTAAATCTTGAATCTTTAATCTATCGGCTACTCCAATCACTTTCTCTGGGAATAATTTCCTCAAAAAATTAAGGGTATCTAACCCTTCTTTTCCAAGCCCCAAAATTAATATTTTTTTACTTGCCCCATAAGAAATTGAAAGCTTTCTTTTGGGGTCTTTTAGCTCATTTAAAATCATTCTAATCTTAAAATAACATAAACCCCGTTAAAAATAAAGTTTCTAACGGGGCAGTTTTTAATGAAAAAACACTATTAAAATTAAAGTAAGTTACTCTTTAATATCCTCTTAAAATCGTTGTTTAGATTATTTTCTTTATCCCAGGAATTCATTATTTTCTTGACTTCTTTTGCTAAATTGAGGTATTTGGGCAGGATTTTATTTTCAAAATATTTTAAGAGATAAGGTAGTTTTTCTTTATTTTTCTTCCAGCTTAAATAAAACGCTATTAAGCTTTCTTTTTTTGTTCCGACGCATTCAAAAGGTTTA
>CAYHAF010000042.1:0-5203 GCA_964354555.1 uncultured Candidatus Saccharibacteria bacterium
ATAATAAAAGTTGCTGATTTTTTTAAGCCAAGGGATTTTTACAAAGCCATTCATCAGGAAATTTATAAAGTGATAATTGAGCTTTTTGATAAAGAAGACCCAATAGATCTCTTGGCAGTATCAAATAGATTAAAAGATAAAAATCTTCTTGAAGAAATCGGCGGAAACGCCTACTTAACCGATCTGATCAATTCCGTTCCTACTTCCAGCCATGTTGTTAATTATGCAAAAATCGTCCAGAGAAAAAGAATTTTAAGAGACTTGATAGAAGCCAGCCAGGAAATCGGGCAAATGGGATATAACGAATCAGAAGATGTTGATATTCTGCTGGATAAAGCGGAACAAAGAATTTTTGGCATAACCCAAAAATCCCTTACTCAAAACTTCATTCCGGTTAAAGCAACTTTGGAAGAAGCTTTCGAAAGAATTGATAGACTGGCTAAACATGGGGGCGAGTCCCGCGGCCTACCTACTGGTTTTTTAGATCTGGATAATATTTTAGCCGGACTCCAGAAATCTGATTTGATTATTTTAGCCTCAAGACCATCAATGGGAAAATCAAGCCTGGCTTTAAATATTGGAACTAATATTGCCATTAATAAAAAAATTCCGGTAGGGCTTTTTAGTTTAGAAATGTCAAAAGACCAAGTCGTTGACAGGTTAATTGCTGCTCAGGCCAACGTAGATTTATGGAGATTAAGAACCGGGAAACTCTCTGGAGATGGAGAAGATAACGATTTTTCCCGAATTCAAGGAGCCTTGGGAGTTTTAGCCGAAGCTCCTATCTATATTGACGACGCCGCTTCTTCAAATATCTTGCAGATGAGAGCTATGGCCCGAAGATTACAGGCAGAAAAAGGATTGGGACTTATTATTGTTGATTATTTGCAATTAATGGAACCGAGAACCACCAGCGACTCAATCGTCAGCCAGGTAACCGAAATCTCAAGATCCCTTAAGAATCTGGCAAGAGAATTAAACGTGCCTGTTTTAGCCCTTTCTCAGTTATCAAGGGCTGTTGAACAAAGATCTCCCCAAATACCGAGGTTAGCCGATCTAAGAGAGTCGGGTTCTCTGGAACAAGACGCTGATGTAGTATTATTTATTTACCGGGAAGACAGGTATAATACCGATACTTCAAGAAAAAATATCGCTGACATTATCATTTCAAAACACAGGAACGGACCGGTTGGAAAAGTGGAGCTGTATTTTGATGAAGGCAGAGTGAGTTTCAGAAGCTTGGAAAAAGGTTATGCTGAAGAATAATAGTGGTAATACCCAACTAGTCGCGGCACGCCTACATTGTCCCAATTTGCTTCGCAAATTCGGGAACCCTATGAATCAGGCTAACACCGCTCTTTAGAAACCCTCGGTTTCTAACGTCGCTTTCTCAATTACCTTTGGTAATTGAGAACTCTGAATTGCGACTGTTTTCCTACTCGGTGAGAACCGAATGGTTCTCCCGATCCCTCTCCGATATGGGATGTTTCCTAAAATAATATGTATCCCAAATCTATTCAAAAATTAATTGATCTTTTTTCTAAATTTCCTACTGTTGGGCCAAGAACCGCAAGCAGGTTTGTTTTTTATTTAAAAAGCGCTGACAAAAAAGAGGTAAAAGAATTACTGACAGCGATAATCAACTTAAAAAAAAATATAAAAACGTGCTCTTTCTGTTTTAATACTTTTGAAAAAGAAGGAGATCTCTGTAATATTTGTTCGGACACAAAAAGAGATAAAAATTTGCTTTGTATTGTTGAAAAAGAAACCGATTTAATTTCTCTTGAAAAAACAAGAAGATACAAAGGTCTGTATTTCATATTGGGCGGAACGGTTTCGAAATTAAAGAAAGAAGATATAGATAAATTAAGAATTAAAGAATTAATAGAAAGAATAAAAAATCCCCTAAAGTTTGGGATTGAAAATCTAAAAATTAAAGAAGTGATTTTGGCTATTAATCCCACAACCGAAGGCGAGGCAACAATTTTATATTTAGAAAGAGTTCTGAAACCCCTCGGAATAAAAACAACCCGCTTGGGACGGGGCTTACCCTTAGGCGCGGAATTAGAATACGCTGACGAAGAAACGCTGGGAAGCGCGTTAGAAAGTAGAAAGTAGAAATCTTATCAAGAGGTAAGACTCCTTTTCACAAGGAAACAAAAAAGAGCTATCTTATTTAAAGCTCTTTTTAAATTATACTTGAATTAAAAATTTATTTTTCTGATTCAATAGCCTTGGTTTCAATATCGGTTATTTCCACTTCGGTAAATGACTGGCGATGCCCTTTTTTAACGTGATATCTATTTGAATGTTTAAATTTAAAAACAATGACTTTTTTACTCTTTCCTTGTTTCAGAACTTTCCCTAAAACTTTCACTCCCTTTAAAAAAGGACTTCCTATCTCAACCTTTTTATTTTTTTCCAAAAGCAAAACCTCGTTGAAGGTAATTTCTGCGCCTTCTTTTTTATCCACTTTTTCAATTTTTATTTTTTGACCCGGAGTAACAATATACTGCTTACCCCCAGTTTTTATCACTGCTAACATACGAACATAATAGTGAGTACCCCGCCCTCTATGCTGTATAAATAAGTTTCCATAAACATCATATAAAACTTAGAGGGCGGGGTTTCGCTACGCTTATTCTTCTAATAAAGGAGGTTCTACTTCATCAATTTTTATTTTTTCCTTACCTCCTGTAATTTTTACGACATCTTTATCGATTTTTATAAACTCTCTGCTGGCCTTATTATAGGTACTGACTGTTGTTTCAAGATGAACTCCGAGTTTTTTCATATATTCGCTGTAAGTCCAGAGATGCTTGCTTAATTTTTCAATTTCTCTAATTACTTCTTTTGCCTGCTCTGAAATTTTTTGATTCCGAAGTCCCTGCAAAACAGTCTGCAAATAAGCCAGAAAAGATGTTGGCGAAACAACCACTACTTTTTTCTTTCCCGCATAATAAATAAGGTTATTAGTATCCTCGCTGATTGCTCCAACTTTATTTATTAATAAATCATAGTAAACGGCTTCAGAAGGAATAAACATAAAGGCAAAATCCATTGTGTTTTCTTCCGGCTTCACATATTTTGACGTTTCTTCAATCCTGTTCTTAAGATCGTTAACAAAGGCTGATTCATATCTTTTTTTTACCTCAGGGTCATGCGCTTCAATTATGCGATTATAATTGTCCAAGCTGAATTTCGCATCAATCGGGATTATCCTTTTATCAACAAACACTACAGCGTCTACTATAGTGCCATCTTTAAAAGAATATTGCATTTGGTAAGAACTTGGCGGTAAAACATTCTTTAAAACTGTTTCTAAATAATATTCCCCCAAAACTCCTCTCTGCTTTGGATTTTTTAAAATATCTTGAAGGCTGCGAAGCTGGTCTGCAAAGCTTACCACTTGTTTATTAGTTTCGTCAAGGCGGGTCAGTTTTTCCGTGACATCTTGGATAATTTTTGCGCTCTGACCAAATTGAAGCTGAATGGCTTTTGTTGACTCGGATAATTTGTTATCTAAAACCTGAGTAATGTGATTCAACTGCTGCTGCAACATCATCATCGATTCTGATTGATTATTTTCTGTCTTTGGCTTCCTTATTATAAGGTAAATAACACCAATCACTATTAATCCCAGAAAAATAATTAGAATATAAAACACTGTTTCCATTGATCAAATATTAGCATTACTTGATTATAATTTCAACTATTATGAATAAAATATAAATCAGAAGTAAAAATATTCCTTCTCTTTTGGTGATTTTTTTCTCTGTCCTGATAAAAAAAATAAAAAAGAGGGCTGAAATTATCAAGAATATCCTACCCACAACAATTGCTGGTATGTCTGTTATTTTTATCGGCGAAATTAAGGCAACAATTCCCAAAACAAGCGTGGAAGTAATAATAGTTCCTCCGATCAAGTCGCCAAGTAACAACCAGTCATCGCTTTTTCTGGCTGCCTGTATAACAAAAGAAAGATCTGGCAAAGAATTACCAAAACTAACAATTAAAATTCCGACAAGCGTTATTGGAATTTTAAAATAATCAGAAAAAAAACGAGATGATTTAACTACTCCCTGAGCAGATATTAAAAGCAAAAAAATCGAAACCAAAAGAATAAGTGTGGTTTTGAAAACAAATTTTACGGTTATCCTTCCCTTAATCTCATCATATATTTTTTCAAATCTTTCTTTTTTATTAAAAAGCCAGGCGGTATATATAGCGAAGGCTAAAATCAACAAGATACCATCACTTCTCGAGATATTGCCATCGGCACCCAAAAGAAGAGGCAAAAGGGCAGTTATAATAGCAAAAATGCTGCTTCCTTGAACTGTTCTACTATTGGCCGAAAGGCCCTTTCTTGAAATAATTGCGGCTAATCCCCCCAAAAAAGCCAGCTCAGCTACGTTTCCGCCAACTATATCTCCAAATGAAAGCTCGGGAACTTTATTTAGTGCTGATATTATTCCGACAAAAAAATTGGGAAGTGAAACGGAAAAAGCAGTAATAAAGAAAGCAACCACAAATTCTTTCCATCCTAAAAATTCCGATATTCTTTTTAAAGATTCTATTAACCATCTTCCAGAAATAGAAAGTAGTAAAAAAGAAATGACGAAAATTAAAATTTGAGATAAAATCATAATTCGTTATCCTTTTAAAGGAATTATTTCTCCATGAAATGAATCTTTTTTTATTTTCAAAATGCCGACTGAAATTTTATCAGAAAAAATAAAAGGTAAAGTGGCGGAACCGGGATTAAATAATAAAATCTTTTTCTCGTTACTCTTTACTTCTTTCAGATAAGGATGGTGAGTATGACCGAATACTAAAATGTCAAAATTTTCTTTTCTGGCTAACTTTTCTGCCACTACTTCTTGTACTTGATTAAAATGAGAACCTATCCAAAAAGACATGGGACTGTGAACTATACCAATTCTCCAATTGAAAATTTTTAGCAAAATTCCTGCTGGTAACCTTTCCTCTGTTTCTCCAAAATCCATATTACCTTTGACAGCAAAAACTGGAGCAATTTTTTCTAATCTTCTCAGAAATTCTATCTTCTCGACATCGCCAGCATGAATTATTAAATTTACCACCACACCAAAATTTTGGTGGCGGGGGTCAACGCCTTTGAAAATATCTTCAATTTCTTTCGGTAAGTCTGTAATTTTAGCATTAGTCTGAGTATCGGAAATTA
>CAYHAF010000043.1:0-4842 GCA_964354555.1 uncultured Candidatus Saccharibacteria bacterium
TTATCAGTGAAGCGGAAATAAAACTCAAAGAAGAATTTAAGGTTAATTTTTCTGTGGAAAAGATCAGGCTTACTGAAATTATTAAAAAACCAAACGGCCTATTAGTTTACAGGAACAAGCATTATTTCTCATTGTATTCATTGACAAAATAAATTTAAAATGTTATACTCTATAAGATAGCTCTTTCAAAATAGATATTCTTATTAAGAGGGATTTTCCGTGTAGGTGAATTGTCTATTAAAATTTTGATAGATAATTCACCTACACGGAGGAACAAAAATGAAAGCTTTAGTGCATTTTTGCGCGGACGCTGACGCATTGTCTGGAATAGAAAAACTAAGAAGATTCGGTAAAAACAAAATTCCTGGGATAAATGATGCTGAGATTGGTTTTTGGGGAGGGGAGTTAGATCCCTTTCCTAAAGAAAATGTAGTCTTTGTAGATACCAGTCCAAATGGTCTAAAGCCCGATCCTCAGAAAGGGATTTTCGTTTTTAACCATCATCCACATAGCATGTATCCAGGCCAAACTGCTTGCAGCATGATCGATAAGGAATTTGGTTTAACTGACGAAAAAAACGCAGAACTTACTGAATGGGCTGCTACGAATGATTTCTTTCTGACGGGTGATCCGTTAGTCATCACGCGGGTCATCATTGAAATGCATTCAGATTACAGCGACGACGAAGTATACAAATGGTTTGCATCGCACATTGATGCACACTTTAATGCGCCTGAACTTTCTGCAGAAAACTTGGGAGAAGGTCTAAAACTCTTTGAAGAAATGATAGAAAAATTCATTGACGACAAAGAGTGTCTTCCAGGAACAGAGGCTATTCTTTCTGACTGGCTTCGACGGGCAGAAATTACCATTTGTAATAAAATGGCGTTACCGCATCGAATTGCTGTCCATCTTGCTTACTTTGGAAAAGAAGAAACAGAGAATTGGCTTTTAGTAGTTCTGCGGAGCGTTGAAGAAGGACAACGAATTTTCTTACAAGCTGAAGAAGACTTCAAAAAGGCGGAAAAGATCATAGTTGGAGACAAGGTTATCGTCATTGCTGAGAGCGGAAACCTAAAGTTTCATAATTTCGCTAGAGGCAAAAGGGCGAGAGAGATGTTGGGGATAAAAACAGAGCCAATAGTCCTTGTTTTTAAGCCCAATAACAGCGGCTTCCAGATATTCCCTAACAAAAGCGGTTTCAGGCTTGAGCAGACGGCTATTGACCTGAGAATGGAAATCCTTGGACAGAGAGGAAATCTTATACCACTCGGTTGGCAGACTGTAAAAGAAGGAACTCTTGAAGGCACGGAACCCTTGTATTTCCATAATACAGGGATGCAAATGTTGATGTGGGGATGGCGGACAGCGCCAAACGTTAGGCCAATGGATATAACTCAAGAGACAGTGAAAAGAATTGTATGTGACAATGCACGTTCTTAGTTCCACCCTCTTTTTTTATTGGAAAAAATCTTGTTTTAAAGATTTTTTTTTGATATTATTAGCTAATATATAAAATAAGCCCAAGGTCTTAACTAAAAATAAATTTTCAATATGAAAAAAACAGATCTTATTTTAGCAACAATAATCGGTTTTATTGACGGAATTTTTTTCTTCTTCATTCTAAAAAATGCGGAAGTAGAAATTCCTTATAGTTGGGCTATACCGATAGCCCTGGCTCTATTGTGCTTAGCTGGAATGCGGTTTGCTTTTTGGATAGGAGAAAAACTTGCTATTTTATTACAGGCGGCTAAATTTTTTCTGGTGGGAACCCTAAATACCTTTATTGATTTGGGAGTTTTGAATATATTTATTATGATTTCGGGAATTGCTGCAGGCCTTTTCTATTCAATATTTAAAGCCTTTTCATTTTTAATAGCCACTATCAATAGTTATTTCTGGAATAAGTATTGGACCTTTGAAAAGAGAGAAAAACCAACATCGCGAGAATTTTTTAAATTTTTAATAACCACTTTTTTTGGTTTCCTGATTAATGTTGGAGTTGCTTCTTTTGTGGTTAATGTCATGGGTCCTCAAGCAGGCATATCCGAAAAAATGTGGGCAAGCATAGGTGCCATAGTCGCAGCTTTCTTCGCTTTCATTTGGAATTTCTTAGCTTCAAAATTTATTGTGTTTAAGTAAGTAAAAATGACAAATTTAGTTCTATATCGAAAATATCGGCCACAGACATTCGCCGAAGTTATCGGACAAGAACACGTGGTGCAGACTTTAACCAACGCTCTTTCAGCTGGAATGATTTCCCATGCTTATTTATTTCATGGGCCACGCGGTTCGGGAAAGACTACAATCGCCAGACTTATGGCGAAAGCGGTTAATTGCGAGAACAGAAAAGGTAAAGATTTTGAGCCCTGCAATAAATGCTCTTCTTGTTTGGAAATTATGGCAGGTAGATCGCTTGATTTAATCGAGATTGATGCTGCTTCTCATCGCGGTATTGATGAGATAAGAGAGCTGCGAGATGGAATAAGATTCGCTCCCGTAAAATCAAAATATAAAGTTTTTATTATAGATGAATCCCATCAGTTAACTAAAGAGGCAGCTAACGCGCTTTTAAAAACCTTAGAAGAGCCGCCTTCCCACGCCATTTTTATTTTAGCCACCACCGAGATTCATAAGATGATCCCGACAATTATTTCCAGATGCCAGAGATTTGATTTTAGAAAACTAACAATACCTGAAATTATAAAAAGACTGGAAATAATTTCCAAAAAAGAAGGAGTAAAGATTGAAAAACCCGCACTTGAATTAATTGCTTTAAATTCCGGCGGCGCAATCAGGGATGCCGAAAGCTTATTGGATCAAGCTTTGACTTTTTCCGGTACTATTGGTAGAGAAAGAGAGATAAAGGCGGAAGATATAAAGGATATTTTAGGACTGGTTGAAGTTGGCTTAATCCAGAAATTTACTGACTTTTTGTCTCAGAAAAAAGCGTCAGAAGCCATCAGTTTTTTAAATGAGATTTATGAAAAAGGAGCAGATCTTCAGGAATTTAACAAAACCCTGATTAACTATTTAAGGCAAGTTCTGATTTTAAAGATTACTGGTGCTAAAGCAGGAAATCCAATAATTACCGGCTTAACAAAAGAAGAATTTCAAAAGCTGGAGATTCAAGCGCAGCTATTTCAGGAAAATGATTTGCGGAAAATGCTGGATTTATTCTTGGATGCTGAGAATAAAATGAAGTATTCGCCAATAACCCAATTACCGCTTGAATTAGCGATAATTGAAGGGTGCGGGTTCGTTTAGAATAGTTGTTTTATTTGAACCACGGTGATATAATTAAATAAATATAATCCGTGGTTCATGATAACGAAAACTAAAGAAAAAGAGGCAGCAGTAATTCTTAGGAAAAGAGGATTTTCTTATTCTGAAATTTTAGGACAGATTCCTGTTGCTAAATCAACTTTATCTTTGTGGTTAAGAAGCGTTGGTTTGGCAGAAAAACAAAAACAGAGACTTACGGAAAAAAGATTAGCAGCCGCCCTGAGGGGATCGAATAAAAAAAGAGAGCGAAGAATAGCTATTACAAAAGAGATTAAAACTAAGGCGAGAAACGAGATAAAAAATTTATCTAATCGAGAATTGTGGCTTATTGGTATTGCTCTTTATTGGGCCGAAGGAACGAAACAAAAAGAACATAATATTTCCCAAAAAGTAAAATTTAGCAATTCAGATCCGAAGATGATAAAAATTTTTCTGAATTGGTTAAGAAAAATTTGTAATATTTCTAACCAAGACATAAATTTTCGGATATCTATTCATGAGACTGAAAGAAAAAGGTTGGGTGAAATTAAAAAATACTGGAGCAGGGTAACAAAATTTCCATTGAATATGTTTCAAGAAATTGATTGGAAGAGGCATAAAATTAATACGAAAAGAAAGAATATAGGAGAAAAATATTTTGGTCTAGTGAATATATATGTTAAGAAAAGTACCAATTTTAATAGAAAAATTGAAGGTTGGATAGAAGGAATTTGTAAAAATTGCGGGGTTGTGTAACGGTAGCACACCAGGCTTTGAACCTGGGAATCTTGGTTCGAATCCAAGCCCCGCAGCCATCCTTCGCCAAGGCTACGGAATGGCAAGCCGATTATGTATTACGTATATATTTTATTAAGCTCAAAATCTCATATATTTTATTTTGGTTCTACAAATGATTTAAAGAAAAGAATAGGGTTGCATAATAACGGTGAAGTAAAATCTACGAAACCACACATTCCTTGGAAGTTGGTGTGGTACGGTGCTTTTAAAACGGAAAAAGAGGCGAGAGATTTTGAGCACTATTTAAAAACTGGCTCTGGAAAAGCTTTTACCTATAAAAGACTTGTTTCCGTAGCCTTGAAGAAGGATTTTGCGGAGGGGCGCAAATAGGTACTCCGAAACTTTAGTGAAGGATACCAAGCCCCGCAGCAAATAGAAATCGCCAAGAAGGCGGTTTTTTGGTAGAATAGAATATATGAACTGCGAATTTTGTAATTTTAAGGAACTGACAATAAAAAATAAATATGGTTGGGGAGCTGCTTCATTTTTATGTGGTTTTCTGACTCTTTTTCTTATTGGGGATTGGATTTTTGGTTGGATGCCTCATTGGGTTTCCCCTAATCTGGGTTCGGTATTATCGTTTTTTTGTCCTTTAATTTTGTCTATAATAAGTTTTATATTCGGTATCATAGGATTTAAGAAAAAAGATACTAGATTTCTTTCAATTTTTGGAATATTTTTCAGTTTAGTAGGTTTTACCTTATGGATTATTTTGACGCTTGCATTAATGGGAGCTTTACAACATTAATTTGAGCTTATTGCCTCACTAGACAGGTTCTA
>CAYHAF010000044.1:0-4838 GCA_964354555.1 uncultured Candidatus Saccharibacteria bacterium
TTGAATTTAAAAATCGCTATATAGCGATTTGGTCTCCCCCGCCGACGCATCTCGGTCAGGTGCTCATATCTCATTTTATTCTACCACAAAACTCAACGAGGGACTTCTCTCTTATTGACCAATGCCTGTTTTAAATTCTCCTTGACAGATTATTTGGGATAGAATAGAGTTAGATTATAAGGAGGCAAAAAATTGGAAAAGAAAAGATTTTTCCGACAAGGCGACATAGCTTTCGAAAAACTTGATGAGATTCCGCCAGGACTAGTAGAAAAAGGCAAGACATTGGTAATCACCGGTGAAAGAGAAGGACATGCTCACACGATACAAAGATTAGAGCAAGTGCTAGTCCCACGCAATCAACAAGGACTGGTTCCAGCGGTTATCGTTGTTGGAGAAGAAGGAACAGATATGACTCATCCCGACCATCCGACTCTTAGCCTAGAAGCAGGAGTATACAGAGTCACTCAGTTCCGCGAACACCAAAACCCTAGACCAGTAGATTAGCTCTTTCAAATCTCAAAAACCCATTTTTCTTATGCGTCTGCCAAAAGCAGACTTTTTTATTGACAAATTCCTACTTATTGTTAATATTGTTTTAGCTCTTAAGGTGAAAAAATATGGAAAAGAAGGAAGATACACAAGAAATTCCTAAATGGATAATGCTTGGTATTGCAATGATGAAAGTTGACCCACCTCCAATCATAGTGTTGCACGATGTGGTTAAACAATATTGCGAGCTTACAGTTGAAAAGACTACAAATCTCAAAAAATTCGACACTGCTTTTAGGCAATTGTCTCTGGAAAAATGGCCTGATGATCTAAGGCAAAAAGCTCTGATTAAATCATTGGGATTCCTCAAAGGAAAAGTATTCGCCTTCGACAAAAAATCAATAGAATTCCCTGACGAAGAAAAGAATTTCTTCACCAATTATATTTTTCCAAACTTCAGATTGGTGAAGAAAGAATTAGAAAGGCTATTCCTGAACTTGATGGATTCATTGGCAAACCATGAATACGAGTGGATAATCGAAAATCTTCCCAGCCAGTTTAGAAAAGTAAAATTATCTGCACTCAACAAACAGCTCGCTTCCGGTAATTTCCATGTCCTTTTTGATGCCATCGAAGGAATAAAAAAATTATTTCCAAGGAAAATACCCCCGGCAATGGAAATTGCGCGAGATAGGGCAATGGAACAAATCCTAGATCAAGTCGAGTTCAACGAATATTTTGACAAGTTGTTCACGTCGTTCAAATTCCCCCCGCAAAAAAGATTGGAACTCATAAGAAATGCTTTTGCAAAACCAAAGGAAGGAAGAACGCTTCGCAAGGAAGTTATGTCTTACTTAGTCCTTCGGTGTGTACCAGAATTACCAGATTCTGAGAAAGAAGAATACTTTGATTATCTGCACGCCACAGAAAATCCAAAACGGATCACTCCGCAAGCCCTTAAAGTTATAAAAGCGATCTGCGGGAAAAAGTATATTCTTCTAACTCGAGAACTCTCTGATGATCTGCGAGGCAGGATAGAAGACTTCACATTTGACTTCCATAGAATGAACGACATTCCGGTTATTGATGACATTGACTGGTTTGTTAGAGACACAGAGCAGAAAATAATAGGAAATGAAATAGTGCTAACCAGTGCCTTGCTTTGTCGCGAATTTATGGAGACTGAACGTTTTTCCACTCGTGAAAGAAGAAGGGAACAGCTCATCTTGCTTTACGATTCTAACTTGGGCGAAGGCTTTGTTTACAAAGCAGATCCAAGAAGCAATACTGTTGAAGAGGCAATAGCTAGAGGTTATAGTTTGGATCCTGAGACATTCAAAGGATTTATTGTAGAAAAATAAGACCTGCTTTTTGCAGGTTTTTTTATTTCCTAATCATATCAATATCGTCAAGCGTAATCCAGGCAGATATGGCTCCAAAACCTTTATTATTAATTACTCAAAACGCCCGAAATCGGGCGTTTTGGACTTTTTCCAGCTAACAAATGATTATGGGCTAGAAAAAAGAAAGGGAAGAGATTTAACTCTATTCAAGTATAGTATATAGTTCTTGTTCGAATTCTTGATTCCATCTTTTCGGTGACTTCTTCACTAACTGCTTCGTCGATCGCGTCTTCGACTAGGTCCAAAATGGCTCTTTCGCGTAGCTTCTTTTCATCAATCGAGTAGTTGGCTTTTCTTAGAGCCCCTATTCTTTGTTGTATTTCTTCTTCATGTAGTCCTGCGTCGATTTCTTTTCTCAGTTTCTTTTCTACCTCTGACGCAACATAAGGCTCGATCTCTTGTTCGAGCTTTTCTTTTTGTTCGTCTTCTCTGGTCCGCCGTTCTTCTGATTCCTCAATCGTCTCTTCGTCGTCAAATCGCGGTTTTTCCGCCTCATCCTTCTTTTCCATTTTTGCATCACCTAAGCTGGCCACTAAAGTTTAATGGACAATTTGGGCGATGCAAAATCTCTTCCCTATAAATTTGCAATGTGCTACTCTTTTTTCCAACTCACAAATTATTATGAGCTCGAAAAAAGAGGAAAGTTGTTAGTAATGGTCAAATTTGTACTTAACGAAATCCTTTTTGACTCCACCGATTAGAAGCATATAAGTCTCGACGAGAATGTATTTGAGATATGTTTTTAGCAAGCTATCTTTTCTATATCTTCTCAAGGAACTGATGATTTTGGTTGAGCGTAAAACTCCAAATCTCCCAAACTTTCGCGCCCTTCTTGCGTAGATGTGGTCTTCGCCAATTTTTATCTCTTCGTCAAAGCCACCTATTTTTTCATGAATCGATTTTTTGACCAGAATTGCTTGACTGCTGGCATGCGGGATTATCTTCTCGAAAGATAGGAGAACCGTCCAGTTATATAAAATGTTCATTAAGAAGACTACAAGTCTTTTTGTTGTTTGAGGTTTAAGACAGAAACTGGCTATTCCTAATTCTCTCTGTCTAAATTCTTTCTGCGCTTTTTGCAAGAACTTATCTGGCAAAATACCATCGGCGTCTAGAAATAAAAGCAAATTTCCTTTGGCTATTTTTGCTCCTTCGTTTCTTCCTTTTGCAGGTAACCCACCTCCTACTATTTTACATCCATAGTCATTAGCAATCTTCCTTGTTTTATCTTTTGAACCAGCATCGGCAACTATTATCTCATATTCTTCCCAAAAATGTTGTCCTTTGATTGATTCAAGCAAAATAGGAAGAAATTTCTCTTCATTCAAAGTCGGAATAATAATACTGATCATTACAATTAACCTCCGCAGAGAAAAAACCAAGATAAGATATTAACCACAATTTGATTCTTTTTCTGCGGAGGTCAACTAACTTCCCCTTATTAATTTTTCCCAAAGAACTATTTCCTTTTTTCCAGCTCACAAATAATTATGAGCTCGAAAAAAGAAAAAAGAAGAGAAATTGTTATGGAAGAGGAAGTATGACAACAAGGAAATATTCGAGTTCTACTTGATTGTCAGATTTATTGAAATCGATTTCAATAGCTGTGCCATCAATTTTCATTCTTCTTACCGTTGCTGTTTCACCAAGATCTTCTTCTTTCCACGCTCCAGACTTAATAACTGAATCGAGCGTGAATTCAACCTCGTAGCATTCATCGCTGTCAAATTCGTCTAGGTCTACTGGTTTTGTTATCAAATGGCCCCCGATTTTTGCAAGCATTGTTGCTGCTTCTGCTAGATCAGAAACTGGAATGATGGCAAGGTCTCTCCTAACTGTATTAACGCCTTTTCTATTTTTTTCTCTCAATACAAACAATTCACGTTGCCTCCGAACTATCCACGAATCTATAATGAACAATTCGGAGACAATGTAAATTCTCTTCTTTTTTATTAGTAAAGAACTACCTTATTCTAACAACTCTATTATAATAAACCCTTAATTCAATTTTGTCAATAGCGCGGACCTGAATAAGAATTCCCAGGCGGAAAATAAAAAAGAGACATTTGGTTTTGTCTCTATGAGTTTGGTTTAGTTTTCCTCAAACTCTTTTGCGTCAATTCCCTTAGTCTCTTCCCAAGAAACTACAAGAATATAGGAGTCTTCTGATTTATTATGATGCATCTCTGTCCTAAGACCTAAACCTTCGCAATACTGAGCTAAAATCTCGGCTACCTTCTTATCGGTGGGGGTCTTTATACAGTCTCCCATAACGTGGGCAAAATACTTGCCAGTTTTCGCTTCTCCCTCAAGAACAGATGGGAGCAACTTTTTCCACCTTTCAACATCTTCTTGGACTTTGATTTCTGCTTGGAGAGCATCTTCTTCTAATTTCTTCTTTGCGTTCTTAGCAATACGTGCTTGAGCTTCTTTAGTAAGTTCCTGCAAGTGGGCTTTATTTATTATCCCTTCTGACATTTTCCATACCTCCAAAGAACTATCAAAATACTATCACTTCAGGAAAAAAAGTCAAGCCAGAAATAAAACTCTCGGGCGGAAATAAAAAAGGCCTACTTGCCCTAGGCTTTCGGCTTAATAGTGTTTTTGTTTTTTTCTTCTACTGTAGAGCTGCTTGAATTTGTTTTTCATTAAATTTATTCAGAGCGTCCATGCAAGATTTGCAACCAGCAAGATGGCAGATCACTCTTTCGTCGGTCTCATCATCGAGTCTACCATTTGCGTAGTCATTGAACTTACTCTTTACTTCCTCGCAACTTATTGGATGCTTCTCTTGAATATGGTCACCATATGAACCACTGTATTCCTCGTGGCAAAACTGACATTTTTCCATTTTTACTTTTCCTCCATGTACTATTTAGCTTATATCAAATTAAATTTAATTTGTCAATGGTTGCTAAATTAAAAACCGCCGGATTGGCGATTTTT
>CAYHAF010000045.1:0-4378 GCA_964354555.1 uncultured Candidatus Saccharibacteria bacterium
GGATTCGGTTTTTGTTTAACCTTAAAACCGCCGTCCCGGTGGCAAAAAATCGGGGAAGTTCTTTTTCTGCCTTTTGGCGGAATTGGCGGAAGAGTGGAACCGGGTGAATCGCCGTTAGCTTCTCTTTACCGAGAGGTGAAAGAAGAAGTGGGTTCCGACGTAGAGATAACTACACTTGCAAAAGAAACTATATTAATGGAAGGCAATTCTATCAAAATAATTTCTCTTTCAACCAATTTGCCGGAACCTTTGCCTTTTATCATTTTTCGCACTTCCCGAGCGGAAGCTGGGCGAAAACCATTCACAAATAATTTAATCTACACTGGAAGTTTTCCAACTGATGCAATCAAAACTATCAAGCCGATTGATGATCCGGCACTCCTTGAGATTAAACCGGAATTACTTTTACGCCTGATTCATCAACCGATGCCGGCGGAAGAAGTTCGCCGGGCTGGTGGGATAATTACATCAAGAATTGAACTGCCGGAAACTGGATTATTAAAGCCAATTGGCACAGCTGTTGCCATAGCCTCATGTTTAAAAGCGGAAATTATTCCCTCAGCGATCATTGAAAGTATCTTAAAATAGCACGAAATAACAAGCAGCCATTTATTCATTGAAATATAAGGAGTTGAAAATTATTATTTAGAAAGTAATCTTATTAAAAAAATACCATGCAGAAACTTATAAGGCTGGAGAATGTCAATTTTAGCTCTTCCTCGTCGCAGAAAAACGAAGTTAATAAAATATTAGAATTCAACCCCAAAGATGGAATTTTAAAAAATTATGTTTTGCAAATCCCCCAAAAAATCCCATTTCATCAACAAATTTCAAAGCAAAAAGCTTTTATAAAAGAAATCATGGGTCGAGATTTTGACGGTAATACGGCGCGAATTATTCATAATCATCCTGTTGTTAACGCTTTTTCAGCACCGTTTAAAATTTATATTGATATTACCTCGGAATGTTCGCTGAATTGTCCATTTTGTTTATCTGATTCGGGACGAAAAATGAAAATACATATGCCGTTAAATATAATTAGGCAGATTGCAACTGAGGCCAAAAAGATTGGCGTAATGTACATTAAAATTGGCGGCGGAGACCCCTTTCTTCATCCCGATATCGCTAAGATTATCGCCCTATTTCGTTCAGCGGGATGTTTTCTTAGTCTCAGTACCAATAGCGTAACGACTACTCCTGAAATTGCTCGATTACTTGCCAAATTCAATGTAAAAACTTCTATAAGTTTGGAAGGGATGGAAAAAACTAACGATAGCTTGCGAGAGCCGGGCCATTTTCGCCGAGCGCTTGAAGCGCTAGAAATTTTAAAGAAGGCCGGTGCAAACGTCCTTATACGTACAACATTGTTGCGGCAGAACTTAGGTGAGATTCCTGAACTTGTCGAGTTGGCTAAAAGCCGCGGCGTAAAGGCTAAATTTGCTTATTGCCGCCCCGCTGGCCGGGCGGTTCTTAACCAGATGATACTTGGGCCGCAAGACTCTTTCGCATATTTTAAGGTTCTTGAATACCTCAATGATCCAGCAGTTTTGCCTTATGTTTTGATGGACGAAGGAATGATGTTTGATCAGCCGCCGGAAATCGTGCCTAAGCTTTTCCGTGGCCGGATGTGCGGAGCGGCTAATCGCTCGATGCATATTGACGTTTACGGCAAAGTTAGCCCTTGTATTTTTCTTGGTCCAGCTTTCTCTTACGGCAAAATCTATGTTGATGGCACTATCGAGGAATTTTGGCGCGGAGAAGTCGGAAATAAATTTCACGATATTAGGGCAATTAGCGAGCCGAAAGAATGCGGCCAATGTAGCCGTATTTGCAAATACGAATGTCTGGCGAATCGATTTTATTTCCATGGTGATTTTAAACAACAAGATCCAAACTGTCTTCAATTTGCATATTGGCAAAAAACTCTAAAAAGGTAATCATTTGGTTACCTTTTTTTATTTCGGAGTAAATTAGGATATAGTTAAAGTAGAATGGATTAGACTCTAAATTTTATGAGGAAGTTAGATTTTAAAGTTAGAAAAGCTATTCAAAAAGATCGAGAATGGATTAAAAAATTTATTGCCAACAACTGGGGATCAGAAAAAATCATTAGTCGCGGAAAAGTTTTTTTCCTTATAAACTTCCAGGGTTTTTGGCTGTAAAGGAGGAAGTTAAGAAAGTTGCTCAAAATCTTTACTGCAAAAGAATATGTTTGATTACTACAAATGACAATCTCGATGCTCTATGTTTTTGGCAAAAGATAGGCTTTTCTATAAAAGCTATTTATCGGGATGCAGTAGTACGTGCACGGTGCTTAAAGTCAGAAATTCCTTTAATTGGGAATCATGGAATTCCTATCAGAGATGAGATAGAGCTGGAATTAAAAATTAAATAGGTGGTTTTATACTATTGAACATCTTTTCAAAGCCCCGTTTAATTAGGGGCTTTTAGTTTTGTTAAAGTTATAAGATTGTTTGCAATTTTTTATTTTTCTTCACAAAATACCACATATTAAGGTGTTTTCTTTGAATTTAGAATAGCTTATAATGAAATATAACTCGCCGAAACCGTAGCGGGTAAAAAAACTATACTTGATAGAAAATTTAACTTGTTTCAGCTTTCAGTAGTTGCCATTCTCTCAATTCCTGCATAATTTGGTTCCATCCAAGTAGCGTGGAGTGCACCAGAAACAAAAATTACCCCTTGTGGGTATTTTTTGTTTATGTCTCCAGTGGCGAGAACCTTCTCCCCGAATTGTCCCGCCGCAGCGGGAGCAATGTCCTTCGGGCAACTCGGTGAGAGTCCTCTTTTGTGCTATAATAAAATAATAATTTTAAAACAAAAAATATATGTGCTTCATTGTGCCCCTAACCATAACTTTAATTATTAACGGTCTTAAAATAGCGAAAAAAATTTCAATATCGAATCTTAATCGTTTGAATTTTCTAATGCTTGGCGGAGTAACTATGCTTGTTGTTGACCATTTATGGAATGGTGAATTATTCCTAATCGGCCCAAATGTTATAAAAGACCTGATATTGGGTGTTGTTATGTCTGTCGCAGTATTAAGTATTTGGATTATGATGATAGTTTATGAAAAAAAACACTCCTCGGTTAGTGTTAAATCATAGAAAAAATAAATTTGCTATATTGCAAAAACATCCATTTCGGATGTTTTTGTTTTTTATTTCTTAGGGTGGCGAGAATCTTACCTTCCTTAAGCCTTCGGGTATTCCATCCCATTATTCAATAGGACTCGCCCTGTCATTCGACAGGGCGAGTCCTCCTGGGCGCTACATTAACTAAATCTTCTAAAAATAAAAAAGAGCCTTTTGTGTTAAGGCCTTTTTAAACTCTAAGAACTAATATAGAAAAAAAGAGTGGATTTATTATTTTTTCGTAGTAGAGCCGCAATTAGTGCATTTTTCAGCATTCACGTCGTTTAATGTTCCGCAATGAGGGCAAGGTATTTTAACTACTATTTTCTCTGTTTCTCTGAGGGTTTCCCTTTGTGTTGGTCTTTCTCTTTCATGACCAGGCATCACTACATCGTTTGTATCGATAGAAAATTCAAGTTCTCTTTCTTGACGCAATTGAGCCAATAGTTTTTCTGTTTCTGTCTGAGAAAGACTTAATTTACTTGAAAGTTCAGATATCTGAATCCTGCCGTAGAGCTTTAGCATGCCTATCGTTTCATTCTTTAGTTTCGACCATCTATTTTCTGATGATCTTTGCACGTAACCTCCTACCACAATCAATGCGATTGCAATGGCGAATGTAAAAACGAGTTTTGTGATGCCTACTTCAGACCAAAAGTATTCTTTACTGAAGCTTTGTAGTGTTTCTTCTGTATAGTTGCCAATTCTAACGAATGGTATTAAGTATGCGAAGACAATCGCTAGTGTTATCCATGCCCATCCTAGCCAGCGAAGTATTTGTCCGAAATGTTTCAAAACGTCCAGTTTATTCCTCCTTTCCTTTTTTCTTGTTTTTCGGTCTCTTTTTCAATCGATGGATTGTCAAAGAACCATCTTCATATTACTTACAATATAGTATTTCGTCAATTCACCATTAACCCGATAGACGTTTCTATTTACTTGCTCTTCTTTATTATTTTTGATATAAAAACTTAATATGGAAGAAAATCAAAAGAACACTAAATATTTTTGGATTATAATAATTACCGCTATTTTTATCAGCAGTGTTTTGATCAGTGCCGGAGCTAGCTATATAATCGGATGGAAAAAAGGAAATGAAAAAGGGGTGAAGGCCGGAATTGCTTCTTGCGAAGTTTGTCCCCCGGAAGATTTGGATTTTTCTCTCTTTTGGGAGACTTGGAAAGAATTAAAGGATAATTTCTATGACCCTCAGAAGTTTG
>CAYHAF010000046.1:0-4321 GCA_964354555.1 uncultured Candidatus Saccharibacteria bacterium
TCTCTCCTTCTTTTGAAGCTTGTGAAAAAATCAGCGCTCATTTGGGCTGGATTGGGAATTTAAAATCTGATGGCAGGCCAATCTTGGGAATGGATGCCAAAGAATTATTAAAAATTGCTTTGGATTCTTCAAAGGATTGTCTGGTGGTACCTGCCCACTTATGGACGCCTTGGTTCAGTTTATTTGGCTCAAAATCGGGTTTTAATTCCATCGAAGAATGCTTTGACGAATACTCAAAATACATTTTTGCCGGAGAAACCGGTTTGAGTAGCGACCCGGCAATGAATTGGAGATTGTCCGAATTAGATAGAATAACCTTGATTTCCAATAGCGACGCTCACTCCCCTGCCAAAATTGGGAGAGAAGCTAATTGTTTTGATACCGAAATTTCTTATTCAGAAATTATAAACGCAATAAAAGAAAAAGATCTTAAAAAATTTCTTTATACGATTGAGTTTTTTCCTGAAGAAGGAAAGTACCATTATGATGGCCATAGACTTTGCGAAATTAGTTTATCTCCTAAAGAATCGAAAAAATATAATAACATCTGTCCGAGATGCGGAAAATATCTTACTATTGGAGTTTTAAATAGGGTTGAAGAATTAGCTGACAGAATTGAAGGGTTTAGACCAAAAAACATAATCCCTTTTAAAAGTTTAATACCTTTGGAAGAAATAATTGCTGATTCCTTAAATCTAACCACAGGAACAAAACAAGTATTAAAAGAATATAAAAATTTGATTGAAAAATTAGGAAATGAATTTAATATCCTACTCGAAGCTCCTATAAAAGATTTGGAAAATGCCACTGTGCCAGAAATCGCAGAGGGCATCAAAAGAGTAAGAGAAGGTAAGGTTTCTATAGAACCTGGTTATGATGGCGTTTATGGAAAAATAAAAATATTTTCCCAAGGAGAACAGAAAAAAATTTCAAAACAAAATACGTTATTTTAAAAATGATAAATTTTAGCCTACTAAAATTTTCAGAAGGGGGTCGGGGAAACTGGGTGTTGCCCCGAATAGGAAAACAGGCTTTCGCCGAAGGCGAAAACGTTAGAAACCGTGGGTTTCTAAGGAGCGGTGTTAGTCGAGCGGAAGCGAGACGTGCCGCGACAATCGGTATACCAAAATCATTATTTTATTGGAAAAGAACAGATTTTTGGGAAATTTTTTTTGAAAGCTTGGGCTTCAAAGTTTTACTTTCTCCGAAAACCAACAAAGAAATTGTTGATATGGGAATGAAGGCGGCCGATCCCGAAACTTGTTTCGCTAATAAGGTTTTCTGGGGGCACTTGGTGTGGCTGGATGGGAAATGCGATCTGATTTTCGTGCCAAGACTAAAGGCTACCAAAGAAGAACTGGAATACTGCCCCAAGTTTTTCGCCTTGCCGGACTTAGCTAAAATTTTAGTAAAAACTCCCATCTTGACCCAAACTTTTGATGAAAGAAAAGAAAGATTCAGGGAAATAATATCAAAACTAGGTTCAAAATTAAAGAAAGAAGAGTTCGAAATAGAAAAAGCGATGGAAAAAGCTCTTTCAAAAGAGAAAGAGGTTAAAGAAACGGAAGAGAAAGAGTTCGCTGAAAAAATAAAGTCGGAGAAGAAAAAAATAGTTCTTATCAGTCACCCCTATAATTTATATGATGAGTATGTTAATTTAGATTTAGCAAAAAAATTGGAAAAATTAGGAAATGAAGTAATATTTATAGACAGAATCCCGATATCCTCCGATATGTCCGATTTTACTCCGATTATTAAATTTCACTGGGAATTCGGCCAAGAAATACTCTTACAAATAAAGGAAGTAATAAATAAAAATATTGCGGGGGCGATTGAGGTTTCTTCTTTTCAGTGCGGATGCGATGCTGTTTTGAAAGAGTTTGTTGAAAAGGAGTTTAAATCAAAAAAAATCCCCTTTCTGTATATCTTAATAGACGAACATACTTCTGATGCCGGCCTCCAGACCAGAATAGAGGCTTTTACTGATACACTAAAATAATATATATGAAGCTTACTGTTGCCAATTTGGGAAATTACTCGGTTTGTTTTAAAACTATTTTTGAAAACTTAGGAGCTGAAGGTATCCTGCCTGATAAAACAAGTCCGAGAGCTATTGAAGAAGGAGCTAAATTATCGCCGGAGCTTTTTTGTTTTCCTCTAAAGGTTAATATTGGCAACTATTTAACAGCTATAAAAAAAGGGGCTGATACAATTTTTATGTGGGAAAATCTCGGAGGTTCTTGCCGTTTAAGATACTACTGGCAAATTCAGGAAAAAATTCTAAGGGAAGCTGGATATAACGTGACTGTTTTAAACCTTAATGCTAAAAATTTATTTCCCAGAATAAATGAAATTAGGAAAAAGAATAACATATCAATTTGGCAGACAGTTAATTCTTTTTTGTTTTTCTTAAAAGAAATGCGATTCATTGAGAAACTGGAAGAAAAAGCCACTTATCTGAGGCCAAGGGAAAAGAAAAGAGGAGAAACCGACCAGGTTTTAATTCAGGCCATCGAGAAAATGGATAAAATCAAAAATTCCAAAACGCTAAATGAGTTGAAAAAAGAAGTTTTGGAAAAAATATCAAAAATAGAAATCAATAAAAATGCTGAAGTTTTAAGAATTGGCTTAGTTGGAGAAATCTATACAGTAATTGATGGCGCTATAAATCTCGATTTGGAAAAAAGACTTGGACAAATGGGGGTTGAAGTCCACCGCCAAATGAATTTATTCTACCACCTGAAAAAAACTGTTATGCCCTGGATAGACTGGAAAATTCAAAAAAAAATTATGCCTTATTTAAAATCGACAGTTTGCGGCCATGGAAGAGATGCGATTTATGAATTACTGCACTACTCAAAAGAGGAATTCGACGGAGTTATTCAATTACTGCCCTTTGGATGTATGCCTGAAACTACAGTTCGTCCAATTTTGCAGAAAATAGCACAGGAAAAGAAAATGCCATTTATTTCTTTTTCTCTTGATGAACAAACCGGTGAGGCAGGAATAACTACCAGAATCGAAGCTTTCGTTGACTTGATAAAAAGCCGGCAAAAACATAATATTAAAAATAATTAGCAAAAATTATAATTAAAGCAATGAAAACTTATTTAGGAATAGACGTTGGCTCGGTTTCCTGCAAATTTGTATTGATAAATGAAAAAAATGAGATAATCTATTCAAGCTATTTCCGGACTGAAGGAAACCCGATAGCCGCAATTAAAAAAGGTTTAAAAGAACTGAAAGAAAAAGCTCCAAAAAATATTGAGGTTCTCGGAGTGGGCACAACAGGGTCTGCCAGATACTTAGCCGGAGTTATTGCAGGTGCCGATTTGGTGAAAAATGAAATCACTGCCCATGCTATTGGAGCCAGTTATTTTGTTCCTGACTTGAGAACTGTCATTGAAATAGGTGGTCAGGATTCCAAAATAATTATTCTGGAAAATGGGGTGGTGGTGGATTTTGCTATGAATACTGTTTGCGCTGCCGGCACCGGATCTTTTCTGGATGCCCAGTCTTTCAGATTGGGAATTCCAATTGAAAGATTCGGAGAGATTGCTTTAAAGTCTGAAAAACCAACTCATATTTCAGGCCGTTGTACTATTTTTGGCGAATCGGACATGATTCATAAACAGCAAATCGGCCACACAACTGAAAATATTATTGCCGGTCTTTGCCAGGCTTTAGTGAGAAACTACTTGAATGCCGTAGCTAAAGGAAAAAACATCCAGCCCCCGATTATTTTTATCGGAGGTGTCAGCGAAAACTTAGGAATGAGAAAGGCTTTTGAAGAATCTCTAAAACAAGGAGTTATTATACCGAAACATAACTTAGTTTTGGGAGCTTTTGGAGTGGCGTATTTGGCAAAAGAAAAAAATCTTGAAAAGAGTTCTTTCCGTGGTTGGGATATTTCAGATATGGATATAAAATGCACATCTTTTCAATGCAAGGGATGCCCGAACCAATGCGAAGTAATTGAGGCCAGAATCGAAGACAAGGTTATTTCTCGATGGGGAGACAGATGTGGAAAATGGTCAAATTTAAGTCCTCAATAATATGATTGAAGAATATAGTTTTGGTTTTATTAAAATTGATGGGCGAGATTTTAATCACGACGTTGAAGTCAGATGGACTGACGAAGTCTTACCATTAGTTTTTAAAGAAAGGCATAAAATCGGCGCTGAAGAAGTGAAAAAAGCAATAGATCAAAAACCTGATACTATAGTTATTGGAACTGGCGAATCGGGCTTGGCAGAAGTTACTCCAGAAGCTAAAGAAGAAATAGAGAAAAAAGGAATAAAACTCATTATTGATAAAACCG
>CAYHAF010000047.1:0-1488 GCA_964354555.1 uncultured Candidatus Saccharibacteria bacterium
ATCTAACTGGATACCTACAAGGAACTCTTGGGACCTATGTCTATGGAACAGGAGTTTTCAGCTGGAATAAAACAGGCTTAAACCCAAGTACACCTTACTACTTTAGAGCCAAGGCTCACAATTCTGCTGGGTGGACATATGCTACTGATGAAAAGAGTTTTACAACACCAGCTGCAGGTTGTAGTTTACCCCCAATCGGTGATTATACCCTTAATTGCAGCCTTACTTTATCTGGTGCTATCCATTTAATAGGGGGCAATTTAACTATCGTAAGCGGTGGAACACTTAATGTGCCAACCGGATCCTCGCTTATAATTGATGCAACTTACAAAATTTTAATATCGGGAGGGACAATTAATATGCAAGGCGGTCAGATCTTTATCGGGATATAGTATTAAAAGTCCAAATCCTATTATGACGTTAAAAAGAGTTTTAATTTTCTTTTTTATTCTCGCTTTCATTGTTGGAATAACGAGTTATTTTACAATTTTTAGAACGAAACTTTTTAAGGAGAAAGAAATTCCTTTTGAAGAAAAATTTACTCCTTCTGAGAGAGCAGCAATTTTTTCTACCAGCGGGGGATTGGACTACCCAAAATTTGTAAAAGAACTGGTTATTGATCCCAAAAATCCGGGAGAGGGAGAAAAACAAATTTTTTCAATTTGGGTGGAAGACCTTGATGGTGTAGAAAAAGTAGCAGCAGTGATAAAAACTAATAAAGGCGAGGAAACAATAGAATTTAAATTAGCTGAAGGGGAAGAAACAAAGGGCAGGTGGCAGGGTTCTTGGGAGGCAAAGGATATTTTCATTGATTCCCGGTATACTTACGACCTGGATTTCAAAGCCGTAAACAATAAAGGAAAAGAAACTAAGGTGCCCTTTCTTTGGCATTTTCAGTAAAAAGGACGGGATCCCCCCCATTTTATTAAAAGGGTCGAAAAATTGCATCCAAAGTTCATTAAGAAAATTAAAAATTGGTAAAATAAAAAATGGAGAAAAAAATTAATTACATCATTTTAATAATAGTTTTCCTTTTGATAGGTTTTGGGATTGGGAAAGTTTCGGAAAAGGGAAGATGGCAGGAGGAAATTGGAAAAATTCAAAGCCAGGCCCAAAAGGAGATTAATTGGTTAAAATCCCTTTTGGAGCCATTTTATTCTCCTTTGCCAGAGAAAATTTTTAGTCTTTCGGGAATTGTGAAAGAAAAAGGAGAAAATTTATTGGTGATAGAGACTTCAATTCGAGTTAGCCAATTTCCCTTACCGGAAGGAAAGGAAATAGAAAAGCAAAATATCAAGGTAAATCTGGCTGATCAAACAAAGATTTTCAAAATTGAAATAATTGAACCTCCACCCTTGCCACCGGAAGAACCGATAAAGGAGAAAATCTTGAGTTTCGATGATATAAAAGTTGGAGATTTGATTGCTGTTTCTTCAGGAGAAAACATCAAAGGGAAAACTGAAATTACAGCCAGCCAGATTCAGTTTG
>CAYHAF010000047.1:1588-4242 GCA_964354555.1 uncultured Candidatus Saccharibacteria bacterium
TCAGGAGAAAACATCAAAGGGAAAACTGAAATTACAGCCAGCCAGATTCAGTTTGTCAGGTGATTTCCAAATAAAAAAATTTAATATGTCAAAAAAACTTATTTTTTTAATAATTTTATTAACCGTTTTCGGCCTTTCGGTTTTTAATTCTAAGATAATTGAAAAAGTTGAAGCTGACAGTGCTGGGCCAGTTAGTCCTGGGTTTGCTGAAAATTCTCCCTTTGGAGGGATAGACTGGTTAAATCCGGGAAATGTTTATACTTCAAACAATATTTACGCCAGCATCACCTTGCCCTCGTCGAGCGCAACGAATTATATCAAAGCCACTGGTTTTGATTTCAGTATTATCCCCGACAGTTCAACTATTATTGGGATAGAGGTTAGGGTAGAAAAAAAAGCTTCAGCAGCAAGCTCGATATATGATAATTCTGTCAAGATAGTCAAAGGAGGAAGTGTTGTCGGTTCTGAAAATGCCTCTTCGGATCCGTGGCTAACAGGTAATGAAACTAAAGTTTATGGTGCTTCCAATTACCTATGGGGGATAAGTTGGATAGTGAGCGATATAAAAAATCCTGGTTTTGGAGTAGTTATCTCTGCTGCAAATGACACGATATCCAACAAAACTGTTTACATCGACCACATTCAGATTACCGTTTATTATTCTGTACCAGCTTCCCCGCCAACGGTCGAGACTATTGCTCTTACCTATAATATCTCTAATACAATTCATTCTTATGGTGCTGTTTTAACGGGCACAATCACTGATACTGGTGGCGTAAATGCCGATAAAGTAGGTTTTGATATAGGAACAAGCCCAGGAAATTACATACCTTCTTTGGAAACACTTAAGGAGGGTGGTTCATTTGGGGCTGGGGATTTTAGTCTTGATGTTAATGGTCTTTCACCAGATACTACCTATTATTTTCGAGCTAAGGCTCATAATTCTGCTGGTTGGAATCCTATTCCTGCAGAAGAGCAGAAATTCAAAACTCTGCTTACGCCAAATCTTCATGGTTTCGCCTGGTCAGCAAACATCGGCTGGATTAGTTTTAACAGCGACAACTGTGATGTTGATAAAGATGGAAAGTATGAAGGAGCTACTGAGGGAGGGCCTTTTCCTGTTCCTGGTTGGACTCCTGCTCCTGCTGGTTGTCCAACTTTTGGGTCAGTTAAAAAATATGGAGTTTACTCCAGAAGCGGCACTTTTTATTCCATGAGGGGATATGCTTGGTCAGAAAACATTGGTTGGATTAGACTTTCGACTGATACATCTTCTATGCCTGGTCCTTCAGGAGTTTGGTGTGGGGATTTTGGATGGATTAGAGTTTGTTCCGGCAATTCTAGTTCTGGTTGTGTTATTTATACCAATCAAATAAATCCAGAAGCTGGAGGTTGGTCAGGCTATATTTGTTTAGAAGGAATAGGAGGTAGCAATTTTTATAAAGTGGAATTAGTCCCTGGTGTTGATCCTGATCCCGATGAATACAAGGGTTGGGCTTGGGGAGGTGGAGGGACTGGGGCAACTGAGGACGAAAAGAGAAAAAATGCTCTTATCGGCTGGATTAGTTTTAACTATAAAAATTGCGACATCAATGATAACGGTTTTATTGATTTGTCTTGTAATGGTGATGATTCGACAACTCCTAATAATAATTACAAGGTAACTTATAAACCAGTAAATGAGCCTCCAGTAATAGAAGCTATAGATTCTAGTATTGATGACTGCGCTTATGGAGCAGCTCTGCCAGCAGACTTTGTAGCCCAAGGGACTACATTAACTATTGACTGGGGGTTTACAGATGATGATCCCATAAAATATGAAGTTGATATTGGTGATGAAAATCCTATTTCTTCTCCAAAATTTAATTACGAATACATAGTACCGCTGGGAGATCCTTTTCCTACTTTATATAAGGTCAAACTAGGCCAAGATCTTGAAGGCGATTGGCTGGACCATTTAGAATGGAGAGGCGCCGGTGATATAGGTACCTATTATTACAGAGTATGCATTACTGACAGCATAAACCAGGAGAGGTGTTCAGATACAGGAAGTTTTGAAATGCATTATAACGCCAGCCCCAAAGTTAATTTCAATATTATTCCTGAGAGACAACAGGTGTTTAAAAACGTCAATTTCTGTTCAATCAATGGAAGTAATGATGACGGAAGTGGAATTTGCGGATACTCAGAACCAAACAACCAACCGCCCGTTCCTCCAACACAATGCTTCAATAGTTTAAATGATCCAGTGGATTGCGTAAGTTGGTCTTGGAAGTTTGAGCATGCAGTACCGCCACTAACGTCTAATAAAAAGAATCCCTTTGATATTAAGTTCCAGCTCGGCCCATCACAAACAGTCAGATTGGAAGTGGCCGACTCAGATTATTCCTGCTCAATGGAAGACAAGGTAACAATAGGGCTTCCTCTGCCTTTATGGAGAGAGATTTCACCTTCTTTTTAATTTAAAAATATTTTTAGAACCGGCTTTTAAAAAGCCGGTTCTTTTTTTGATAAAAAAGCAGCTATTTCCAATGGTTTTAGCAAAAATAATATTTGACAGTCTTTAAATAATTTGCTAAAATTTTTCTGTAAAAATAATTTTGAATTTTTGGTCATTTAGTCCCCCACCAATCTTATGTGGATTTTCAATACTT
>CAYHAF010000048.1:0-4205 GCA_964354555.1 uncultured Candidatus Saccharibacteria bacterium
ATCATAGGTAACTAAAAAGTCAAGCTTAAAACAAAACCCGAGATAAAAACTCTCGGGCGGGAAATCTTAGCTCCCCAGTTCAAAGCTTACGGTAATTTTGGAGAATTGAGGAAAATTTCAAATCCGCATAAAATGGTTGGCAATACTACTTTTTCCTGCTAAAATTAACATATAATTTTTAGTAATTTTAAATGTGTAAATAGTGAGTTATCCATATAATTAACAATATGATCCCCACACCACAACGAGCTTTAGTTCACAAACATTTCGTGTGGGGTAAATATAGAGAATAAAAATAATAAATTATTCGTAGATTCGTATTTATTCGTAATTCGTAGGGTTATGAAAGTAGGTTTAGTTTCTTTGCATTCTTTTTTAAAACCAGGCGGGGTAAAGACCCACGTTTTTGGTTTGTATAAGGAGTTTCAAAAAAAAGGTATTGCAACAAAAATTATAGCACCTCGAAGAGAAAATTATGAGAATTATGGGAAAAACGTTATTTTATTAGGAACTTCATTCCCTTTTCCTTTTGGAGGAAGCCAGTCAGATTTTGCCATTCATTTTAATTCAGAGGTTATAGATGAGACTTTAAATCGGGAAAAATTTGACGTTTTGCATTTCCACAATTTTAGTTTTCCTTCTTCTTTTCAAATCTTAGAAAAATCAGAAGCTTTAAATATCTTAACTTTTCACGCCAATATTGAAGGAAGTGATTTTCTGAAGAACTTTCCGATTTTTCTTTATGTCTTAAAACAGATTATAAATTGGAAAATTGATGGAATAATCGGGGTAGCTCCTTTATCGCTCGAAGTTTTTAACGATTATAAAGGCCCAAAGGTTATAATTCCGAACGGGGTAGACATTAAAAGATTTAATCCCAAAAATCATAAAATAAAAAAATTCCAAGACGAAAAAATTAATATTCTATTCGTAGGGAGGATTGAAAAAAGAAAAGGATTAATTTATTTGTTAAAAGCTTATAAAATTTTAGAAAAAAAATTTCATAATATAAGATTAATTATAGTTGGGGAAGGGGAATTGAAAGAAGATGCCAAATCTTGGGTTAAGGATAATAATTTGAAAGAAGTATATTTTGAGGGAGAAAAGGTAGGAAAAGAATTAGCTTCTTATTTCGCAACCTCTGATATTTTCTGCGCCCCTTCTATTTTTGGCGAGAGCTTTGGAATAATAATCTTGGAAGCTATGGCTTCTGGTCTGCCGGTAGTTGCATTTGCTAACCGAGGTTACAAAGAATTATTAGCAGGAAAAAGAGGTGAAGATCCCAGCACCAGAGCAAAGCTCGGTGCTGGACTAGTCCCGCACCGAATCAAAAATTCTGGTGCGGGGTTCTTGGTAGAACCAAAAGATTACCAAGGGTTGGCAAAAGCAATGGAAATTTTGATTCAGAAAGAAAAGCTGAGAAAAGAAATAGGAAAGTGGGGGATAGCTGAGGCAAAAAAATATTCCTGGCCAAAGATTTCAAATCAAGTCCTTGACTTTTATAAATTCTGCAAAAAAAACAGGAAAGAAAAAAACCACTTTAATTTAGAAGAGATATTAAACAAAATAACCAGTGATGAAAAGTTAGGTCAGATAAAAAAAGAAGACATTTTAAAGTGGTTTTAACACTAAATCAAAAAACGCTCTGGGAGCGTTTTTTGGTTATAATATTTGACAATTAAGGAATCTAAAATAGAATAAGGAAGGAGGTTTTGAATGTCAGTATGGAAGGAAGAGAAGATTGAGCGAGTGGCTAAAGAAATGGAAAAAATTGCTAAGTCTGAGAGGTTTCTAGAAATTCCGCTGGAAGTCATTGAAGAAGCAGGAAAGCTCTTTAAATCGTTAAAAGGGGAGAATTTCATTAGCAATTACTCTGATATTATCACTGCTCTGGCCTGTTTTTATTATGTGATTAAAACTGATCCTTCATGTTCCGCTATCCCTTTCAAGCAGTTTAAGGAAGCCATTCCAACCGAAGAAGATGGATTTGCAATCATACCACGCTACGACCCAAAAAAGATTTTCCGAACTTATCAAAAGATAGTTGAAAAATACGGGATTACGCCACAAACCTGCACTCTTAGACCGACAATCTTCGTAAAGAAGTTTGGTCCAATGATGGGTTTCGACAACGCCACTTTGGAGAAAGCCGTTGCCTTAGCTGAGGAAATGGTCAAAGAGAGGGTTCATCAGGGAAGAAGTCCAATTGTTTCAGTTGCTACTTGTCTTCGTGTCATTGATTTACAATACGGAAAGAAAAGAGATTTATGGGAAATTGCCAAACTATGCGGTGTTACTGATGCAGCTATAAATAAGGCTCTTACGCTTCCATTCTTTGCTGGTAAAATTCCGAGAAAAGAAGTTAAATACTTGAAAAAGACTGTACTTTTGAGACTTCTTCGGAAACAACTAATCAAAATCTCATTGAGTGATGAAGAGCCGATGCCGATAATTAACCTGAAGAGAAGACTTCGTTTGTCTTTACCTGATGAGTTAAAAAACCACCAGATAGGTCGGAAAGAATTTCTTGGGGCACTAAAAACGTTAGAGTTAGAAAATCTACTATTCGTGGTTCCTCTGGGAGAATGTTCAAGAATCGGTCATATACCGGGAATTCACTGCCTTGATTGTGCAGAAAATCTACGATTTTGGTTTCCCTGTCGTGGTGCTAGAGTCCTTTTCAAAAAAAATAAGCCACATCAGTAAAATATCAAAAAGCGCCTTTCGGCGCCTTTTTATTGTTCGTTGTTCACTGTTTATTGCTCGTTGGTCTAATTTTTGGTCCTTTTTCCGTATCCTCGATTTGCCAGCTCATAATTTTTATTTTTTTTCTAATTTCATCAGCTTTTTGCCATTCTCCTTCTTTTCTTAATTTCTCTCTTTCTTTGACCAATTCTATAATTTCTTCTGGAACTTCTTGTTTTTTGATTTTATCTAAACTGAGGCCAAAAACTTTATCAAAATCTAATAACAAATATTTTTTATCTTGCGCCTTTAATCCTTCGTCTTTTATTATCTTCCACATTAAGGCCAGAGCCTTGGGAGTGTCTAGGTCATCATTAATAAAATTAAAAAATTTCTTCTCGTAGTTTTTCATTTTATTGTTCGTTGTTCGTTGTCTATTGCTCGTTGTTTTAATTTCTCTTATTTTTTGATAGATATTATCTAAAGCATTTTGAGCTGATTCAAGAGCAGAAAAAGAAAATGTAAGTTTTGAGCGATAATGCGTCGTCAAGCATAAATAGCGATAGGCGAGTGGATTTATTCCTTTTTCAACCAAATCTTTTAGAATAGTAATATTTCCTTTTGATTTTGACATTTTTCCTTCTCTTAAAACAACGAATTCGCCGTGAAGCCAAAAACGAGCCAAGTTTTTATTAAAAGCGGCTACTGATTGAGCGATTTCGTTTGTGTGATGAATGGAAATATGATCAATACCGCCGGTGTGAATATCAAAAGGCATACCTAATAATTTAGCAGACATAGCAACGCATTCTGTGTGCCAACCAGGAAAACCCTTCACTTTACCCCGAACGCCAGGAGGGGCCCAGGGTGAATCCCATTCCATCTGCCTTTTAACGCCTTCAGGACTGAATTTCCATAAGGCAAAATCTTTTGCGTTTCTTTTTCCTAAAGAAATTTTTACTCTTGCTCCAGCTTTTATTTTTCTTGCTTTTTTACCCGATAATATTCCGTAATCCTTTATCTTAGAACTGTCAAAATAAATTCCATCTGCGATTTTATAGGTGAATCCTTTTTTTTCTAAAATCTTAATCAGTTCAACCTGTTCTTTTATATAGTCCGTTGCCTTAGCCCATATCGAAGGTTCTTTTATATTTAATTTTTTTATATCGTTTTTGAAAACGTCAGTATAAAATTGAGCGATTTCCCAAGCGGTTTTTCCCTCTCTTTTTGCGCCCTTTTCCATTTTATCTTCACCGGTATCGGCATCAGAAGTTAAATGTCCGACATCAGTGATATTCATTACGTGTTTTACCTTAAATCCGTTATATTCCAAAACTCTTTTTAAAATATCTTCAAAAATATAAGTTCTTAAGTTCCCAATATGGGCAAACCAATAAACTGTCGGTCCACAAGTGTAAAGCCCAACCTCCTTTTTCTTTAAAGGCTTAAAACTTTCTTTTTTTCTGGTTAAGGTGTTGTAAAACTTGATCATGTTTCTATTGTAATATTTTACTCGAGAT
>CAYHAF010000049.1:0-4193 GCA_964354555.1 uncultured Candidatus Saccharibacteria bacterium
AAAGATTTTTTCAGGCAGTTGTATGTCTTTTTTCTTAAAAAACGAGAATGCCATAAATTAGCGATTAGTGATTAGCGATTAGCAACTAGCCACTAAGAACTAATTGCTAAGCACTAAAATACTATTGTGATAATTCCGGAGGAATTTCCGGGTAATAACCGAACTCTGCTTCTTTTGGGTGGTGTAATCCCCAGAAAAGTTCAATTAACTCGGGAGTAATCAGGGGCATAGTCTGAAGGCCGCATCTTTTTAAACCTAAAGCCACGAATTCCATCCTTTGCCAAAGTTGGGCTTTGTGTCTTTGAAAAGCAGTTTCCGTCATTTCTGTTTTCTGTAGGTTCTTATCTTTTTTTTGACCCTGAGATTCTACGACCGGAGGGTAGAAAGGCACGATAATAAAAAAGTTTTTTTTCATAATTGACCCTTGTTTTATAATCCCTTCAATAAATTCCCTATAGCCTTTAGTTTGAATTTTCAGAAGTTCATTTTGTTGTTTGTCTTCCAACTCTTTTAGCCTATCTAAATAGCCGGTGATATTCAATCTTCTTGACTGGACAATGATTTGAGTTGAAAAATCCAAAGAATTCAAAAAGTTTTGAAACTGATATATGATAGCATTTTGTTCTTCTTCTGATTTCAAGGCGAAATTTATAGAAGAAACCAAAAGAATTCCTCTTAGTGTTTTGTCTTTCAAGATAACAATCCCTTCCCTTATCTGGTCAAGTTCCAGAAATTTTTGTGTTCCTGTTTTTGCCACGGTAAATAATTAATAAATTATAAATAATAATACTTATTATTTCTATTTTTTTCTTGTTTCTATATCAACTGATATTTTTTGAAGATTACTTCTCCCAGCAATCTTAAGTTGTTGGGTTTCTACTTTCTGTTCCATCTTTTCCATTTTTTGTACTTTTGGAGGCATTATCTTTCTGCTCCAGATAAATTTTCTTGTTGAGAGTGAAAAAACAATAAGATTTTTCAGGAATATTGGCAAAGGGTATCCCTTGATTTTCAAAAAACTGAAAGCTACTCCCCCTCCCATTAAAACTATAGTTGTTAATATAAATAGGGCGAAGTTGCTTTTTTTCAAAATAAAATAGAGCATAAAAGAGATAAAGCCCGGGATAGCCAAAAAAATAAACTGCTTGAAGGTTAAAGGCCCCATTATTTTTGGTTCCCTGTTGATAAATTTTGGAACGATAAATTCCATAAGAAAAGTATCGTGATCCTGTTCTTATTTTACCAATTATTAATAACATTTGGAAGGGAAGAGCAAGGGCTTGACATATAACATTGACAAAAAAATTATTTATAGTATAATGAATCTAGTTCTAAAACAACTTCATATGGAGGTGAAAAGAATGAATAAAGAAAAGAAAATGGAAATAACTCCCTGGGTTATTGCAAGGATTGTCTTGATAGTAATTTCGGCGGTTCTCTTCTTGATGGCGACAGTTGCTATGGTACTTATTGGAATAGTGCTTCTCATTTTTGCTTTTTTGGTTTTCACTACTGTTGGAGAAGCAAAAGGAAAAGCGGTAATGAGGCTGCGCGGATTCAAAAAAGTCATAATAACTTGGGAAGGACGCAAGCTAGACAAAGACTGGAACGTTGTCCAGAATGGCACAAAGCATGGTCCCGGCGGACTGCACCTTGTAGGAATTTGGCCTTTTGACCGGATTCTTAAGTACAAAAAAAGATATCAAACACTTCATATAGTACAAGGAAAGGATGAATCGCAAGTTGTGTTTCGCGAAGAAGAATTTGAAGATATTCCTCTCCAGCCAACGACTTATGTGACAATTGTGAAAGATGTTGAAACATTGCCGCCCGAGAGACTGAGGGTAACCGTTACGTTCCTATTTACCTACGAAATAACAAACATCTATAAGGCCTTATTTAAAGCTTCGATAAGCTTCCACGAAAAAGCCAAGGAAAATCTTGACACTGCTCTCGTAAGTTGGATTACCCAAAAAAAAGCTGACGGATTACTAACTGCTCAAAAAAACCCTACAACACTTTGGGGTGATATTAAGAAAGATTCTGTGATAGCAATGCTCAGAGATGAATGGGGAATTCATATTCTAGAGAAGAACGGAATCAGAATCCAAGACATCCAGTTTCCACCGGAATACCAAGCGACACTGGCATTAAAGAAGAAGACGACTCTGGAAGCAGAAGCGGCAAAGAAAAAAATGGAAATAGAGGCTAAAGCAAGAGCATCTGAAACAGTTGGAACATTAATAGAAATGATCCATCAGCAAACAGGCACGAGTGTGAGTGCAATACGAAAGGAGTTCAAAAAAGATCCAAAGGATTTTCTTGAAAAACATAAAGAGATTATAGAAAAGAACATTGATTTGCTCCAGAGAAAACTTGCTATTGAAGGGAAATCTTTTGTTGATATCAGGGTCCAGGGTGCTCAAGGAGGGCTAGAAGGCACAATAGGACAAATAGAAAAAGCCGTACTTGAATTCTTAGCTGTAAAAGCAAGGATGCCAGAAGGAAAAAGCGAAAAAAAAGAATCAAAAGAAAGAACAAAGAAGACAGAAGAAGAGGAAGAGAAGGAAGAAAAAAGAACAGAAAAAAAACTGTTTTATTAAGAAGGTTGTATGGCAACAACCTTCTTTTTATTATCCAATAGGTTCACGGTATATATCTTCTTTAGACGCTTTAGATTTTTGTTTGATCGGTGGTTCTATTTCTGATGTTTGTGGAGGCATAGCCAGTTTATCTTTCTCTTTGAATAGTATTTGTTTTGCCTCCGCTTTTTCTGCTGTTCTCTGCGCTAAACTAATCACTCGCTCTTTTAGCTCTTTAGATAGCCTTTTAGCTGTTTCTTCACTTATTTTTAAATTTTTCTGCAGAATAGAAAAAACATCTTGAAGTGTAATTTTACCCTCGGCTGCCTCCTTGGTTACTCGAGCTAGTTGTCTACCGGGCAAGCTCTCAAATATTTTTTCTTTCTCCTTGAAATCCTCTATTTTCCCCATCTCTATCAGTAATTCCTCTTCAATTTTCTCAAAACCGTAATTATGTACAATTTCGCGGATAATAGAAACAGCTTCTGGTGGAAAAGATATTTCTTCGTTTTTTGTGGAGTTAATATCTTGCATATTTATATTACATAGTTTGGATCTGAATAAATATAATTCCCTGTATCTATGAGCTTATCGGCCTCACGATTATTTCCAGCGGCTCGTAAGTTATTAATTTCATTTTGGATTTGTAGTTGTTGCGCAATCACAAAGTTTCGAATTGATTCTTTTCGCCGACGAGTTCCTCTTCTGCCTAGCTCTTGGATTTGTCGCATATTCGCCGAACGAAAGACCTGAAGATTAGATAATCCTTCAGCCTCTATCTCTCTGAACTCTGCCGGACTCATTCTTTCAATCGTCTGTTGTGTATCCATTTGCACTCTCTGTTTAGTCTGGGGATCATATCTATATGCTTGATTAGCAAGATCTGGCCTACGTTTAATTGCCTCTCTGACATCTATACCCATACCTTGCGCTTGCCCTATATAATTATATTCGTTTTGGCTAAGATCTTTTCTAGCCTCAAGCATTTTAAATGCTGCGCCTCTTTCATAAGGATTTCTAGAGCTTTCAAAAGTTTTATGAAGCGCTTCGTTATCTCTGTTGCTCAATCTTTTTTCTTGCTCCGTCACTCTCTGTTGTTGTATCGCTTGTGTGCTTCCAACACCACCTAATGCTGCGCCCACCAAGGGCATTCTTTCTAGTTTTTCCCTTATGGGGCTAGTAGCTCTTGTCATAAGAGCTGGAATTCCTGCTCCGCCTGTGGCAACCGCTACAGCGGCAGTAATTCCTGCTTGGATGCCCTTTTTCGCTAATTTTTCCGGCATTTCAACAACTTCCTTTGCAAACATAGCTGAAGTTCTCTTGGTTTCTCTATAAGCAACCCAGAGCAAAACCAAGGGAATAAGATAGGGCAAGATATTGTTCATTAAACCAAGTTGTCCAATAGCTGGTTGAGTAACAAATGCACTGGAGTTATTATTGATCAGACTAATCATGGTAAATCCTAAGTATAAAAAGAAGCCGGCAATTATTCCAATAATTGACCAAGCAATAAGTTGTTTCCACCATTCTTTCCAGCTTAAAAGGCTTCCCCCTCCTCTGGTCATTGGCAAAATGTAAGAAACAAAGGCAATTGGCGAGAGAATTACTAAA
>CAYHAF010000050.1:0-4047 GCA_964354555.1 uncultured Candidatus Saccharibacteria bacterium
AGCTACTTTACGGTCAAAGACATAGTTTCTATACCATCTGACAAGATAGCCCTTCCAAAGGACGCCAGACGCGAAAAAACAGTCAAATTTCTTAGCTTGGAGCAGGTTGAGAAGCTTTTATCAGCTCCAGAGACTGATAATCCGCAGGGTCTAAGAGACAGGGCTATTTTAGAGGCTTTTTTTTCAACAGGTATGAGAGTAGCTGAACTGGCTGCTTTAAATCGGGAGCAATTTGTCAATATAAGAACCGCGTCCCGATCTGCTCGCCGGAACCTTGATTCTTCGTCTAAAGGCTCAGAATTAAAAGACAAAAAAGAACTTGAATTAGGTATCATAGGTAAAGGTGGATACCCCCGAACAGTTTATTTTTCAGAGCGAGCCATTTCTTGGATTAAGAAATATCTGGAAACCCGGCACGACAAAGAAAAGGCCTTATTCATCCATTTTCGGGCAAGAAGAGGTTCTGATACACGTTTAATTCCCCGTTCCATTGAAAGAATCGTCAAAAAATACGCTGTTTTGTCTGGTATACCATTTTTTACAACCCCACACACCTTACGTCATTCTTATGCCACTGATTTGATGAGCCAAGGAGTTGATATAAGAACTATCCAAGAATTTCTCGGCCATAGAAGTATCACTAGTACCCAGATCTACACTCACGTCACAAACAAAAGACTCAGGGACATACACAAGCAGTTTCACTCACTGGGTAGAGATAAGAAGATATGAGATAAAAGATTTAAGATATTAAGATTTTACTAAAAAACAGCAAGATTTTTAAAAGTCGCTGTTTTTTATTACCTTAAATAAATGTCGCACAATATTAAGTGGGAAAAGGGATTTCGTTTCCCTACTCTCTTTTCATTCAAGCATCTTCAAGTCTAATCCTTCTGAAAAATCATCTAAGTTTAGATCTGCTTTTAAATGAAGTGATTTCCTCTTTCCAACAAGCACAGATTTCATACCAAAATATTGAGCTGTTTTTATATCCGCAATATAATCACCTATAAGCACGCATTCCTGTGGTTTAATTCCTAAAGATTCCAACACCTTTTCGACTTGGTCTTTCTTTCTCCATTCTTTATCAATATCAGCTGAACTACTGCCGGGAAGTGCAATATCAAAAAAGTTTCTAATACCCAGATAGTTTAACTCTTCCGAAAATGCTTCGTCATCAGCGATTCCGCCAGTTACCAAAGCAAGCCTCAAACCTTTATTTTTTAGTTTCTTTAGTGTATCAACTGCCCCTTCAATTAACTTGGAAAGTTTCCAATATTTAGGTTTTCTGTAGGCAACCAAAAAATCAAACCAAAAGTCATTGATTCTTTCTTTTGGCAAACCCAATTTTATTAAAAGTTTATCGACGGTATCAGAATTAAAACTTGCCAGTAGTTCTTCGCGGCCGACAGTACTTTTGATGTATTTCTTTAAGGAATCACTTACAACGGCATAGAATCTATCTTCAATAGTAATAAGCGTTCCGTCTAAATCAAAAATTACAGCTTCAATCATAATAATTTATTCTATCAAAAAACAACCTCTATTGAAAACTCTCGGATGGAAATAAAAAAGCCCTGTCAGTCAATTGACCAGCAGAGCGATAAATTTAGGGTTGTCAATGTGCTAGTTGCTAGCTTCTATTTTTCCAATGATTAAGTCGCGTAATTCTGGGCCACTAATCTTATCTGGAATCTCTATCTTCAACATCTGGACTATTTGTAGTAAGTCTTGAACTGCCAGGGTCGTCACTGGTCGATAATAGGATGCTTTTTCTCTTCTTTTAGCATCTAAAAGACTTTCTATCACGGTACGTAAGTAGAATGTGTCGCTTTTCCTCATGGCATCTATTGCATTCTTAATTGATTTTCCTCGCCAGAACCCGGGCTGATTTTGGTTTAACCATCGTTTATCTCTCAGCGTGATTTGCGCTGCTAACCAATCAAAGATTGTAAGCAATTCTTGTAGACGGAATCCGTATCGCACATTTTTGCTCATTTATTCACCTCCTTCTCCATTTTATTTTAAAACATTAGAATTTAATGTCAAACCAAAAAATCGCTCTTCGTGACGAGATCCCCCTTTTCTTCTTTTTTAGTAGTAGAGCCTCGACAAGCTCGGCTCTTTACGGGACTTCGCGTTCACTCCCCCGGTTAAATAGTCGCCTGAGACGAATTTAACGGGTTAAAATAAAAAAAGGAGGCAAAAAATTTTCACTCTCCTTTTAAGAATCTTAAAGTATGACGAAAAGCAAAAGGCAAAATTCCAATGTCCCCACTAACGTGAACGCAAAGGTCTTTCGTTCCTTACTCCTCCAATCCTTGTACTTACCCAAAGCAAGATAACCGCCGCCAACTACTGTAAACATCATAATTCCTGCTGGTATAGTATAGGGTCCGAGGGCTCGCTCTTCATATTCATCGTTTAGTAAAATGCTTACTTTATGAAATTGCTCAGAAGTATTCTCAGGAGTAAGAGACCTCAACTCTATCAAAAGTGGTTTGTCATTAGTCTGAGCTTCCTGAAGACATAGTCTAGTAGCTTCCCTGATATACCATGCTTTTTCCTCTTTTGTGTGCGCATCGCCAACATCATATAACAGACTACTTGCTTTACTGATAGGATAATATTTTGAGCCTATGTTTACTTTATAGTTAAAAACAGAGACTATCATGATGCTTAATGCAGCCAAAAACAGAATAACTGACAAGATTCTTGTTTTGCTTATTTTTAAAGGTTCAGACGTTTTTCATCCCTCCTTTTGTGATTTTATTGTAATTTTTATTATCGTGTTTGTCAAGCATTTCTATTTTCTCAAAAATTCAACAAAAAAAGAGCACGCAACGAAGCGTGCCTAACGACTTGATATAAGGTGCGGCTATGCCGGAGTGCTAGCCCATTCTGGCGGGGGCACTATATACGGATTGCGGCATATCTGAGCGATTTCATCCAGGAACCATAATGCATCTTCAGAAAGCCACGCTTCTTTTTTTTCCCACTGCAAAGAAGTGAAAACAAAAAGGCTTGGAACACACTTTGGAACCTTTATTACTGCCTGCACTTTTTCATATAGAATAGTGCCATTTGGAAGTGTGTATTTGTGGAGAGGATGTTTTTCTGTCTCCTGCGAAGAGCCATGTTTTATTTGGAAGAATTCGCCGCTCATTTCTACTTCTGCCCCCTCTGTAATTTGATTAAGAGCTGGCCTAAGTCCCATCATAGCAATTTTATTCATTTTTCTCATCTCCTTTTCGTAATTTATAATATTCCCTATTCATATTCTTGTCAAGCGTAATCTGCTTCGATTTTCTCAAAAATTCAATAAAAAAGAGGCTGATCGTTTGATCATAACCTCTTAGACTTTACGTCTTTTTTCCGAAATGAAGCTTCCAGTGAGCTACCCAATGAGCTTTCTTGTTTTTTAATAGGACTTGGACAACTTCGTGGCGATCTTTTCCTGTTATTCTATCTATTTGGGAATCACTCAATCCTCTTTCCCATGATTTTTCAAGTTCTTTAAGTAGTCTTTCCGCTTTTTCTTCCACGCTTTTCTTTGTCATCTAATCCTTCCTTATGTCCAAATACTAACAGCTCAGGATAAAAAAATCAAGACCCGAGAGAAAAACTCTCGAGCGGAAATAAAAAGAGGCGAATCTTTCGCCCTTTAATTAGTTGAGTGAGGTATGGATTATAGCGAAGTTAGGTGTCAAAACTTCTTTCACCACCTTTCCATCAAAGAAATCTTTTATTTCTTCTATCTCTGCCAATGTCCACCATTTTGACCTGTAGCCAGTTTTGCTTACAAACAAACCTTTCTCAAAGTTTGTTTTTTCTAAATCAGGTTCTCCCACCATCTCTTTGATTGTGGAGTAAAGCTTTATTCCCCAATTCTTTAGAGCTTCTTGACGAAATAAGGAAATGATAATCTCGCCTTTGTATTTTTGAGCAACTGCTTTTATTTCAGAAAGCACTTTTTTGTAATCGCCTTCTATAGTGCCAAGAGTGTTTTGAATTATGAGCAGAACTGGATTTTGCACATCGGATTTT
>CAYHAF010000051.1:0-4027 GCA_964354555.1 uncultured Candidatus Saccharibacteria bacterium
ATAATTTTTGGCAAAACTTTTAAAACGTAATTTATCTCTTTTTCTGTTGTCCATCTGCCCAAACTCAATCTCAAGGAACCATGAGCTTGCTGGGGCTTCAAACCAATGGCTAACAGAGTGTGACTTGGCTCTAATTTAGTAGAGGAGCAGGCAGAGCCGGTAGAAGTGGCAATTCCTAAGAGATCGAGTTGAATGATTATTGATTCGCCTTCAATGAATTCAAACCAAAAATTGGTAATATTAGGCAGTCTTTTTTTAGGATGGCCATTCAGGTAAGAATTGGGAATTTTTGTTAAAACTCCTTTGATTAATTTATCCCCTAATCTTATTAATCTTTTACTTTCATCTCGCATTACTTTTTTACAAATTTCACAAGCCTTGGCAAACCCGACAATAGACGGAATATTAACCGTTGAGGAACGAAGTCCTGATTCGTGGCCGCCGCCATGCAAAATCGGGGAAATTTTTATTCCTTCTTTGATAAATAAACAGGCGGCACCTTTTGGTCCATACATTTTATGCGAGCTGGCGGTTAACAAATCTATATTCATTTTATTTACATCAATGGGAGTTTTACCAAAACTTTGGGAAGCATCGGTGTGAAAATATACCCCTTTCTCTTTGCAGATTTTTCCTATTTCTCTAATCGGCTCAATAGTTCCTATTTCATGGGAGGCATGAATTATTGAAACCAAAATTGTGTCTTTTCTGATTGCTTTTTTAAGGTCCGCGAGATTAACCAGTCCGTATTTATCAACCGGCAGTTTCGTAATTTGAAATCCCTGTTTTCGAAGCCATTTTGCGCTTTCCAAAACACAAGGATGTTCAATTGGAGAAATAATAATATGCCGTCCCCTTTTTTGGTTGGCCTCGGCGATTCCCTTTAAAGCTAAATTATTGCTTTCAGTGGCTGAACTGGTAAAAATTATTTCATTTGGTTTAGCACCCATTAAATCAGAAACCCGCTCCCTGCTTTCTTCCAAAGCCTGTTTTGCTTCCTGGCCAAAACTATGCAAAGACATTGTGTTGCCAAATCTCTTTGAAAAATATGGAAGCATAGCTTTCAAAACGCGAGGGTCAACCGGCGTAGTAGCAGCATAATCCATATACACCCCCACATCATAACGAGCACCGGTACTTTTGGTACTAAAAGGCGAAGCCTGTGCTCGTTTGGTGTGGGGGTAAATTTTTGGATTTATTTTAATCATGTTTTTATTTTGAAATTAAATCAGCTAAGGTGATTAAATTCAAAGTTGAATCTAAAGATTTCTGGACTTTGCGCCAGAGTTTTTTTGCTAAGCAATTTTTTTCCCTTGGGCAAGAAAATTTCACTTCTTTTTCAAGACATTTAACGGGCGCGGTAACTCTTTCCAAGGTTTCAATGATCTCTCCCACTTTTATCTTTTCCGGTTTTTTGGTCAAAAAATAACCTCCACCCGGCCCTTTTTGGGCTTTAACTAACTTTTCTTTAACCAATTCTGAAACTATTTTTTCCAAAAAAGAAAAGGGAATGCCTTCATCCTGGGAAATCTTCTTTAGACAACAAAGTTTTTTGCTCTTGGAATATTTGGCCAAATAAACCATCACTCGCATACCATATTGTGTTTTTTTGGAAATCTTCACCCCCACACCAAACGAGTTTATGTTTTAAATCGGATTGGTTCTGACTTTAAAACTTTCGCTCGTTAATTAAGACTTTTCCCCCAGCCCATAATTTATTTACGCAAAGCGTAAAACTCGTTATGGTGTGGGGTTCATGGTTTAATTAAAAACAGACTAAATTAGTCTGTTTTAGTATAGCAAGAGCAAGAAACCGAGTCAAGACTAATATTTATTCGTAACCATATTTTTTAATAAACCAACTCTTAACTAACTGAACCAAAAGCAAGTAAGTGATGATCATAACAAATAACAGCAGGAAATAAAGAGCCGGCGGAGCCACAAATCCAAAAAATCCGGCAAAGGGAGAAAGTGGAATAAAAATTCCTATTCCCACTATCAGAAGTGAAGTAAAGATTAAAGACTTACTTGGTTTGCTTTCGATAAAAGGAATTTTTCCTGTCCGGATTATATAAATAACTAAAGTTTGAGTACACAAAGATTCTATAAACCATCCAGCATGAAAAAGTTCCGGATTTTTAAAACAATCGAAAACAAACAGCATTATCCCATAAGTAAGAAAATCATAAAGAGAGCTGATTGGGCCGATAATAACCATAAATTTCTTGATATAGTTTACGTTCCAAGGCCTTGCCTTCAATATATATTCCTTATCAACTTCGTCAGTTGGTAAAGCTACTTGCGATACGTCATAAAGAAAATTATTTAAAAGAATCTGTATCGGTTCCATTGGCAGAAACGGTAAAAACATGCTGCCGCCAGTCATACTCAGCATATTTCCAAAGTTGGAGCTCGATCCCATTTTTACGTATTTGAGAATGTTACCGAAAGTCTTTCTGCCCTCTATAACACCATCTTTTAAAACCATTAAGCTTTTTTTAAGAAGAATTATATCTGCTGATTCTTTAGCGATGTCAGCGGCATTATTAACTGAGATGCCCACGTCAGAATTTTTCAAGGCTGGCGCATCGTTTATGCCATCCCCTAAATAACCAACAATGTGTTTGTTTTTCCGCAAGGCCTCTATCACTCTCCCCTTTTGTAAAGGATCAAGACGAGCAAAAATATTTGTATTTTTTACCAATTCCTGAATTTCTTCGTCATTCATTTTTTCCATCTCATCTCCCGTCACTAAATTTTCTATATCAAGACCGACATCTTTACAAATTTTCTTAGTAACTAAGTCGTTGTCGCCGGTTAAGACCTTGAATTCTATGCCCAATTTCTTCAATTCAACAATAATTTGCTTGGCAGTGGGTTTCGGCGGATCTAAAAATGCTGCATAACCCTTAAGCGTTAATTCTTTTTCATCTTCTCTTGAAAATATTTCTCTGCTTTTATTTTCATCCCTATAAGCTACAGCCAGCACCCTGAAACCTTCATTGCTTAAAATATCGTACTCTTTTTTTAAATCAGAAAGTATGCGTTCATTTATTTTAAATATTTTTCCATCTAACTCATAATTAATACACCTCTTGAATATCTCCTCCGGGGCGCCTTTTGAAATCATCTTTCGCCCACTATCTGTATCTACAACCACAGACATTATCCTTCGGGAAAAATCAAATGGCACTTCGTCTATTTTTTTAAATTGTTTCACTAATATTTTTTCGTGTTTCAGTATAGCTTTGTCTAAAAGGTCTTTTAATCCAGTCTGATAAAAACTGTTGATGTAGGCGTATCGGAGAACGTCTTCATTCTCTTTACCCACAACATCGCAATGTTTCTCAAGTACTATTTTATTCAAGGTTAAAGTTCCGGTTTTATCAGTGCAAAGCGTATCCATGGCGCCGAAATTCTGTATAGAACTTAAACGTTTAACAATAACTTCTTTTTTTGACATCGCCATAGCACCCTTAGAAAGATTTAGGGTAACCATCATAGGCAGCATTTCGGGAGTTAAACCAACCGCAACTCCGAGGGAAAAAAGAAATGACTGAAGCAGGACATCATGGCTTACACCTCGGCGTAAGATGTTGATGGCAAAAATAAAAATAACCATAAATATCATGGCGCGGATCATCAGCATGGTGAAACCTTTTATCCCTTTTTCGAAACTGGTTTCCGTCCCCATTCCTGAGATTTTTCTTGCAATTTCGCCAAACTGTGTAGAGGCGCCGGTTTTCATAACTAATCCCAGCCCTGTGCCGCTTACCACGCTTGAACCCATAAAAGCAATGTTAGTTAATTCAGAAATTGCATAATTTTTTGGCGTTATAGAAGTCGAAAATTTTTCAACTGGAAAAGACTCGCCAGTCAGAGAAGCCTGATTTATAAATAAATCCTTGCAAAAAATAATGCGAAGATCAGCCGGGATCATATCACCAGCAAACAGATCAACTATATCGCCGGGAACCAGTTCTCTTATCTTAATTTCCCTCACTTTTCCATTGCGATAAACAGTGGC
>CAYHAF010000052.1:0-3980 GCA_964354555.1 uncultured Candidatus Saccharibacteria bacterium
GGCACACGATGGGCGAATAGCCCCAGTTTCGCAAAGCGGGACTACACTATTTGTGTAATGTGTGCCGCAGGAGTTAGATTTAATAAGTTGACATTTCTATTGCAACAATTGATTTAGAAACGCGAAATTGGTGCGGGGTTGATGAAATAAAAAAGTTAAAAAAATGCTAAGTTCACCAATAGAAGAAATTAAATCTAGATTAGATATTATTGAAGTTATCGGCAGTTATATTAAACTTCAAAAAGCCGGGGCAAATTATAGAGCAATTTGCCCTTTTCACTCTGAAAAAAAGCCTTCTTTTTTTGTTTCTCCGGCCCGGCAAATTTGGCACTGTTTTGGGTGCAATTCCGGAGGCGATATGTTCCGCTTTGTTATGAAAATTGAAGGAGTGGAATTCAGCGACTCCCTGAGGATTTTAGCCCAGAAAGCCGGAGTTGAATTAAGGCCGGTTAAACCGGAACTAATTACAGAAAGGCAGAGGCTTCATGAGGTTTGCGAAATATCTGCTCAGTTTTTTGAAAAGCAGTTGGAATCAAAAATCGGCCAGGAAGTTAAAGAATACCTTTTAAACAGAGGAATAAAGGAAGAAAGCATAAAAAGATGGAGATTAGGATATGCTCCTGAGACTTGGCAGGGGTTATCTGATTTTCTCCTTTCAAAGAAATACCAAAAAGAAGAGATTGGAAAGGCGGGCTTGGCAATAAAAAATGAAGAAGGCAGGTTCTATGACCGTTTCCGTGGCAGGATAATGTTTCCAGTGTTTGACTTGAATTCCCAGATCGTCGGTTTTGGGGGAAGAGTTTTTGGGAAAAACAAAAGCCAGGAATCAGAGGAAATGAAGTATATTAATACTCCCAACACTCTTCTTTACGACAAAAGCCGGATTTTATATGGTTTGGATAGGGCAAAAATAGTTATCCGCCAAAAAGACTTTTGTATTTTAGTTGAAGGATACACAGATGTTATTCTTTCCAGCCAGTCGGGTTTTGAAAATGTGGTTTCTACTTCCGGAACCGCCTTGACTCCCTATCAATTAAAAATTTTAAAGAGATATTCAGAAAATTTATTCACATGTTTTGATATGGACATTGCCGGAGACAGCGCCACCAAAAGAGGCATAGATTTGGCCCAAATTCAGGGCTTTAATATTAAAGTAGTCACTTTGCCCGAAAACTTGGATCCGGCTGACGTTATTTCAAAAGACCAAAAAGAATTCGGTAATTTGATAGAAAAATCTCTATCAATTTTAGATTTTTATTTTCAAAACGCTTTCTCCCATTTTGATAAAAAAACTCCTGAAGGCAAAAAAGAAATTTCAAAGATTTTATTGCCAGTTATTAAAAGAATTCCAAACAAAATAGAACAGTCTTTTTGGATCCAGAAGTTGGCAAAAGAGCTGGAGGTAAAAGAGGAAAATGTTTCCGAAGAGCTGAAAAAAATAAAATTAGAAGAAAAAACCTATGGCTTGGAGCAAGAAGAAGTAGAAAATATTCTTCCAAAAACCAGGAAAGAACTCTTGGAAGAGAGATTATTGATGCTAATAATAAAAGATCCTAAAAATTTAAGCTTAATTCAGGAAAAAATTTTTTCCGAAGAAAAAAACAATATTCCTTGTTTTTCCAAGAAATCAGTTGAGATTTTAATGAATATGAAAAAAGAATTAAATTTTCCTTTGGAAAACTTATCGCCCGAAACCCTGGACTTTTTTAATTACGTTTCCTTAAAATCAGAAATTGAAGAGATTGAAGAAAAGGAATTGACACAAGAAGCCCAACTTTGTTTTAAAGAAATAAGTTCATTGGAGATTAAAGAAAAATTAAATGAAATTTCAAATGAGATAAAGAAAGCCGAAGAAAATAAAACTCCTGAAACTAAAAAACTTTTGGATGAATTCAATTTTTATTCAAAAGCATTGCGTGACTTAGAAAATTAAATTCACCCTGTTAAATCCCGCCAAGCGGGATCCACGCCCTCGCGTGAGGGCGGGATATTTAACAGGGTGAACAAACAATGAAAAGAAAAAAAATAATTAAGAAAAAAAGAATAATAAAAAGAAAAAGAGTTTTAAGAAAGAAGAAAATGGTGAAAAGAAAAACCTTAAGAAAGAAAAAAGTAATAAAAAGAAAAGTTCAGGGAAAAAGATTAAGAAAAAAGGTAGGAAAGAAAAAAAGGATAAAAAAGGGGAGGAAAAAACAAATAGTCACCAAGGATAAGTTGGAAGCTTTAATTGAAAAGGGAAAGGATCGTGGTTTTGTGACACCAGCTGAAATTTTATCTTTTTTCCCGAAAATAGAAAAAGACATTGAGGGATTAGATTCTGTTTACGAAAAATTAGAAAAAGAAGGAATAGAAGTTAAAGAAGCCAGGGAATTTTTAGAGTTAGGCAAGGCTCCGGAAGAAAAGCGGGTAAAAGAGTTAAAGCTCGACCCTGTCCAAATGTATTTGAGGGAAATCGGTAAGGTTAAATTCCTGACTGCTCAAGAGGAAAAGGATTTGGCTAAAAAAATAGAAAAGGGCGACGAAGAATCAAAGAAAAAATTAGCCAAAGCCAATCTAAGACTGGTAGTTTCGGTTGCTAAAAAATATATTGGCAGGTCGCCTAATTTGACACTTCTTGATTTGATACAAGAAGGAAATTTGGGATTATTCAGGGCGGTTGAGAAATTTGACTGGAGAAGGGGTTACAAATTCTCTACCTATGCCACCTGGTGGATAAGACAAGCAATCACCAGGGCTTTAGCTGATCAATCAAGAACTATCAGAATTCCGGTTCATATGGTAGAAACGATTTCAAAATACACCCAAGCAAGGAGAAGACTTTTGCAAAACTTGGGAAGAGAACCCTTAGCAGAAGAAATTGCGGCTGAAATGGGGATTGAAGTCAATAAAGTATATCATATAATGAAAATTTCCCAGGCAACGGTTTCATTGGAAACTCCTGTTGGCGAGGAAGATGAAGATAGCGTTTTGGCAGAATTCGTTGAGGATAAAAAAACAACTCCGCCATCTCTGGAAGCAGCTAGGAGTTTATTAAGAATAAGACTGAAGGAAATTCTGATAGATTTAACACCAAGAGAACAAAAAATTCTTAAAATGAGATTCGGTTTAGATGATGGAATAACCCATACTCTTGAAGAGGTAGGCAAAGAATTTGGCGTAACAAGAGAAAGAATTAGGCAGATTGAAGCTAAAGCTTTGGAAAGAATAAGACAGCACGAAAAACTCAAAAAGTTGAAAGGGTACTAATTTTTCAATTGACAATTAACAATTAAGCAATTATGAAAATTTACGAGAATGATATTCTTGAGAGGGTTGCTAAGTTTGTGGTAAATGTGATAGAATTTACAAGGACTTTCGCGAGAGATCCTGCTGGATATAGTGTAGCAAAACAGTTGATTGATTCGAGCGGGTCGATTGGAGCTAATATTGTAGAAGCAAGGAATGCAAGAACACGCAGAGAATTTACGAGCTCATTAGGGATTTCGTTTAAAGAAGCGAAAGAAACGAAATACTGGTTGGAGATAGCCGATAAAAGTAAACTCGGCGAAAGAAATAAAAATGCAACGCTTTATGCAGAATGTGATGAAATTTGTAAGATTTTAGGAAAAAGTGTTGGCAAATTAAAAAGTAAAATTGAATAATTGAACATTTGGTAATTGGCCAATTGTATTTTCCGGTGTAACTCAATGGTAGAGTGACTCCCTGTGTAATTACGCAGCTTCCGAAAGTAATTTCGGTTGTAAAACGAGGTGAACTCGGTGGAACCCAAATATAAATAAAGGGTAATACCGAACCAAGTCCTTCCGCATTTTTATGAGGAAGGAAAGGCGTAGAGACTATCCCGAAAGGGAGTACTCTGGCGTAAGCTGGGGGAAGCGCCTCGCATCCATGAAAATGGATGATGATATAGTCCACTCCTAAAAGTAATTTTAGGTAAAGTGTAAGGAGTAAGTTGCAGGTTCGAGTCCTGCCACCGGAGC
>CAYHAF010000053.1:0-3971 GCA_964354555.1 uncultured Candidatus Saccharibacteria bacterium
TCTCCAGCTTCCTGGGAAGAAAGAGCTCCTGAGATTGATGCCAACATTCCGAGAGAATTTTTCTTTTTACTCATATAAAAAATTCCGCCTCCAATCAAAGCAATTGCAACGACTACTAAAATTAATGTTACTATCAAATTTTTCTTCATATATTTTATATTATTAATTAATATTATTAATTTTATATATATCCTATATTAGCAGAAATATTGTCAGTTGTCAATCCCCCCGCAACATTTATCCTCTTTAAAGTGACATAAATGATACGGAAAAAAATAGGGCCAAATTTATGGCCTCTATAAATATCTATTTTTAAGTCTACATGGTTTGTAGCTTATATCAGTTCTGCAATGTTCACAAGTAGAACATACTGCATTTATTAATACTTTTCTTTTTAATCTCGGACACCAAGTACAATGATCATCACAGGAAACGCAAACGATTCGTCGTTCAACATTTTCTCTTCTTTTAGGACAATAAGTCCTTGGATTAAATTCAGCCATTTCTCTCATCTTCAGTAATATGTTTTTTTTTGAGCGAGCTATTTATATTATAAAACAATAAATATAATTTGTAAAGTAATTATCCACTACTCAATAATTTTTCCATCAGATCTGTTTGTTTTATTATTCCAAAACTACCTTTTCTACAATTTTTCTCTGAAAATTTTTGGATGCCATCTTTCTTTTTTCTATTATAAATTAAAATTGGAATCAATCTATTGCAATGCTTTTTCATTAAGGAACATGTTGAATGATCTCCGGTAATAACGAGGGTTGTATTATTGAAACTTAATAAAGGATGGAAATTTTTATCAATTTTTTCAATAAATGCCTTTTTTCCTTTAAAATTACCGTCTTCTCCCAAAGTATCTGCTGCCTTAATATGTAAAAATACAAAATTATATTTATTTAACGATTTCTTAGCAACTGAAATTTTTTTCTTAAGATCAGTATTAATAAAACCAGTAGCTGTTTTAATTTTTATTAAATCCATTCTTAAAATACTGGCTACTCCTTTATAAAGAGCGCCGCCGGCAATACAACAAGATTTTAATCCAAATCTTTTTTTAAACGTAGGTGTTTCTTTCAATTCTGCAGCTCCTCTGGTCAAAAGATAATTAGCCGGCAATAATCCTTTTTTTATCCTTTTTTTATTAAAAGGATGGTTTTCTAAAATATAGTGCGTCTTGTTTAAAAATTCATTTAAAACAAAAGCAGTAAATATAGATTTTTTAGACTTGTCTAATGGTAGTACTTTTTTGGCTTTGACTCCTATCTTTTTTGGATCGCCATTAGAAATTTTGCTTGATAGATTTTTCCCTCTCATTATAAGACCAATTCTATGGCCATAAGACTTTTTAACCAAAAAATTAATTCCTTTAATTTTTATCCCTTGTATCGCTCGAACTAAAGATTCAGTCTCGCTTATTCGGCCTGCTCTTCTGTGGATTATTTTCAATTTTTTATCAACAGTAGCAAAATTTACTCTAAAAGCAATATCGCCTTTCCTCAAATCCATTCCAATTCCAGCAACCTCGTAGACCCCACGGCCCATGAAATGATCTGCAAATCCTAATAGAGCCACATGAGTTCCTTCTGAAGTTGGTACTTTTTCTTTTGGTAATTTAAATGGAACAACTAAACCGCAAATTCCATTTTTAGCTAAAAAATCTAAATTTGGAGTTTTAGCTGCTTCTAAAGGTGTTTTATATCCAAAATACGGTATTGGTTCATCGCCAAGACCATCAATGACAATTAAAAGTATTTTTTTCATATTTTTTATTTGCAATCCGCACCCGAAAAATTGCATCCTTCTGAATTACACGTAGCTGTGCAATCTATAGATCCAGCAACAGGGATTATCGTTATCGAAAAATCACCGTCTTCGCTACAATCACTTGCAGTGCCACCGCCTATTTGCGTAGCTGAAGGCCAATTTAAATCAAAACTAGGATCAGGTTTACAAAATGATCCCCCATCAGTAAAAGCTAAAATAACAGCGTCTTTCCCCTGGTCGCAGCATATAATTCCAGACGGAACTATGCTCATAACAGTAGCTTTAAAAGCTGCATCTTTCGCTCTTCTTCTTGCGTTGCCTAAAGATACTAAAACTATAGAAGCTAAAATACCAATTATGGCTAAAAAAATCGTTTGACCGCGACGATATTTGTTTGAATCTAATTTCTTGCAATTATTTGAATTCATATTTTTAATTAATTATTGATTAATTTCCTCTTCAATTTCTAATAATCTATTATATTTTGCCACTCTTTCACCACGAGTTGGGGCTCCGGTCATTAAAAATCCATTACCCAATCCAACTGATAGATCAGCAATAAAAGTATCGCAGGTTTCACCACTTCTATGTTTCACAAAGACTTTCCAAATATTATGCAACGCTATCTTAGCCGCTTCTATTGCTTCAGAAACTGTCCCGATTTGATTAGGCTTCAATATCAAGCCATTACAGGCATCTTTTTTTGCGGCTATTTTAATTCTTTCGGGATTTGTAACTAACAGATCATCTCCGATAATTACCACTTTTTTTCCAAATCTTTTCTTAATTTCAATAAAGCCTTTCCAGTCTTCTTCAGAAAACGGATCCTCTATTGCGAAAACAGGATACTTTGAAAAAAGAACTGAATAAAATTCTAATAATTTTTCTGAAGTTATCTTCCCATTTTCAAAATCATATTTTCCATTTTTATAAAAAGACGAAGCAGCAACATCAAGAATAATCTTTATTTTTCCTTCGTAACCTGCTTTTTTCGTTGCAAGTATAATAAGGTCTAAAGCGTCTTTCACTTTACTTATTGGCGGTGTGAAAGCACCTTCCAAACCAACGCTGCTTGATCCTTGCCCGTATTTTTGGACTAAAATCTTACCAAGCTGATGATAAATTTCAGTATTAATCCTCAATTGTTCTCTCAAATATGGGGTATTATTGAATATCATGAATTCTTGGAATTTTAAATCCCCTCTTCCATGCAATCCACCTTCTAAAAGTAAAATACAAGGCTTTGGAAGTGATGGTTTTTGACCTGAAATTTTTGAAATAAATTTCCAAAGTGGTAAATTTTCAATTTTCGCAAAAGCTCTGGATGCTGCAATTGAAACTGCTAAAATCGCATTGGCTCCAAGATGAGATTTGTTTTTTGTCCCATCTAATTTTATTAAAAATTCATCCAGTTCCTTTTGGTCTTTAAAATTATAATCAGCTATTTTCGGTTTTATTATTTTATTAACGTTGTTTACCGCTTTCAAAACCCCTTTTCCAAAATATCTCTTTCCGCCGTCTCTTAATTCAACCGCTTCAAGTTTTCCAGTCGAAACGCCAGAAGGAACCGAGGCCTTGAATTTTCCTTTTTCAGTAAATAAATCAACTTCAACAGTCGGCACTCCCTTTGAATCTAAAATTTCTCTGGCTTTTATTGATTTTATTTTACAGGTTGGCATATCTATATTTTATTATTTTAATCAGAGCACATAATATATTTATGTGCTCGACCGAGCACAAAAATCTCACTTTTTGTGCTTTGGTTTCTTTAAATACTCATTGGCGAAAAGAGCCGCTTTGGCGCCTTCGCCAGAAGCTATTACAATTTGTTTATACTTTCCGGCTTTAACATCTCCAGCTGCAAAAAGGCCGGGAGTTTTTGTCTGAAATGTCTCAAGATCAATTTTTATCTCTCCCCTCTCGTTGCAATCAACCAAATCCCTGGCAAAAGCCGATGAAGGCTGCAGGCCTATCTCAATAAAAACTCCCTGAACTTCCAATTTTTTTTCTTCTTTTGTTTTTGAGTCCTGATAAATTATTAAGTTAACGAATTTATCTCCTTTGATTTCTTTCATTGCCGCATTGAGAATTACATCAATTTTTCCGGTCTTTTTAGCCAATTCCTGATTTTCTATATCTGCTTTTAATTCTGCTCCAAATTCTAAAATATAAACTTTTTTAGCCCATTTGCT
>CAYHAF010000054.1:0-3951 GCA_964354555.1 uncultured Candidatus Saccharibacteria bacterium
TAAAATTTGAGCATAACTTAGAAGCTGAAATAAAAGTTATTATTACTGAAAAGAAGTAAAATACAAATACTACAATAAACAACGAACAGCGAACAATGAACGATTAAAAAGAATTTATATTGCTCGTTATCTAATTGCTCGCTGTCTATTGTCTTATGTCAAAGAGACTTTCCGAGCAATCAGTGGAACATGAATTTTATGACTCTTTCCCGAGGAACTATAAAGTCGGGAAAACAAAATACATAGTCATAACCGGAAGCGTAATGTCGGGTGTCGGTAAGGGCACCTTTTCTAGTTGCTTAGCCGCACTCTTGATGTGCCACGGTTTAAAAGTTGCTCCAATAAAGTTTGATGGTTATTTGAATTATGACGCCGGCACTCTAAATCCATACAGGCACGGCGAAGTTTTTGTTTTGGCCGACGGAACAGAATGTGACTTGGACTTGGGCTCTTACGAAAGATTGCTTCATAGAGATTTAACAAAAGATAATTATATTACCGCGGGAAAGATTTTTAAAATGATAATAGATAAAGAAAGAGCCGGCAAGTATTTAGGCAGAGACGTTTTGTTCATACCTCATTTGACAGGTGAAATTAAAAAATTTTTAAGAGATTTGGCGGTAAAAAGCTCGGCAGATGTTGTTTTAGTAGAAGTTGGCGGAACAGTAGGGGACTTGGAAAACGCTTATTTTATAGAGGCGACCAGAGAATTAAGACATGAAGAGGGGAGGGATAATGTTTGTTTTGTTAATGTAACTTATGTTATCCAGCCCGGGTCTTTGGATGAATTCAAGAGTAAGCCCGCTCAATTAGGAATAAGAAAGCTTATGGAGTTGGGCACTCCGCCTGATATTGTTATTTGCAGGTCAGAGAATCCAGTGGGAAGAGGTATTTTAGAGAAGTTGAGTACCTATTCTAATGTTCCGGTAGAAAAAATATTTAATCTCTATGATATTCGAGATATCTATGAAATTCCGCTTATGTTAAAGAAAGACGGGGTAGATACAGCTTTTTTTGAGATATTAAAACTGGAGCCGAGTAGTATAAAGGCGAAATCAAATTTTAAAGAGTGGGAATCTTTCGTCAGGAAGACAAAAAGCGCAAGAAGGACTGTAAATATTGGCATAGTCGGCAAATACACTAATGTCAAAGATTCTTATATCAGTATTTTAAAGGCGTTGGAACACGCCGGCCCTTATTTGGGTGCAAGGGTTAAGCCGAAATGGATAGAATCGTCCGATTTGGAAACAACGAAAAAAATTGGTGATGTCTTCAAAGATATTGATGGGATTATAATTCCCGGCGGCTTTGGAAAAAGGGGGATAGAGGGAAAGATTAATGCGATAAAATATGCCAGAGAAAATAAAGTTCCGCTTCTGGGATTATGTTTAGGAATGCAATTATCTACGGTTGAGTTTGCCAGGAACGTTTGCGGTTTAAAGGGAGCCAACTCCACTGAATTTGCCGAGAGAACAAAATATCCTGTTATCAGCACAATGGAGGAGCAAAAGTCCCTTTTAAAGAAGGAGAAATTTGGCGGAACAATGAGATTGGGAGATTATAAGTGCGAACTTAAAAAAGATACAATCGCTTTTAAAGCTTACGGGATGACAAAATACATTTTTGAACGGCACAGGCATAGATACGAATTTAACAATAAATTTAGGAAAATTTTTGAGGAAAAAGGATTGGTGATTTCTGGTATTAACCCAGAGAGAAATCTGGTAGAAATAATTGAATTAAAAGACCATCCATTTTTTGTTGCAACCCAATTTCATCCCGAGTTTAAGTCCAGACCCTTAAAACCCCATCCGTTATTTTTTGAATTCGTGAAAACAGCTCTTCAGCTTCAGAAAAAACAAAAAAGTGCCTAATAGCACTCAAAAAGAAAGTTTTTTTTATTCGGTTATTTGTCTTTTTCTTTTAAGGGTTCGACGTTAACGATCTTTTTTATTTTAGTGGAACCGTCAAATCGTTTCTTACTCTTTTTGCTAAAAGAAACAACGCCCTCTTTCATTGCATAGAGAGTGTCATCTGACCCCTTTTTTACATTTTTTCCAGGAAGGAATTTCGTCCCTCTTTGTTTGACGATAATCATTCCTACTTTTACTTTTTGTCCGTCAGCGATTTTAATTCCAAGATATTTTGGCTGGGAATCCCTTCCTAATCGCGTTGCACCACCTGCTTTTGCCATATTTGTTTAGGTTTTAGCTTATAGCTTTTAGCTTCTATTTTTTGATCACCTAACACCTAGAACCTAGACGCTAGAAGCTATCTTAAGGACCTATAAGCTATTTATACTAAAGTTTAACAATGTCGTCAATATTAAACAGAACCAAACAATGGATAGTAGAACATAAGGATGATATAATACTTTTAATTGCCGTAGTTTTAATTTCTTTGCTTTCTTTCGCTTTAGGTTTCATTTTGGCTAAACAAAGAGAGAAGGAACCGATAAAAATTGAGAAAATACCCCAAATTCATTTCGTGAATTTCGGGGGCCCCAGTTAAAATGGAGAAAAAAATTCCTTATCACGTAGCTATAATTACCGATGGTAACCGTCGCTGGGCGAGAAAAAAAAGGTTACCGCCTTTGCAGGGCCATATGGAAGGTTACAAGAATTTTCAAAGAATTTTGAGATATTGCCAGAAAAGGGGAGTTAAAGTTTTGACTGCTTTTGGTTTTTCCAGCGAAAACTGGAAAAGATCAAAAGAAGAAGTCAATTATTTAATGAAGCTTCTTGAGAACGGGTTGTCAGATAAAAAACATATTGGGGAAATTCATGAGGCCGGAGTCAGAATGAAAATCATCGGCCAGAAAGAAAAGCTGCCTAAATCCTTGCAGAAAGTGATAAAAAAAGTTGAGAATCTTACAAAAAACAATAAAAAATTTTCTGTTAATTTAGCTGTCAGTTATGGAGGCAAATGGGATATTCTTCAGGCAGTCCAGAAGATTATGAAGAAAAAAATCCCGGCTGAAAAAGTTACCGAAGATTTAATAAGTAAATACATTTCAACTGCCGACTTGCCTGAACCCGATTTGATTATCAGAGCCGGAGGAGAAAGACGGCTCTCTAATTTCTTATTGTGGCAGACAGCTTATTCTGAACTCTATTTCACCAAGAAATTATGGCCGGAGCTTTCAGAAAAAGAATTAGACAAGGCTTTTAATGATTTTGCGAACAGAAACAGAAGATTCGGAGGTGATATAAATAAATAATTTACTATATTCAAAAATAGAAAATCGATAACAAAAATTATCGGTTTTTAGTTGGGGTTTGACCCCTCCCTTTTTCAATTTTATAAAAGGAGGGGTTGACAAAAAAATTTTAAATAGTAGATTATATATGGAGGCTCTTTGGGGTGTAATTCTTATTAGCTGCATTTTGGAAATTTAGCCATTGAATTTCTTCAAATTCCATATGCGGCTAATAAAGGAGGGGAAGAGGCGCTCCAAAGAACCTCCATTCTCATATTATTGTAGTGTAGGAATTTATCCCCACACCAAATAAGTACAAATTTAATTTATTTGTGCAAAGCACAGTACTTGTTATGGTGTAGGGGTTGACCCCGTAGTGAAATTTTGACTCGCTATGCGATTTAAGTTTTCCTTTAAGGAAAACTCTGTCAAAATTCTACTACCGGGGTTGACACGACTTCTTGATTTTGAGATAATGAAATCGAGGAAGGAAATAAAACCATTACATCAAGTAGCTTATCCTAGGATAAGCACAACGAATCTTGTATAAATTCCTCCTCCTCATTTTTACAGCACCTTTACAATTTATCAGTTATCCTAATTATGGCTATATACTTATGTATACCTCTGTATACATCTGTATATAGCCTGTTTTTTTTGTTAGAATAAGGCTAATATTATGGCAAAAATTATCGGTTTAAAAAGAAAAAAAGTTAAACTGATTTTTTACAAACCAGTATGGAAAAAGTTAT
>CAYHAF010000055.1:0-3907 GCA_964354555.1 uncultured Candidatus Saccharibacteria bacterium
CTTCTATCTACGAATAAGGGTTCAGACAGAAACCTCAAAAATAAAGTGCCCATTTTCAGGGCATTTTTTATTTAAAAAATTAAAATACTCAAATCTTTAGAAAAATTTTTCTATTTTTTAAATTATATTAACCTGATTGCAGGGAAAAGTAATTACTCTTTTTATATTCTCCTCTCTAGTCAAAAACTTCATAATCCTTCCCATTCCAAAACCGCACCCTGAATGAGGAACGCTTTTTTCTTTTATCCTCTGGAAATACCAATTGAAATCGCTCAACTCTCCGCCTTTTTCCTTCAATCTCTTAAACATCCGGGAATTTTTCAACCTCCATCTTAGTTCTTCAAATTTATGAACTCTTTGTGCAGCTCCAACTGCTTCTCCGCCAAAAGGCAAGATTAAATCGGCTGACAGAACTCTGGCTGGATTTTCCGGATCAGGAATCATATTGAAAAATTTCTCCACTGTAATTTCCTTTCCATGATCATACAAAGGATTTGGAAAACGGGTAATAAACACTGGCTGATTTCCTAATTTCTGGATTAGTTTTTGCTCGTTTTTTGAAGAGATGTCTTCACCAAAAGAAAGGTCCAGTAACTTTATCGCTTCGTCATAAGTAATTCTGGGAAAAGGAATTTTTAATTTTTCCAAGTAACCATGATTAATATTCAGATCGTCTTTTATTGCTGGTGGCAAATTAAGCAGATCTTTGGCTGCCCGGAAAATCATCCTCTCAATATATTCCAAAAGAGTCTCAAAGCCACCGGCAAATTCAATCTCCAGCATCGTAAACTCGGTCAGGTGACGATTGTCGTTTCCCTCTTCCGCTCTGAAACTGGGACCAATAGAGTAAACCTTTTTTAAGTAAGGGGTCAAGGCTTCCAGATAAAGCTGGGCTGTTTGAGACAGATAAGCTCGGCAAGGATGTTTTGGATTGAACCATTGATTGTTCCCATTAACTCCAACTTCAAATAGAGTATCGATATTCTCGCAAGCTCCCGAAGCCCTTACTATCTTTGGCGGAAATATCTCAAAAAAACCGGTTTCTTCAAGCCAGTTTCTCATTGATTTTACAACTTCACCTTCAAGTTTGGCTATATTGCTTTTTTCTCTCATGGGTTTTGATTTATCCTGTTAAATGCCTCTTCGCGGCAATTTCGCCGAAGGCGAAATTATTTAACAGGATAAAAAAAATCGCCCTTTCGGGCTTTATTTTCGACCTTTAAATATGGAAATATCGGTTTTTGCTTTTTTTGACACATTTTCATCTATTTTACTCAGGTAAAGAGTCTTGTCAAGCCCGGTAGAGGAATTTCGGCTCGCTCTGCGAAATTACCCCGTCCTTTCTCTGAAAGGGCGGGGTTGTCGAAATTCTACTACCGGGTCAAGCCCACACACTGCAACTGACTTTTCAGTAGTATGAGGAGGTGCTTTGAACAATGGGCGGTTTTTTGGTAGAATGAGAGAAGATGAATAAAGATGAAGAAAAAATTTGTTTAATTCTTTTAATACCGGCTTTAATTTTTCTGATTTCTGATTGGATTGTTTGTAATCTTCCAGCATGGCACGGTGAATCATTAGACGCGCTCGTTTGTCTTTTGCCCAGATTTGGAATACCGTTTGTTTGTTTTGGAATAGAAATCATTATTTTTTTAATTACTAAAAAATTTATATTTAAAAGAGTAAATGAGTATAAATTAGTTTTTATAGTGCTTACTATTGCTTTTATAGCTCTATATTTTATTGGTGGATATGACGGTTTTATATACAAGACAGCTTATTTAATAAAAAATTCAAGTTTTTGCAGTATAATGATCAAGCAGCGTTTAAAAGATCAGTGTGTTTTGGATATAGAATGGGGAAGCAAACAACGAATTAAGATGTGAAAAATTGACTTACGAACAAGCAGTTTTTTATTTAGATAACCAACACTTTCTCAAGTTCTATGGGCAGATATGTGCGCAGGTGTGTAATCATAAAAATTCCAGTAGTATGAGGAGGTGCTTTGAACAATGGGCGGATTTTTGGTAGAATAGAAGAACATGGAACAAACTACTCAGCAAATTAGTCAAAATCCTTCTTTACCAATAAAAACAAAGATAGCTGTCTGGTTAGTAATAGGTGGTAGTATTGTTTCGTTGATAATAATGCTAATTGGACAGTTGTACTTGTTTTTTGTAATTTTAATTCCTTTCTTAGTTTTTCTATATATAGGATTTAGTCTTCTAAAGCTCAAAAAATGGGCTTGGCAGAAAGCTGTGATTTTTTCTGTCTTAGGAATAATATCATTATGTTTTTTCTGTTTTAGTATTTTAAGCATAGTGCCAGATATTAATTATTGCATTTTCCATAACTGTTATTTAGGGAACGGCTTTGTATTTAATACATTCCTTTCTTTTACTTTTGTGCTTGTTGTTACCTTTGTGGGTTCTCTTATACTTCTTCTCCTTGACCGCAAAAACTTCTTCAAAATTGCCTCATAAAACAGGTTTTAATATCATTCATCAGGGGGAGCTAATAAAATCGCCAATCAGGCGGTTTTTTTATTTATATAACCAACACCCTCTCAAACTCTATTGGTAGATATGTACGCATGTGTATATCCATAGAAATCCCTGTTTGGTGTGAGGGTCAATAGCAAACCCTAAATCTGTTTTATCATATAAGTATTATTCAGTTTATAGCCTAATTTACGGTAATAATCCCTCACACCTACTCCTGAAATTATGGCGATTCTGTCTTTTTCGAACTCTTTTTTGGATATTTCCTCTGCTATTTTTATCAACTTCTTACCAAATCCTTTATGCTGAGGAGCAACTCTTTTTTCCGAGATTGGAACTGCCTGACCGTAGGTCTGCAGCTCTCTGATAATAGCAGTGCTTCTAAGAACTGGAATAAAATTTTGTTCAAAAAGAATCCTTAATCTCAAAAAACTAAATAACTTAGTTCTTTTTTTATTTTCAAAACTCAAAAATATTTCTTTACCACCTGAAGCCTTATAATCTTCCCTGAATAAATAAATCTTTTCTTTTGGATCATAATTTTCTCTTACTTCCCTACACCTGATACAATGGCAAATCTTTTTTGCTATTTTCATTTTTTCTAAAACAACTTCTCTTAGATTTGAAATTTTGCAACCGCCTTCAATTTTAGGGCTGGGAATATCCCGAAATAATCTGGCTAATCTCACCCAATAAGGCAGGCCGGTTTTTATCCTTAGCAAAAGATCAATCAAAACCTTATCTGAATAGGATTTATAATCTTTTCTTTTCCAGATCCTATAAAGTTCAGATCCCTTGCAAACTACGCAAGGATAAATCTTTAACCAATCGGGTTTGAAATCTGAGTTTCTAAAAATTTCTTTGAAACATTTTAAATCTTTTTCCGGATTTGATCCGGGTAAATTGGGCATCATCTGGTAAAGAACCTTGAATCCTGAATTTTTCAAAAGCCTTGTGGCAAAAACTATTTCCTTTTTGCCGTGCCCCCTCTTACATTTTCCTAAAACCTCATCAAAGATTGTCTGAACTCCTAATTCAACCATCGTTACTCCCAAATTCCTTAAATTAAGGATTTCTTCTTTAGTAATTAAATCGGGCCTAGTCTCAATACTCATACCAATAATCCTTTGTTTTGATTTTTCATTTATCTTCTGCTCTTTTCTTAAGCTTTCCCAGTTAACCTTTTTGTCTAAAACATACATGCTTTTATTCGCAGCAGCGAAACAGTTAAAAAGGAACCAAATTTTATAATTCTTAGGATAGACAGAGAAACTGCCGCCAATAATTCTTAATTCAATTTTATCGGTCGGGTGTCCTTGTCTTTTTAAACTTTCCAACCTCTTTTTGACCTGCGAATAAGGATTAAATTTTAAACTTTTAGCTCTTTCAGCTGCTGGCTCTCCCGACAC
>CAYHAF010000056.1:0-3893 GCA_964354555.1 uncultured Candidatus Saccharibacteria bacterium
GATAGCGACTGCTTTTTTGTATTCCATAGATAAATTTTTCCTTCTGAAGTCATAGATTTATTTTTTCTCAACTTCGCCTCGCCCGTGGCCGGTCTACGGCCGAAGGGCTTGCCTCACACCTTTTTAAGGTCGTGATGGGGCTAAATTTTGATTATTTAATAAACTTTCTTACTTCTCTTCTTTATCCGATAGAGATTTTATAATTTTAGTATTGAAGCAAGGAGAACAAAGACTATAACAAATCTAATAACACCATACAAAAATGCACCAAAAAAAGCAGACCTTGGATCCAAAAAAGCTATTTTTACTAGCGCTATCCAGGCAATTATTAATACTATGAAATTAGTAAGAGGGAAATTAAGTGCTGACAAAATAACTGTCGGAATTTCAATAACAAGCGCTCCGATTGCCGAAATTTTAAAAGACGGTGGTTCAGGAGAAAATTTTCCCACTAACCAAAATGAGCATGTTCCTATTAAAAGCGCGATTAAAAGACCAAGAATAAATTCAATAATCATATTTATAGTTTGTTATAATTATTTTTTTAATTCTCCATATTGATTATGGCAGGAAGCTGTACATTTTTCTACATCGGGTCCGCTCTTTGGCTTGGTTATATCTATAACCACCCCACTAGGTAGTTTTTCAAACAAACAATCGGTTAAACAATCAACTAGTAAATGTTGACGAATTTCTTCCATTCGCTGATGTTGAGACCACCATAAACCGCCCAAGATTATAGCTAAGCCAATTATCGCCCCAATAACATATAGTATCCTATAAAAATTCGCAAATCTGTTTCCAAAATCTTCCATAAATTTTCAACTTCGGTATACTACTATGGTTAGTTATTTTTTACTTTCTCCTACTGCCTGCATTGGAGATTTTCCATCCAAACATTTATGTGGAAAATAATTCCAGGCATCGTTAAAAATCTGTAAAATCCTATTTAACTCATCAATATCTTTAATATCATTAAAATAACCGAGAGTCTTTTGAACAAATCCATTAAAAGCCTTATCATCCTCTTCGTGCCAAATCAAATCTTTTATCATCTCGACTGTCAAAATTCCTCCAAGGTTATTTTGGTTTATTAATTCTTGTAATTTTTTTTCTATTAATTCCACATTATCCATAATTTTACCTACCCCATAGTCACTGAATGCATCTAATTGCGCTACTCGGATTTCCTTGCCCTCACACCAAATTTTGGTCGTGACGGGACCAAGTTTTCTCTCAGCAGTGAACCGCCGCAGGTGGTTCACTGCTGAGGCTGATTATTTTTCAACAAGGGCGCGCTTTATCATAAAAACAATGTTGCTGCCGGCATTTTTGTATTCAATTTTGCTATCAGGGTGCCGTTTTTTCCAAACACGAAAAACCTCATCAGCGAACGACTGACCAACTGTGTCTACATTTTTAAAATCTAAAATAATTCTCTTAAATTTATCTAATCCGCTTAAAATCCTTCTCGCCTGAGAACGTGAAATGAAATCGGAGTCCAATTTATACAAAGAGACTCTTGTTCGAGTCGTATTGAATGCGAAAGCACCCTCTGAATATCTTTTAAAAACATTGCCAAGATTTATTTTTGATTTTATAAAAATCGAAAAGTTAACCTTCGTCCCGGCCGTATGTTTTACATCTTTGATAAAAACATCGTCTAAAATATTGTTAAATATAATTTTTTTGTTGGAACTCTGGATAACCAACATATTTCCCATTTTCGAAGTAAAGAAAATACCCTCGCCGGTATGCTCTTTTGGGGCGGTCGTCTGCTTACCCTTCAGAAGATCCTGGATAGCTTCAAGTTCGTTTTTTAATCTCCTCTTTTTTATTAAATTATTAAAAATTCCTATCCCCCAGTCTCTAATTTCAAAAAAAACATTATCTTTGGCTTTTCCTATTTTGATTTCTATCTTTTTTGAGCTTGAATGAACAATGGCATTGTTAAGCATTTCACTAAAAGCATAGTCAAGGATATTTGAGATATTTTTTGGCAAATCAAAGAAGATTCCGCTTTCGTTCTTTATCTGGTCTAAAATAAAATCTTCGGAAATGTTTTTATTATTTACGATGCGCCGAATGTTCAAAATTAATCTTCTGGCCTGCAAAAAAGATTTCTGTTCCGCTAAAATGTAATGGGCTTTATTCGCCCTTCCAATAAGAATTATTTTGCCCTTATTCTTTAATTCCTGGAAGAATCTATTGACGTAAGCACGGGAAAAACCGGTGGCTTTTACCACTTCAGCCACTTTAACTATTTTATTCTTCTTGAGTTTTTTTAAGATAGCCTCTTGAATATCCATATTATAGTTGACGACTTCATATTATCTCATAAAATAGAAGTTGTCAACAAGTCGTCTACCAGACTGAATAAAAATACTCAACCTTTGTCCGTCCGCCTCGCCCGTGACCGGGCTACGGCCGAGGGAACCTGTTTGGTGAAATAAAAAAGGGTGCCATATACTAAATAGCACCTTAGTTGTTTAATCCGCGCTCAATTCACATTCTGCTAATACGGGAAGGCCACCCACTGTTAAGACAATTGAAATTAGCAAGAGCAATGATGTTATTGATGTTTCACCGCTTTCAAAAAGAGCCAACGACATCGGGATAATATTAAAGAAAATTGCACCCAATATCCATATAGCTATTACAAAGTAGGGTCGTCTGGCTTTTTCTCCTAGAGTTCTTTCGTGTTGGAATCTCTTTAGACAGTAGAACAGTTCAAGAATCAATATAAGCCAAATCAGAATACTACCAATGAAAAGCGTATCTTCAAACAACTTTTTTCCCTCCTAAGTATTCTTATCAAACAAACTAAACTGTGTCAACCAAAAAACCTTCTTGGCGATTTTCTCAGTTCGCCAGTTCAAAACTTATTAATTCAAGAACATATATTTTTTCATTAGCGAATCAAGATTTTCTTATAATTTTAGAGAATAGAGATTATATGGCAAGTTTAAAGGAAAAATTGGCAGAAATTAAGTAGGTTTATCGAGGTTTAAGTTTAGCTCCTGTAAGAATTTAAATAAAAAAGGCGAAATCTGTAAGAATACAAGATTCGCCTTATGGTCTTCGAACCCTGAGGTTATACCTCTTTCCTTTAGGAGCTGGATGACCAGGAATCTCAAGGTACCCGCACTTTGTACAGAAAAGTCCTAGAGTACCTTTTTCTTTAACCTCACCTGGACGACCCCACGTACCACTCATGACACAAAGAGACCATTCTGCTACTTCTCCACCGCATTCAGGACATTTTCCTCCTTTTTCCATTTTGCATTCTCCTCTTTTCATTAAAGTTCAGCTTCTAGCCAATAATTGCTGGCTCCACAGTCTGGACAGCCCCATAATCCATTATTTCTTTCATCATAGACTGCATTAGGAGAACCACAGTTATAACACTTAAGATGTCTAATTACTCTAAAGCCAAAGTCTGTTAATTGTTTTTGTGTAGACATTCCTTTTTCACCTTTTAATGTTCCACTTTCTTTTTATTAAATATCAATTAAATAGTCAACAAAAAAATCGCCTGATTGGCGATTTTTGCGAGATTAATTATTTTCCTTTTTTTATAGTAATCCCCCATTTTTTCATACAGGCGTCATGTTCCTTCTTGTTACCGCAACCGCCATTTTCTTTGTGCCATTTTTTATGTTCCGCCGGCGTCACAACCATTCCTTTTTTAGATTTAGATTTTTTTAACATAAATTTTTATTTATTAGTCCATTTTATCAAGCCTCCGAAAAATTTGTGCGTAAAGACTAATTCTCCTTTATGAAATATTCCTTCACTGCCACTAAAATCACTGATATCTCCGCGCCAGTCACAGCTGTATTTCCAGTCACCGTCAACTAATTCTTTTGGCCCGCGCGGCTGAAAAGCCGCGC
>CAYHAF010000057.1:0-3883 GCA_964354555.1 uncultured Candidatus Saccharibacteria bacterium
CTCTTTTTGCCGGAAAAGATGGAATGTTTTGGATAAAAAAATTTTTAAAAGAAGTTAAAAAACATCTAAATAAAAAAGGGGTGATTTATATGGAATTTGACCCTTTTCAAAAAGAAAAAATAGAAAAAATTTTAAAAAAACAAGAGCTTAAGTATAACTTCCGAAAAGACCAATTTAAAAAATATAGGTGGTTAAAAGCGTGGTAAAAAAAGAAATAAATTATGGCAAAAATACACGGTGAAATTGCTTCCTTATCGGAATTAAAATGTAAATTAGGTAATATATATCAACCAAATACTGTGGCTGATATTATTGTGTTTAAAAATAATTTCCCAAATGCACCCTCACAGATAAATAAAGAAGCTAAAGAAGAAATTTTGCGTGAAATTAATAATCTTAAGAGTAAACTAAAAGAACTGTCTGCTGAATATGATAAGAAAATAAAAGAAAGGGAAGGGTTATTAATAAAAGAAAAAAACAATATTGAATCAAAAATTAATATTTATTCTGTTAAGCAAAGCAATATCTTTTTAAGATTGTATTATGCGTTTAAACTATGGAGATTATCAAAAAGAAAATTTTTCTTGAATAATTATTTTGATGACGAGAAAAAAAGACCATTTAAGAATTTAGGGTTGGATATTTCATCGATAGATGAGAAACTTCAATATAAAGAAAAAAATATAGATAAATTAATTGAGGAGAGGGCAAAGCCAAGGATAAAAAAGCTAAACACAATAAATTCTCTTCTTTTAGAAAACAATATGCTATACGAAGGAGCTATTGGCGAACAGCAAGTATTTGATGAGCTCAAAAAACTCCCAGACTCATTCTCTATAATTAATGATTTTCAGAAACTTTTTCGAAAAGGAATATACCAAAAAAGAACGGGTGATTGGATATATTCTATTCAAGTTGACCATATTGTAATTGGCCCAACTGGAATTTTTGTTATTGAAACAAAAAACTGGAGCCAAAACTCAATTAACAATGAACACATTTTTTCTCCAGTAAAACAAGTTAACAGGGCCAGACACGCATTATATTGTTATTTAAATGACGCTATTAAAGATGGCTATTTGTCCTCTTTTGAACATCATTGGGGTTTGCGACAAATTTCTCCGAGTAGTATTATTGTGACAATACACCACACACCACAGCAAGAATTTCAGTATGTAAAAATATTATCGTTAAAAGATATCTTTTGGTATATTACTTCTCGTAAGAAAATTTCTTCAGAAAATAATGTTAATGAATTAACAGAATTCTTATTACGTAATTAAAATAGTTGCACAGGTTCTGACATCGTCCGTCCCTCGGAGCAAAAAGAATCGCCAATCAGGCGGTTTTTTGGTAAAATAGAGAAATGGAACAAGTTCAATTACCAATAAGAACAAAAATTGCGGCTTGGTGGCTGACCATAACAGGTGGAGTAATGATATTCTTCAGTTTATTTTTTTTATTCTCTGCTTTCAGTTCGGGTGATGCTTTTGGACTCTTTGGAATAAGTATTTCTGTCTTTTTATATGGATTATTACTATTTTTTCTGCCTGGTGTTTTTCTTTTGAAAAGAAAAAAAATAGGTTGGTATTGGACCTTTATCAGTATTTTGATTGTAATGGTATTATTAATTTATTGCACTTTTAATCTAAAAATGAGGGATTTCGATGCTGGCTATGGGATGATTGGTGTAATTCTTTTCCCGTTTGTTTATTTAGGGGGTTCTATGGGAGATATATCATTTTTTTGTTTTGTTTTTATTCTTTGCCTAATTCCTTTTACTTATCTCCTTATCGACCGCAAAAACTTCTTCAAAATTGCCTCATAATATTTTCAAATAGCTTCTAAAAATATGGAACAAGAAGAAAATAAAAAAAATGAAGAAAATCAAAAAGATTTAATTTGGAAAAGTGGCTTTAAGAAATACTTGGAAAAAAAGAAAGAAGAAAGTAAGCCTTCGCTTCCTCTGCCAGTAAAAACAAAAATTGTTGCTTGGGTGATGACGGTTATTGGTGCTATAGGATTGATAGCTTCTTTATTAATTTTGTGCCTAATGCTTATAGGTTCTAATCCCGCTAACGATATCGGTTTATTTTTTTATTTATCAATTCCAGTAAGCGTCCTTTTTTTTCCTGGTATAATGGTTTTATTTAGAAAAGGATTAGGATGGTGGTTTTCTGTATTCATACTAACCTTGTTTATAATATTTATTTTATTTTCTACAATAAATGGCTTTTTTCTTAGGATAAAATATTGTGAAAGAGGGGATTTCGCCACATATACGCCAGAAGACGAAGCAAGGGTATGCAGTAAGGAATATTATCTAACATCTGAATCTCGGGGGGCTTGGATTTTGTGCGTAATAATCTCTATACCTTTAATTCTTCTTCTTATCGACCGCAAAAACTTCTGGAATATCGCCTCACAGCCTAAATGGTGGTGGTATATATTATTCGGACTAATTGGAGGGGTAATCGGATATATAAAAATTAAAGACAAAGACAAGAAGATAGCTAAACGAGTATTAATTGGAGGAATTTTATTTAATGTTTTGATTTTATTAATAATTATAGTAGTGGGAGTCTATTTGTTTCGTTGGGATATTTCTTTTATTTCGAATCCAATTAGAAATTTTATATACGAAGATCGATATACGACTTATTCTGATGGAGTAGTTATAGAGTATCCTGCTAGTTGGTATAGAAAGATTTCAAGAGTTGATATTCTTAGCCTAAACCTATACCCAACTAGTAATCCACATAAGCAACTAGAAATGAATGTGTTCGTATGGGACGAAACTCGAATTTTTAATAGATCAGGAATCTATGATACTAGTTCAGCTATTGAATATTATTTAGGGAGAATGAAGGAAATGCGGCCAGGTTTCGAATTAATTATGAAAGATTTAAAAGAAAATATTGGGCTGGCTGAATTTAAGGATATTTTGGAAGGAAGCGGTAATGTTTACTATACATATTATAAAATAGTTAAATGTAATGAAAGAATTTATAAATTAACATTTCAAGCCGAAGAATCCAATAATTTTAAGTATTCTACTGATATAAACAGAATAATAAATTCTTTTCGGTGTAAATAATATTTTACTTATACTCTAAACATCGGCCAAGTTTCAAATTTCCATAAAACCATTTAATCTCCGCTAATTTCTCCTTCATCATACCCATATAATCCCTGTTTTCCAGAATTATAATAAGCTTTGAACTGGGGAGTCGCTACTTTTAACAAAACTTGAACTTAAAAATCTGCTATTTTGGCAGGTTTTTACCTTAACCCGGGGTAGGACTAGAACTTTTCGTTAAATTAGCGATTTTTTGGTAGAATAAGAGAATATGGAACAAACTACTCAACAAATTATTCAAAAGCCATTATTTCCTTTTAAAACAAAAATTGCGGCGTGGTGGATGATAGCAATTTGCGGAGCTGTAATATATTTGGGTGTTTTTCTAGTTCATTACTTCGCTGGCGACGCTGGAGGACAGATGTTAGCTTTTGTATATTGTATTTATTTCTTCTTAATTGGATTATTAATATTTTTTTTGCCTGGCATTTTTCTTTTGAAAAGAAAAAAAATGGGTTGGTATTGGGCTATAATTGCCATTTTGATAGTAATAGCATCTTTTATTTATTATATTTATTTTTATAAAAGCGTTCGTAATAAAATTACGTTGAGCGAGAGTATATTATCCCCTTTTTATTTTATAAATAGGTTTATAGGGGATAGTTCCTCCTTGCTTATTATTTGTATTCTTTGTTTACCTTTTTTTCTTCTCCTCCTTGACCGCAAAAACTTCTTCAAAATTGCCTCATAAAACAGACCTATTATCGTAAGTCAAGCAGTTGCCATGGTGGTAACTGCTTTTAA
>CAYHAF010000058.1:0-3860 GCA_964354555.1 uncultured Candidatus Saccharibacteria bacterium
TCTGTTTGGTGGAATAAAAAACAGCAATCTTAGAGATTGCTGCGCTTTTTTTCTTCAACGTGCTTAACGAAATCGTGAATGATGTCTTCGTATCCATCTTCCTGAACAACCGCCCAAGCCCTCTTATAGTCATCAAGTGAGCTACGACCTACTTCATCGATCTCTGTACTGAAGAACTTTCGGTGCACATGCGCGTGTAAAGCATACACAAGAATGTGATTTTGCGTAAAAGGTCGTTCGGCACTATATTTTTGCTCGAGATACTTTTCTACCCATCTATTTCCGTAGAGGTCCATGTTGTCATTCATTAAGTTATGGATCAACTCGTGAATCAAAAGTCTCAAAAAAAGATCAGGACCTTTCAAGTAATCATGAATTCGAATCGTTAGTGGGTGTGCGAAGCCGCTAAATGCAGCTGGATCTGATGATCTTTTCTTTGGTGGTACGCCTAGCTTTCGTGCACCGACAACAAAACAGGGAATTTCAGAACGTTGCCATCTCAGATGGCTTACTGTAGAAAGTTCCTCGAGTATGCCGTCTTTCTTTTGATTCCAGTAAGCATCCATTTTTTGTGCACAGGTTAATATCTCTTCACGCGCAGGATACTTCTCTTCGGGATATAGACTCTGCCACAATCTGTCCCACACTGCTTTCCACATGTAGTCGTAGATCCATGATGCTTCAAAAACTATCGTTGGAATGTGGATTTTTTCTTTCATACTTATCACCTCGTATTCTTTTGTTTTAGAGCTAATTTATTATAGATAAATAAAAATATCTGTCAATCAAAAAACCGCCTGATTGGCGATTTTAATTGGCTTTACAGTTCGAAGCTTATTAATTTCCGAAAAATCAAGATTCCGCGATGCAGATTTTTATAATTTCAGAATCTATATTCTTCACGGACGAATCCCCACTTAACTAAAATATTGTTTTCTAACCTTTTAAATATTATTTCCTCTATAAAGATACTTATCAAGGATATTACTACTATGCCTGCGATTACTTTATCAAAATCAAAATACCATTGAGACATCCAAATAAATTTTCCTAAACCTCCTAGGGTACTTACTAACATTTCTGCGCTTATCAAAGATCTCCATGCAGAACCAAAACCGAGTCTCAGACCAGTGATAATCTGGGGAAAGGCACACGGTAGAATTACATTCAATACTATTTTAGATTTATTAAAACCTAAATTTTTTGCAACCAAAATATATTCGATGTTAATGTTTTGGACGCCGCTGATAACATTGTATATAATCCTCACAAAGCTGGAGATAAAGATGACAAACCAAATAGCTTCTCTGGTAAATCCTAAAAATAATATTATAAAAGGCAGCCACGCTAATGATGGAATTGGATAGATTGCCGACAAAATTGGATTAAAAATCTTGTAAATAGTTCTGTTTATCCCCATTGTAGTTCCTAAAACCACGGCACAAATCGTTGCCAAGATAAATGAAGGTATTAGATTTAACAAACTTGTTAATATTAACCTCGGAAGTGTTCCATCTCTAATCAATTGAAAAAAAGATGATGCGGTTTCATTAGGAGAAGGAATCAACCATTTTGTATTTTGATTAAAATAATAAAAAAAATACCAAAGAATTAATATAACTAAAAATGGTATTGATCCTAAGACAATTGACTTAATTAGTCGAATAGATTTCATTTTGCGCATCTTTTAGCTTTTCTTCAAATCTTGGGTCAAAGACTTGGTCTAAAGTAAGATTTGAGTCTATCTGCCCAATTTCTACAGCTATTTTCGACATGTCAATCAAAATCGTTGGGTCAAACCATAGATTATATTTTATTTGCCCATTTTTCCATATATCAATTAGATTTTCTGGCAAGTATACAAATGCGCCACCACTTTCTGTATTAATATATGAAGAAACTGTCTCGGCAGCTTCTTCTGGGTTTGATTTTATAAATCTGTGACCTTCAATAAGAGCATCAATAAACTTTTCTACTAACTGTGGATTAGAATCCTCAAATTCTTCATTTATGGCTATAACTGATCGAGGTGTATACTGGTTAGAATATCCCTTTGCTCCCCACTCTTCAAGGAGAACAGCACCAAGTTCTGAATATTTTGCTATTTCTTCTGTATCTATCGGAGCAGCATCAATTACTTTTTTCTCCATCAAAGCAGTAGGTCTATTTACTCTATCCATATTAACAAAATTTATTTTGCTGGTATCTATATTTTCTTTTTTGAGAATACGTCTGACTTCATATTCATTGGATCCACCTGAAGAAACAACAATGGTTTTTCCTATTAGATCTTCAAATGTTCTTATCTTGTTGTCTGGCCTTACATAAAGGTACGTTTTTGCAGAGGCCATTGGTCCAATTATTTTAATTGGAACTCCTTTGGAAATTGGAATAAGAAAATTAGACCCACCAGCCAAGCCAATATCGACTTGTCCTGCAGAAAGTGCTAGTTTTACCTCGCCACCCGAAGCTAAGGGAACAGTTTCTATTGTTACATTGTGTTCACTGAAAAAACCTTTTGCATAAGCAACATAGAATGGAGCACCATCCATAATTGCTGTCGTATACCCTACTCTTATTAAATTATTTTCTTTCGTTAAATTATTTTTCTTATGAGAGACAGACCAAATATAAAATAAGAAAATAATTAAAAGAGCTAAAAAAATACACAGTGTGCTATAAAATAATTTTTTGTTCATATTTTTATTTTTTACTACTTAATTCTAATATATGAGATAAAGATTCTTCCATTAAAGGGTTTTTTATTACTTTCTCAAATTCTTCAGATAAATCCTTTTCAATTTCTTTGCTTAATTTGATAAAATCGCTATTTAGCGGATCTCTTGGCCGGGGAAGGATTACATCATATGTGTCTTTAATAATTGCTGGCCTAGCAGATAAAAGGTAGATTTTATCAGCTAAATAAATCGCTTCATCTGTGCTATGAGTAATAAAGATTATGGTTTTTTTAGTTTTTTGCCAAATTGTTTCCAGATTCTTTCTTAAAAATTTCCTATATTGTGAATCGAGCGCTGCAAAAGGTTCGTCCATTAACAAAACTTTAGGATTTGTAACTAGCGCTCTTGCCAAAGCAACGCGTTGCTGCATACCTCCAGAAAGTTTATAGGGGTACCAATCCTTAAAAGAGACAAGCCCCACGAGATCCAAATATTTTATAACAAGTTTATGTTTCTCGTTTTTGTCGATTGTTGATTTATCAAGAGCAAACAAAATGTTTTCATAAACTGTTTTCCATGGAAAAAGAACATAGTTCTGGAAAATCATCATTCGGCTACAATCTGGTTCAGAAATTTGCGTGTTTTCCATTAATATCTTGCCTTCTGTTGGTTTTAAAAAACCTGCAATTAAATAAAGAAGGGTGGTTTTACCACAACCAGTAGGGCCAAGAATACATACAAATTCCCCATTCTTGGCCGAAATGTTGATACTTCTAAGAACTTCAAAATCATGATTTTCACCGAAAGATTTACTTACCTCTATTAGATCCAACATATTTATTTGTATATTATATAGTCATCATTGTCTACCGTGTCAATTTACTCTACCCTTAATTGCCCGCAATCACAAGGAGTGGGAACGACTGGTTTGTAAAAATCGCCTCTTTGGCGATTTTGTTAGCTCGCAACCTCGGTCTGGAACCAAGATTTTAAGGGAGATTTCGGGCGTTTTCGGAGCTTATAAATGATGCGTCTCGGTCAGGAAGTCGTGTCTCATTTTTCTGATTTTGAACGGAAAATGAGACAAATGAGACAGTAAATAGGTGTCTCATTTTGGTGTCTCATTTTTAAGCGATAACTCAAAACGCCCGATTACGGGCGTTTTGAACTTTTTCCAGCTCA
>CAYHAF010000059.1:0-3758 GCA_964354555.1 uncultured Candidatus Saccharibacteria bacterium
AAGTAACCGATAATAATTCAACAGAAAAGATGACGTATGCGGGAGTAGGTGTTGATTATAATGCGATGGATCCATTCAAGCGCATTGCGCAACTCGCCGCATGCGAGACAGCTGGCAATATCACTCGATTTGGTTTCTCGGAAGTTGAGATGAGCCGTGGCGAAAGTGTTTATCTAATTGAGACACCTGACTGTTATCTTGCTCATGTTGAAGAAGGGCTTGGCACAAAAAGTTGCGTCGCAGACGCGATGTATGCTTTGACTGGTAAGTCATATTATGACAAGATAGCGCAGTGTACTGTGGCGATGATTGTGAATGATATGATTACACTAGGTCCTCTTCCGCTTTCAGTAGAGATGCATCTTGCTGTTGGTGTTTCCGATTGGTTCAATGACGAAAGACGGTGTCGTGATCTTATTGATGGTTGGAAGAAAGCATGCAATCTAGCGCGCTGTGCTTGGGGCGGCGGTGAAACGCCTACACTTAAGGGTATTGTGATACCAGGAACGGTTGTTCTTTCTGGCTCCGCTATGGGTATAGTAAAACCGAAAGAACGTCTCATTACTCCAAATAAGATCCAACACGGTGACGCAATTATGCTTCTTGGGAGTTCCGGCATCCACGCGAACGGCCTGACAATGGCGAGAGCGATTGTCGATAAGCTGCCAGACGGTTATCTTACAAAACTCGATGATGGGCGCACGTACGGCGAGACACTGCTCGATTCGACGCTTATATATGTTCCGTTTATGGAGGACTGCCAAAACAACAGAGTAGACATTCACTACGCGGTGAACGTCACGGGGCATGGGTGGCGTAAGCTTATGCGAGCAATACAGCCATTTGCATATGTTATCGAGTGCTTGCCAAAACAATTACCGATTTTCGATTTCTTGCAGAAACATGGTCCAATGGATGACAGTGAGGCGTTCGGCAACTTGAATATGGGTGCGGGATTCGCAATATATATACCGGAATCGGATATAGAGAAAACTCAAGAAATAGCCAGAAATTTTGGATTCGATGCAATACATGCTGGACACATTGAGCAGAATGATACAAAGAAAGTTATCATTAAGCCGAAAGGTCTCGAATATGTCGGCTCAAGTTTGGGTGTTCGATAATCTGCAAAGCATAACCTTATCTCCACCGGAGAATAAAATATCATAGAGGCAAATAATCTTTTCATGCCTCTTTTTTATTTTGAATTATTTAATCTATAATTGAAGTAATGAGAAATTTCAGTTCAAAGAAAGTTTTTATTTTCCTAGGAATTCTGTTCGCACTTAATATTTTAGCCTGGAGCGTTGTTTTTGATTTAAGTCAGCAAAAATTTCTGGAAGTTAATTTTTTTGATGTCGGCCAGGGAGACGCGATTTTTATTGAAACGTCTCAATCGCAGCAGGTTTTGATTGACGGCGGACCAAGCTCTAAAATTTTAGAAAAGTTAGGAAAAGAAATGCCTTTTTGGGACAGGGATATTGATCTAATAATTTTGACTCATCCTGAAGCCGACCACCTGATTGGTCTTCTTGATATTTTGAAAAAATACAAAGTGGAAAATATTTTGTGGACAGGGATAATAAGAGATACGCCAGAATACAAAGAGTGGGAAGAATTAATAAAGAAAGAGGGTGCGAAAATTTTTATTGCCAGCAACGGACAAAAAATTAAAACGGCTAATGGTATTTCAATTGATATTTTATTTCCTTTTGAAAACGCAGAAGGAAAGGAATTTGAAAACAGCAACGATACCTCAGTCGTAAGCCGATTAGTATTAGGATATAATTCTTTTCTTTTTACCGGAGATATTTCCGAAACAGCAGAAAAAGAAATTATTACTAAAACAATAGAGATTGATTCAGATGTTTTAAAAATCAGCCATCATGGAAGCAAATATTCTTCTTCAGAGGAGTTTTTAAGAGAAGTTTCGCCGGAAATCGCCGTGATTTCAGTTGGTAAGGATAATTCTTATGGCCATCCTACCACAGAGGTTTTGGAAAATTTAAATAAATATGGTATAAAAGTTTTAAGGACTGACGAAGCAGGGGATATAAAGATTATTTCCGACGGAAAGAAAATAAAAATTGAATAGTTGCTCGACAGACCGCAAAGAGAACACGCCGTCGGCTAAATCAAAAGATTTTATTCTTATTTCGGCCGCGGCTATTGCTCGCCACGCCTAATATGCACAAATATCATAATCGTAAAACTTATGAGGCGGGCTGCGCAGTGTTCTCTTCACGGTCTGTCTCGCTATATAATATAACTATGAAATTCCCATTATTTAAAACCAAGATAAAAGGAGTAAACAAAAAGCCCAGCACCAGAGCAAAGCTCGGTGCTGGACCAGTCCCGTACCGAAACAAAGTTTCTGGTGCGGGGTTTGATTTAACTGATCCTAAAGACCAAAGAGAATATTTTGAATTGAAAGTAGGAAAGGAAATAAAGAAATTAAAAGAATATTTTAAAAATAACACTTTTGTTGCTTATTTACTGGGGAAGAAAAACTCCGGCAAGGGAACATATTCTAAAATGTTTGCTGAAGTGATTTCACCTGAAAGAGTAGAGCAATTCTCAATTGGAGATATGGTTAGGGATTTGGATAAAGAATTAGCGGATCCTGAAAAGAAAAAAGAATTATATAAATTTCTGGAGAAAAATTACCGGGGAAGATTTTCTTTGGAAGAAGTTATACGCGATTTGGAAAACAGGGATACAAAAACTTTAAGGCCTACTGAAGTTATTTTGGCCCTGGTAAAAAGAGAAATGGAAAAGCGCGGTAGAAAATCGCTTTTTATTGATGGCTTTCCTCGAGATCTGGACCAGATAAACTTTTCTTTATTCTTCAGGGATTTGATTGGCCACAGGGACGATCCAGACATATTTATTTTAATTGATGTTCCGGAAAATGTAATTGATGAAAGGATCAAGTGGAGAAGGATTTGCCCAGTTTGCAAAACTTCAAGGAATCTAAAACTGCTCCCGACTTCAAAAGTGGAATACGACAAAAAGAGAAAAGAATTTTATTTGCTTTGCGAAGGCCAAAAATGCAAGGAAGTAAAAATGGTCCAGAAAGAAGGAGATGAGCTGGGCATTAAAAATATAAAACAAAGATTAGAAATTGATGGGAAACTAATGGATATGGCTTTTTCTCTCCATGGGATTCCCAAAATACTATTAAGAAATTCTGTTCCCGTAAAAGATGCTAAAAAGTTTGTTGATGATTATGAAATTACGCCGGAATACGAGTTTAAATGGAACGAGAAAAAGAATAGAGTTGAAAGAAAGGAAAAGAATTGGGTTGTTTCAGACGATGAGGGCGTTCCTTCTTTTAGTTTGATGCCGCCTCCGGTTGTTGTTTCAATGATCAAGCAGATGACGGATATTTTCAACCTGTAAACCCCCACACCAAACAAGAATTTCCGCTAAACTAAAGCTTAGCGGCTGGCGAACTCGCAAAGCGAGTTCGCATATCCTTATTATGGTGTGGGGGCTTGACAGCTCTATACTGAGAGATAAAATTAAATGAGTCCTGTACTTTCGTTTAATTCTGAGACAAAACTTTTTTACGGGGATATGAAATGATTATAGCGCGTGCGCTATATCTTGGATCCCCACTTGAATTCTTCTCGGAGAAATTTTACGGAAGTGCCAGGGCTCTTTCGTTAAAAAAGCTTCATTTTAGTGAAGTTTTTTGTTTGTCGGATATTCTAAACTTAGCTCGAACCTATTTTGAAAAGAATTCCTGATTTTGT
>CAYHAF010000060.1:0-3743 GCA_964354555.1 uncultured Candidatus Saccharibacteria bacterium
AATCAATACAACAGCGATGTAAATTTATTTAATGAATGCGTAACTGCAGAGTCATAATGTCCCAAATGCAATAATTCATAATAACTTCATTATCAATAAATTAATATAATCAAAGGTCAATTAATTCATATTATTAAGTAAAAATTCACCCTGTTAAATAATTTTAAATCTTTGTCAGTATGTATTATGTTTATATTCTTAAATCAAACAAAGATAAGAAATTATACACAGGGTATACTAATAATTTAAAATTACCCAGTTAAACAGCTGATTACAGCTTCCGCTGTACGGAGTTTAACAGGGTATTTAACAGGGTAAATGAAAAAAACATACGAAAACTTATTAAAAGCTATTACTGGAGAATCTTTAGCCAGGAATAAATATACTTTTTTTGCCGAAATTGCTATGAAAGAAGGTCTGGTTTGGATAGCCAAGGTTTTCGAAGAAACTGCAGACAACGAAAGAGCTCATGCCCAAGAAGAATTGGAAAAGATTAAAGAGAGAGTTGAGATGACAAATACTTATGATATTCATCCACTTGCTAAAACCTTAACTAATTTAAGAAATGCAGCTGCCGGCGAAAAGTATGAATGGGGGACTATGTATCCCAGTTTTGAAAAAGTAGCCGAAGAAGAAGGAGAAAAAGAAATTGCCACCTTGTTCAAAGAAATAAGCGAAGTGGAAGAGAAGCATGAAGAAAGATACAATATCTTGGCAGACCGTTTAGAAAAAGGTGTTTTATTCAAAAGTGAAAAAGAAATTGAGTGGAAATGCCTTAACTGCGGTTATATTCATAAAGGAAAAAACGCTCCTGATAAATGTCCTTTGTGCAAGAAAGCCCAGGGTTACTATATGGGTTTAGGAATCGTCAGATAAATAAAAAAAATACAAAAAATCGCCCTTTTGGCGATTTTTTGGTAGAATAGTAAAAAACGAATTAAAATTTTAGTGAATTTTATGACATTAAGAGAGATTATTACCCAATTAAAAAAGAACTCAAATCCTAAAGACAGGGAGGGAATGGCCCGTTTTGGAATCAATCCAAAATACGCTCTGGGTGTAAGAGTTCCGGTTTTAAGAAACCTGGCAAAGAAAATCGGAAAAAACCACAAATTGACCCAGGACTTATGGAAAACTAAAATACATGAAGCCAGGATTTTAGCCAGCATGATTGATGATCCGAAAATGGTAACAGAAAAACAAATGGAACAATGGGTAAAAGAATTTAATTCCTGGGATTTATGCGACCAGTGTTGCATGAATCTTTTTGATAAAACTCCACTTGGTTGGAAAAAAGCAATGGAATGGCCAAAAAGAAAGGAAGAATTTGTCAGAAGAGCGGGTTTTTCGATGATGGCTTGTTTAGCTTGGCACGATAAAAAAGCAAAAGATAAAGATTTTTTAAAGTTTTTTCCGATTATTAAAAAATACTCCACTGATGAAAGAAACTTTGTAAGAAAGGCGGTTAATTGGGCCTTAAGACAAATAGGAAAAAGAAATAAAAATCTAAATAAAGAGGCGATTAAATTAGCTAAAGAAATCCAGAAAATAAACTCAAAAACCGCCAAATGGATAGCTTATGACGCAATCAAGGAATTAACTGGAAAAAAATTTTAAATCTGATAGTTTCTGAACTTTAAAATTCTTAGTATTTATCCTGGGAATTTTTATTGGTATAATTAAATATATGGAGGAAGAATCAAGAAAACTAACAGAAGAAGAGTTAGACGCGGGTAAAAAAGTATACGGGAGCAGAATGGCGGAAATCGAAAAAGCCTTAGAACTTAACGTTGAACACCTTTCAGAAAAAGAGAAATGCGAAATAAAACTTAATTCTTTGAAAAATAAGAAAGGATTTTTCTTTGCTATTTATCAAAAATATTTGGAATATAAAATAAAAATTTGCGCCAACCAACCGCCAAAAAAATTAAATAAAAGTTCGCGTAGAGTTCTGGAAGAAAAGCTAAAAAAATATCAAAAAAGAGTGGCTGATTTTTATAAAACAAAATCATTTCGGGACTACGAAATAAAATAAAGAAGTTAAGTAGAAAGAGGGAAAATAAAAATTCCCCTTTTTTATTTTCTGTATTATGCTTGACATTTTAACAATTTATGATAATATAATGATTAGTTGTATGGAATCTGAAATAAAGATAAATAAGAAAAATTTGAGAATAAAAAAGCTGTTAAAGCCATTTATTTTATTGTTTTTGGTTAATTTTTTAATCATTAACTGGAATGATATTTCCTGGTTATTCAATTACAAAATAATTTCAGGAGCAGCGGCAAAATTTATTGAAATACTAGAAAATAAAAGAGATTTTCCTCAGGAATTTAAAAATCAAAATTATTCAACTAAGGAAAATACTTTAGAAATTCCTAAAATCGGAGCTAAAGCTCCATTAATTATTACTGAAAATAAAAATGAAGATTTTAATGAAGAACTGAATAGGGGAGTGGTTATTTTTCCAGATTCAGCCCTGCCGGGAGAAGCCGGTCAAACAATAATTTTAGGCCATAGCGCACCATCTAATTGGCCAAAAATAAATTATGACGGGGTTTTTAGCCGTATAACCGAATTGGAAGAAAAAGACGAGATAATTATATATTTTAATAATGAAAAATACATTTATTATGTAGATAAAAAAATATTTTTAGAAAAGGGAGAAGAAATTCCAAACGATTTGAAAGATACTGACAATGTCTTATTATTGATAAGTTGTTGGCCTCCTGGTAAAAATATTCAAAGAATTTTAATAAAATCTAAATTAATTAAAACTTATTCAAAACTATGATCAATAAAATGAAAAAACTTATAATTATCATTATAAGTCTAATGTTAGTTCTATTTACGCCTATTTTGAGCTACGCCGCTTATTCTCCAAATGTAGAAATAAAAGCTAATAATTCATCTGCCAGCCCAGTTATTATTTCTTATAATTCCTTTGTTAGTTTAAGCTGGAGTTCAAGTAATGCCGATTCCTGCCAGGCTTCCGGGGATTGGTCAGGAACAAAAACCATATCAGGATCAGAAACAATTAATAATATTACATCCAATAAAAGCTTTACAATTACTTGCTCAGGCACAGGCGGTTCTGCAACATCTAAAATTGATGTTACCTTGACTAATATCCCGACTTCTTTACAGATCAATAAATTGGTCAGAAATGTTTCTGATGGAAGCACTTTTCAGGATTCAATTTTGGCTGATCCAGGCGAAAGGTTATCTTTTCAAATTAATATCACTGCAGGTAATACCAGCCTCCAAAATGTCATAGTAAAAGATACTTTGCCCGGTAAGATTATTTATCTTGGGAACTTAAAAGTAGATAATCTTTCTTCTTCGGGAAACATAACTTTGGGATTTGATATAGGTGATTTTTCGGTTAATCAGACAAAGATAGTAACTTTTGACGCCGTAGTGACGGATTCAAACCAATTTCTAATTGGAACGACAAATCTTATTAATGCCGTTTTGGTCTATAATTCTCTTCTGGCAAATACCGATACTGCAAAAGTTGTTATCAGCAAAACTACAGGGACCGGTCCAACTAATGTTCCTACCGGAATTAGCAATAATATTTTCTTGGATTCATTTTTTATCCCATTAGTAATGTCTATTCTGATGATTTTAGCCCTTAAATCCCATATTATTAACCTTGAAGAATGGCTGGATAATAAAAAGAAAAAATATAATGGATACAAAGCCAAAAAAACGCTTCATTCAAGAATTTCCCAGATAA
>CAYHAF010000061.1:0-3648 GCA_964354555.1 uncultured Candidatus Saccharibacteria bacterium
CTTAGTACTTAGAGTAAGTCGATTAAAACCTCATCTTCTGGAAAACATCTCTTCCGTTCTTTGACGTTTCTATTACCCCGCTCAAGAAAAATTTAATCCATTGTTCAATGTTATTTGAAGAGCGAACCGCAGTAAGAGAATCATAGTAAGCTCCCTTATTTTTCTCAAAGAATGCAGACAGGTATAAAGTAGGATGCTTTAAAATTCCCTGTTCGATAAGCTGAAGGGTTATAATAAGACGGCCAATTCTACCGTTGCCATCCAAAAAAGGATGAATAGTTTCAAATTGATAGTGACAGACGGCAATTTTTATCAATAAAGGAATATCTAAGTTTTTGTTGTGCCAAAATTTTTCCCAGTCGGACAAAAGCTCTGGAAGCTCATCTTTATGCGGCGGAATGAAGAAAGCGTCGGATAAATTTGACCCACCAATCCAATTTTGACTAGTTCTTATTTCTCCGGGATTTTTATGTTTGCCACGAACACCCGACAGCAAAATCCGATGCGTTTCTTTTATAAACCGCATTGATAATGGCAAATTTTGCAATTCATTGATTGCGAAATCCATTGCCTTGATATAATTTTGAATCTCTTGCCAATCATCCCTTTTTTCAGGATTAATTTCTTCTTTAGGCAAAATAGCTTCATCTACTCCTGTTTTCGTGCCTTCGATTCGGCTTGAAATAGTAGCTTCTTTAATCGCATGCATTTTGATAAAAAAATTAACATCCGGAACAAGTTTGGAATAAGCGTTCAATTCACCAAGATACCTAATCGCCTCTTCAAGCATAACGCTGATTTTCTTGTCTCCAATATCAAAATCGCGGTTGATGAAACCTGGTGAAAAACTCTTGTATTGATATTGTTGTCTATACTGTCCGGCTATAAATTTTGGCATATATTGAAATATAGAATATCATATCTCAATTTTATCGATTTACTTGAGATATGTCAAATATTATCTCAAAATAAATTTTTCTCTTGATCGTTCAATTTTTGGCAAAGATTTTAGTTTTACCATTTTTTCCTCCCCTACCTTCTAATTTCTCCGACTTTTTTGGCGATTTTGGGAATATTTTAAAATTATTCTTTTTCGTCACAAATTTTCTAATCTTTCTCTTTTTAATTTTGCAATCCGGTGGTTTAAAAGATTGGGTTCTGGAATGAATTTTAAGTTTTCGGAATTATAATCTAGGATAAAATCTTTCAAGTGGTAATAATTTTTCTTTCAAAGCTACTAAAAAATCTTTAGCATACCATTCAGGAAAATTCCATAAATCAACAAAGGTTTGACAATTAGGAGTTAGTTTACCAAAATTTTTCAGCCAAGGATCAGCTTTTAAAACAATCAAATTTATTATTAACAATATTTTCAATAAACAACACTCTGACTGGTCCATTATCAGATAATTCAGCGATTTTTAATGCACTACCGAAAGGACCAATCTTAACGTTCTCAACTAAAGTTTCTAATTTTTTAACTTTCCAATTTTTACCGGCCGGGTTGAGTTCTTTGTGCAAAAGCGATTGGAAAAACTCGTCGGCTAAAGTGATTTGTTTATCATTCAATTCCTGCGCCTCGGCGATTTTATCCAGCCGCTCAACGATTTGTTTTTGGATTTTAAGAGGAGGGGGGAGGATTTTGATGTGCGGTATTGCCGCAGAAGCATGGATTATGGTAGCTCCTTTTGAATATGCTTTTATAGTTTTTTGAACATTTGGAGTTTTTAAGTAATAAAACAAAAATTTCTCATCAACTTCTGGCTTTATATTTCTTATGACACGGATACCTGAAGCAATCGCGCCTTTTAATCCACGCACAACTATCCCTGGGGTACCGTCAAAAGTAACGAGAGTTTCATTTTCATTTACAATTTGTAAGTTGCCATTATCATTTTTTACAAATTTCGGAGCGTCAACTTTTCCAGTTAAATCTCCGACACGAAGAAACGGGACAGTTTTATCTGACACCCCAATATAAAAAGCCGAGCCCGGCTCAGTCCCACGATCAAGATCGCATACATCAGTTAATTTTTTTGTTGGCCAGTTAGTTTTTGTATTCATACTTTTCTTTTTTGAAACTTCCGTCTGCCAACAGACAGTCCCATTCTATAACTTCGTTACCACTGTCATTCTGATATACAGATAGATTAAAAACTTTGCGAATCTCCATATAAGGATTATGCCCCACCGTAATGTATTCCGGGCATTTACGCCATTTATTTAACAGTTTTTTAGTTTCTGTATTATCTAAGCCTTTTTCATTCGTTGCCTTCATTAAATTTCTATAGAGATCAGATTGATAATGCGTAAAAACTGGAACGGTGCCGCCAAAAAACTCTTTTTTTCGTTTTTCGCCCATTGAATAATCCGAAAAATAAATTTTTTCAGAAAACGAGCATGTTTCCCGTTTATAAATATCTTTGGCAATTTCTATAATTTGATCAAAGTCTTTTCTAACACTAATGATGTCTATAATTTTTTTATCTATGCCCGACCGCTTCAGACACTCATCTTCATTTTGAGCATGACAACCCCACTGCACTAACCACGCTTTCTTTATCTCTCCTATTTTTTTTGTTGGCCAAGTCATAAGCTATTAAATCAATAGCAAAAATCGTAACGGAATTTTTACAATAGAATCGCCAACTAACTCTAATTCATTGCTTCCAAACACCAACCCATAGCGACTCTTCACTTTTTTCATCGTAGTTTCAACCTGTTTTATTTCCTCTTTGCTAAAACCTACTTCAATCACGATGTTACTTCTGTCTTTCGTGGTCAGCACAAAATCCGCTCCGCTCTCAGCTAGATCATATGAAAGCTTCGGTGCTCCAAATGTTTGGTTTTTCTTTATATCTTTTTGAAAGATCAGGGCAAAATAATCTTCTAACTTTTTCCCTTCTACACCGGAAGGATAAATATTATTTATTATTGCCGATCTTAGAGATGGCGCGATAAACAAAATTTTTGGAGTTTTTCTGGTACTTCCATAGGTAGTGCCATAAGTTTTGACTTTCACTAAAACCCCGCTCATTATTAAGACCTCAATGAGGCTTTCTAACGTTTCCGGCCGGCTGATTTTTAAAGCCTCTTGCAGTTTGTTGTAACTTATCAAATCGGATTGTGCTAACAGATAAAGCAAATCGCTAACCTTGGAAACAGTTTGCGTCTCAAAACTTCTTAGTTTAATGATATCTTTGGCAATTATTCCATCTATTACACTTTTAATTTTTTCTACCGCTTTTTGCTTGTTTTCTATTTTTAGAACCGAGGGAAAACTACCAGATTCAAAAAAATCTTTTTCTGATTGGAATGGCACGAATTCGGCAAAAAAACTATTCACTTCCAATAACTTTGACTTCAACCTATCAAAAACCTCTCTCGCATTTACAGAATTGAATAATATAGTTTGGAGGTCGTCTGATAAATAAGGTATGGGATATTTTCCATATTTCAAAATCAAGTATTCGCTAAATTTCATTGGAAAGATTTCCCAAATTTCCGATCGTCTCCCGAGGTCAGCAATCATATTAATTTGAAGCGCAGAAGAGCCGGTGGCGATAACTAATATGTCGTGATGTCCTTTCGTTCTGTCAAAAATATTTTTGAGGAATAATCCCCAGTTTTCGTCAAAATGAATTTCGT
>CAYHAF010000062.1:0-3524 GCA_964354555.1 uncultured Candidatus Saccharibacteria bacterium
TAATACTTCATTTAGTTTTTGGAGAAATTATTTTAAGGACAGAAGAAAAAGGCAGACTTTCTGGCTACGCTCAAAAATATCTGGGGAAAAACGGAAAGCTTTTGGTTACCATATCAATGGTAATTGGAATCACCGGTACTCTTTTAGCTTATATAATAATAGGAGGGGATTTTCTTAAAATAATACTTTCTCCTTTTTCAAATTTATCTTCATTTCGTTTTGGCATAATTTTTTGGCTAGTTTTGATTTATTTTGTTTTCCGAGGAATAAAAATAATAGCTCCCATAGAAATTTTTACAAACTCAGTTTTTTTTATAATAATTTTTATAGTTTTTTCTTTTCTTTTACCTAAATTAAATTTCCAGAATTTCGATTTGATAAATTTAAAAAATTTCTTCTTGCCTTATGGCGTAATTATGTTTTCTTTGACTGGATTCGCAGCAATGCCAGAAATAGCTGACATCCTGAAAACTCCGGAAGAAAGAAAGTCTTTTAAAAAAGTAATAATCGTTTCCTCAATTGCTTCCATAATCTTATATATATTTTTCTCCTTAGCAGTAGTCGGAGTAAGCGGAAAGATGACATCTGGAGACGCTTTGTCTGGATTGGTTCCCTTTTTAGGGCAAAAAATAATTATTCTTGGAGCCTTATTTGGCCTAATAACCATAGCCGATTCATTTTTGATAATCTGCCTTTATTTCAGAAATTCTTTAGTTTATGATTACAATCTCTCAAAAATTACTGCTTCTTTTGTTGCTTCCTTTTTGCCCCTAATTTTATTTATAAAATTCCAAGATTTTACCAAAACAATTGGTTTTGTAGGCACAATCTTAGGAACAGTTGAAGGAGTTATAATTTTATTGATATTTATAAAGGCTAAAAAATTAGGAAATAGAATCCCGGAATATAGTTTAAATCTTTCTAATCTTTTGATTTATTCTTTAATGGTTCTTTTGGTTCTGGGAGCATTTTTTCAATTAATTTATTCTAAAACATGATAGAAATTGACGGTGATATAAAACAAAAACTCAAAGACTACACAAACAAAGCACCTAAGGTTAAAACTACAATTCATTGGTGGGATTTATATAAAGGACATTATATAAAATTAAAACCAGGCATCCAAAAACAGATATTTCAAAAAGCAATTAAGAAGGCGGGCGGATATTTTACTTGGCTAGGAAAGAAATTAAAGATTTGTCGAAGAACCATCGCTGAGTGTTGGAAATCAAAGAGAAACCCACAAATTTCAACTTTGATAAAAATTGCTACTTTCATTAATCTTCCATTAAGTAAAATAGAGGAAAATGTAATTCAAATTTCAAAATCGAGATTTAAACCGAATTTGCCATTTAAATTTCGCAGTCCAGAGGGGGCTGAAATAAGGGCTGCTTTTCTCTCTGATGGTCACTTACCAAAATACTCCAAGAGCTCCCCTCAATATTTAGCCTCCGAATACTTCTTACATAAAAGACTTATAAAACTTTGTAAAATTATTTTTGGTGATTTTAACGTACATACTTATTTTGACGGGAAAACTTATGTAACGAAATTCCCTTCCGGAATAGGGTCAGCCCTAGAAATAGCGGGGATTCCTCGAGGCGATAAACGAATATCTAAAACTTTTGTGCCTCGCGATATTCTCACTGGCCCAGAAGAAATCCAGACAGCTTATTTAAGAAGAGTTTTTGATGATGAGGGCGATGTTTGTTTTGATAAACATGGAAAAAGAGCTATCAGGCTTACAAGAAGTATGGATATAACTAGTAGGAACTTAAATTTCACTCTCTTGAAAGCTGAGAAATGGACAACTATTAGGAATAAAAATATTCCATTAAATATACTCTTACTGGGCGAGCAACTTTTATTATGCAAATTAGGAATCGATGCAAGAATATATTCTGAAGGAGTTTATAAATCTCGCAGAAATAAAATTACTACAAAATGGCGAATTCAAATAGGTCAGCAAGATAGTTTGAGAAAATTCGCTGAAATTATAAATTTCAATCTTCTTAGTAAGCGCAAAAAATTATCTGCAGCTTTAAACTCATATAAGATTCACAAATTTCCAAATGGTAAAGGTGAAGAATTTGTTACAGAGGCTTTCAAGGACATTTGCGAGAAAAAGAGATATTTTTCCTATGGAGATTTGAGTAAAAAATTTTTAGAAATTGGTAAAAGTTACGATTTGAGCGGACACTATCTACAATTATTGTTAAAAAAGAAACTTATTAAAAAACTAAAACATGGTCAATATGTCTTCGTTAATTGAAGTCGATGGTTCGAGACATGAGGGTGGTGGGGCTATATTAAGAGTAGGGACCGCCCTTTCAGCTGTAACCAAAAAACCTTGCCGCATTTTTAATATAAGAAAAAAAAGGTCAAAGCCCGGTTTGGCTACTCAACACTTAATAGGGATTCAGGCTCTGTCTCAATTATGCGATGCAGAATTAGAAGGCGACTTTTTAGAGTCAGAAAAAATTAAATTTTCTCCAAACGAAATCAAGACCAAAGACCTTCATTTAAAAATTGAAACGGCTGGAAGCATCACTTTAATTTTGCAGACTTTAATTTTGCCTGGTCTTTTTGCGCCTTCCCCAATTAAAATCAATTTTGAGGGTGGCGCAACCGATACTTTTTTTTCTCCAACGATTGATCATCTCAGATATGTTTTTTTAAAAATACTAGAAAAAATGGGGGGAAAAGTAGAGATTAATGTATTAAAACGTGGTTATTATCCTGAAGGTGGGGCAAAAGTTGAAGTCAAGATTTTACCCCTTCAAAATTTTGTTTCACAAAACTCAGGCGGGCAAGCTTCAAAACCTGCCCCGTACCGAAACGAAATTTCTGGTGCGGGGTTAAAAAATATTAATCTTATTGAACGAGGGTCTCTTAAAAATATTTTAATAGTTTCCGGAGCTTCAGATTTTTTAAAAGAGAAAAAAGTGGCAGAAAGGCAAATAGCTGGGGCAAAAGAGATTTTAGGAAAATTAAAACTGCCGACTGAAGAAAAAATAGAATATTATCAAACCCTATGCCCGGGAAGCCAAATATGCCTAATAGCAGAATTTGAAAATACAGTAATTGGAACCGATAATTTGGGAAAATTAGGAAAAAGAGCAGAAGACGTTGGAAAAGAAGCGGCTTTAGAATTATTAAAAGAGCAAAAATCCAATGCCTGCTTAGATAAACATTTAGCAGATCAAATTTTGCCTTTTATGGCTTTGTCAGCCAAAAAATCCCAAATCACTGTTTCTGAAATCACCGAACATTGCAAAACCAATATTTGGGTTATAGAGAAGTTTTTAGAAGGAAGATTTAAGATTAAAGAAAGTTTAATTTCTTGGATTCCTAAAGTATAAAAGAGCGATCAAGCTAAAACCCGTCTTACGACGGGTTTTAGCTTGATTATTTTTCTCAGATCTCTGGCTGAAAATTTTGGTTAATTTGAAATTCGACTGGGACTACTTCTTCTATTTTACCATTTTCAACTATTACTTTTAACATCAGACCTTTCATAGTTT
>CAYHAF010000063.1:0-3523 GCA_964354555.1 uncultured Candidatus Saccharibacteria bacterium
CTGGAATAAACTAACCGGGGTTTTGCAAATTGCATAGTCGGAAATTCAGGAAGCGTAGATACATTCAATTTTTTTCGGATTAACCATTCGATTGCCCGAATTTCCCCCTGTTCAGACGGCGTCACAAAAGAAATCGCGTGGCCTTTCATGCCGGCACGGGCAGTTCTGCCTATCCGGTGGACATAATCTTCCGCTTGCGAAGGCAAATCATAATTTATAACCAATTCTATTCCGATTACGTCGATTCCCCGCGCCATAACATCGGTTGCCACGAGCACGCGATACCTCCCGGTTTTAAAACCATCCAAGGCGTTTTTTCTCTGCGGAAAGGTGCGGTTTGAATGTGTTTCGGCCACCGAATAACCCATTTGACTGATTGCCCGCGCAATACGATGAGCTCCATATTTCGTTCTTGTAAAGATAAGTGTGGATCCCGAATACTGGGCCAAAACCTTTTCAAGCAAACGCACTTTTGCTTCTCTGGCGACAATAAAAATATCTTGAGAAACGCTGTCAACCGTCGTGCCAGTAGGAGCTATTTCAACGCGGATCGGAAACTTCATATTGGCCGACGCAATACTCATAACTGCCGGGGAAATCGTAGCTGAAAAAAGCATTGTTTGGCGTTCTTTCGGAACTGATTTTAAAATTTCTGTTATTTGCGGCAAAAACCCCATGTCATGCATACGGTCAGCTTCGTCAAGAATCAAAATATTTACACTTTTAAGGTTAATTGTTTTTTGATGCAAATGGTCAATCAGGCGGCCGGGCGTCGCTATAACAATGTGCGGGTTTCTCCGAATAGATTCTATTTGAGGCCAGATGGGAACCCCACCGATCAAAACTGCGGTTCTAAGTCCAAGATAATTGCCGACCTTATGAAGTTCCACATCAATTTGCAGCGCCAGCTCCCGGGTCGGCAAAAGCACCAATCCCAAACCCTTAGTACTTGCCAAACGCTGAATCATCGGGATACCGAAGGCAAGGGTTTTTCCCGTACCTGTTTGGGCGATACCCACTATGTCCTTTCCCTGAATGGCAATGGGGATTGATTGGTGCTGGATGGGAGTCGGCGTCACATAACGGATCTTTTTCAAAATCTCAAGAATCCCCGGCGCGATTCCGAGACCATAAAAATTTAAATTCTGCTGTTGGTTTGTATTACCCATAATTTTGACGTTTTATACTCTACATTCTACCTTTAATTGCTCCACAATTACAGAGAACGAAGCGACCGGTTTATAAAAATCGCCCGAAATAAAAAAGGGGCAAAAAATTGGGAAATTTTCTGCCTCTATAGAGATTTGATTTTTAAACCTTGGTGTTAACCTGGGAGATGGAAAGCAATTTCTGCTTCCCTTTCTTTGAGTAATTCAATCTCTTCTTGGCACGAGTCAAGATAAGCTTTCGTTGCTTTGGCTAATATCTCATCGATTTGCTGCCCTAGAGTTAATATTCGTAGTGTTAAGTCAAGCTTATCTTTCCCTTCCCTGTTCTCGGCCATCTGCTGGATTGCTTTTTGCCGATTCTTTTCTTTCTTGAATAGTTCTAAGTATTCATTCATCAATCCTATTTCATTAAGACTCAAAACTCTTTTTATCTTATTCATTTTCTTGTCCTCCAAACTCAAAACGAGCTAATCCTAGTTTAAAAGATAATAAAATTTTTGTCAACCAAAAAATCGCCTGAAGGGCGATCGGAAATAAAAAAGGGCATTAAGAATCTGCCCTAAAATGAACTACTGAGAGGTTTAGTTCGCCTTCCTCCTGATAGCATCAATCACTTTTCTGATATCGCCTTCAAAACGCCAATAGGTTAAGGAAGTCTTATCAAACGGATTAGTGTGGATATGCCACACGCCTTCAGGCTTAATTGTTAGTTCGTCGCCTTCAGCTAATTTATGATTTGTTCCTTCTGGTTTGTCAAAAACAATCATTACACAGCTACCTTTGACTTGTGCAAGGTTTTCAAATCCACCCAATCTACTATGAATAGTCAAAGAAGAATATGGTTCGAGCTCAAGATATCCAATACTTTCTTCCTTTGTTGAAGGTCCTAAGTAATAAAATGCACCTTTTGAGATTTCAACTTTTTGGCATTTTGTTATATCATGCATATTTTTTGGCAAAGGGCCTTTCCCCTCCTTAAGTAAATCTTAGTTAAAACTCTAAAAAAATCAAGCCCGAGAGAAAAACTCTCGGGCGGAAATAAAAAAGAGTCCCTTTTTATAGTTTTAACTATATTAAGAGGACTCATTTTACTCTTTTTGTGCATCATCAAGAGCACATTGATCGGAGCAGTAAACTGCGGCGTGTGTTGGATGAAGCGGTTTATTACAAGCTGAATTCGCGCACCTCCTTCCCTTAGGATGATCTTTTGGGCTTAACCACCCCTTGTCGTTGCACGCCTGACATCCAAATCCTCCGCACCCATCACATTGCACAGAATCAACTGGATAATTTTTATCTTTTGGAATATTCATTCGTATTATTCACCTCCAAAGAACTACAATTATATTACTAATTTAAAAGAATAAGTCAACCGAAAAATCGCCCGGCGGCCGAAGCGCGCCGAACAGAAATAAAAAAGCCTATACAAATATAGGCTATAGACGGTGCTATTTTCTATGGAACAACGTATTGTCTCAACCATTCACTCAGTTGGCTGAATGAAACATGAGAACCTTCCAGTCTTGTAAGGTGATAGTCTTCAGTTTGTCCACAGTGACGAGGCTCAGAACCATACAGAGTTATACTCGCGACTATTTTACCTGTTTTTGCCTCTCTTAGTTCGGCTTCTACGCTGTATTGATATCTTGTCACAGAAGGACCGTAATAGCTGCATGTCCCAAGTACGTTTTCTTTTTCTTCTCCAACCAAAACTACTAATTCGATACCCGTTACATTTTTGGAACGCCATTCAATTGGTATACTAGTTGTCCATCCATGTCTTCCACCTGAAAAATCCAATAGCAAAATCTCATGAGGACCAGATCCTTTATAGGATGCTGCCTGACTAACACCTATTCCTTCATGCACTTCAGAAAATGCCGTAATGAGCTGCTCGTCAACGCTGCGATTTTGCGCGTCATAGAATAACCAAATACAAGCAGAAACTAAAACAATAGCCAGCGAAATAGCCACTATTATCCCTTTTTTTCCCAAAGATTCCACCCCCTTTTGTCTATTTTATGTACTAAGTATCTTATAATTTTTTATTTAAAATTTGTCAACCAAAAAAAATCGCCCGACACGTTAGCGCATAGGGGCGATTTCACATATTAATATAGCCATTCCTTTCTTTATCTTTTTACCATTCAGTATCCTTATCTCGCTTGGCTTTTCGTGCTTTTATTTGTGCTTTTATTCTGTTTTTATACAGGGAAGCCCAATCGAGAACGCCTATGGCAGTCAAAACTGCTTCTTTTTCTTCGTCGTCAAGCGAGTGCTTGTCTAATAAACTTATTAAGATAGCGACTGCTTTTTTGTATTCCATAGATAAATTTTTCCTTCTGAAGTCATAG
>CAYHAF010000064.1:0-3494 GCA_964354555.1 uncultured Candidatus Saccharibacteria bacterium
ATAATGACTGCCCTTTTAATTTATCTTGATGTTGCAGTTCGGAGTAGAATGTACCTTCCATCAGTTGACAAACAACGATTAAGAATACTATTGCGAAAAACTTTTAGAGAAAGTCTGATTCCTCTTAAGCAACAATGGCCCGTTGATAAAACCGAAGAATTTATTTGCCTGATTACGGAGCTCACTACTTATAACGATACTCTTCCTCAAGGAGCACCAACTTCTCCGCTTCTGTTCTTTCTGGTAATTGAAGAATCAGGACTAACTACAAAACTTTTTTACGCCAGCCAACCGATGAAAATTTCCTGCTATGTTGATGGATTTGTAATCTCCGGATCGCACCCTCCGAGCGTAAGAACAAAAAAAGCAATATTCAAATGCATAGAAAAAGCTGGATTTGAAGCTAACTTCAAAAAAACTCGGCAATTTGATTGCCGCCAAGGAGCGCCTTTAGTTGTCGGACTCAGAATCAATGGAACAGAAAAAAGAATCTCCCTGCCTAAAAAAACTGTGAGAAAATGGCGGGGGATAATTCACCGTGCAACGCTTGAAACTGATCCGGAAAGAATCGAAAAGCTGAAAGGAAAAATTGAAGGATTCATTGCTTCTTTAAAGCCAATCTATCCAGAAAAACTGCCACCTCAAATTGATAAACCCTATTTTCTATTTCTCCAGAGCCTAAAAGGAATTCTGATAGTCAAGAAAAAGTCATTTGTAACGAAACCTCTGACTGAAGAAAACAAAATCTCCAAAGAAAAGACTAAAACTAAACAAAAACAAACCTGCTTAATAGACTGGCTCTAAATAGCGGGTTTTTTATTTTAATAAAAACCTCACCATTTGCCGAGAATCTTAATTTCTCTGAGAATAAGAACCCCTCCTTCGGCGAGAACCTTGATTCCTTTGGAAATAAAAAAAGAGACAAAAATGGATTTCGTCTCTTCAAGAAACGGGAAACTTCATAAAGGTTCCATCAACACAGCTTCGATAACCTTTTGGAGTCGCGCAGCTTCCACACAAACCTATGCCGCATCGTGTTAAATAGTCTATTGAAGAATAGATTTTCTCCGGTCTTATAAATCCAGCTTCCTTTCGAACAGCAGTTTCAACCATAGCTGTCGGCCCACAATTTAGGCAATAATCAAATCCTGCATTCCTTGTGATCTCTTCCAGTTTATCAGTTACTAATCCTTTATAACCTATCTCACCATTTTCTGTGGCTAAATGAAGCTCTTCACAAGCTGATTTGAATTCTTCCAGGAAAGCCAAATGGTTTCTATCAACTGCTCCCAAAAGGGCAACTGTTCTTTTGTTTCTTTTGGCAAAGAGATATAGCCCTGCAATTCCTGTCCCGCCACCAGCTAAGAGAGTTTTTCCGCTTACTTTCGGAGAATTTCCACATGGTCCTCTGATATATAAAGCATCACCTTTCTTTAATTTTGATAGCTCAGTTGTGAAACAACCTCTTATTCGTATAAGCAGAGTTAAGGGTGTGTCGTCAAGCACTGAAAATGGTTTTTCTCCTTTTTCTGGCAGCCAAGCAAAAATGAATTGCCCAGGACTTATTTCTATGTCGCTGTCTAATCTCAAAATAAACAAGTCTTCAGCTAATTGTTGGTTTGCGCTTACTCTGTATTTTCTGTATTCCATGTTCAGCTTTGTCTTCAGAAATTTCTCTGCATTATTTGTTCCTTTTTCTAAGTCCAGCGATAAAGCATGGAAATATTCTTTTATCTCTTGCGTCTGCATTCCGGCTAAAGCTGAGCCGATTCCAAAGAAATCTGCTCTTGCCTCTCTTTTATACCTCTTTACATGTTCTGCTATGGAAATGCCACCACCTACAATAGTTGGTAAGTTTGTAATACTCCTTACTTCTTTAGCGCATTGCAAACCGAGTTCTAAAATTGTCCTTCCGGAAACTCCACCTACCTTATTTGATAAGACTGGGTAGCCGTCATGTAAATACGATTCTGGCCCTTTTGTGTTTATTGCTGTTATTCCAGAAGCCCCGCTTTTTACAATGCATTTTGTGGTTTCCCGAACATCTAAATTTGGCGAGATTTTAACAAATACAGGTTTTCCAAGCGAAACAACACTTCTTATTATTTCTTCTACAAGCTTTCTATCCTGACCGATAGCTTGACCGTATTTTTCAGCGTGCGGACAAGACACATTTAATTCGAATCCGCCGACGTAATCAAATAACGTATTGGCCACCTGATAGAATTCTCCTGCATTGCTGCCGAATATTGAAGCCAATAGAAATTTGTTGTCCGGAATTTTGATTCTCGATAGTCTTCTTGCGGATTCTTCTGCCCCCGGATTAGTTAGGCCCACAGCATTTATAAAAGAGAGGTATCCATATTGAGCAACAATGGGTTCTCTATTCCCAGGCCTTGGTTCCGGTCCAATGCTTTTAGTCGTTGATATGCCTTGCTCCGGGATTTCGTTAGCACACCATTCTAAAACTGACGCCTCAGTAGCAACGATGCCAGATAATATCGTAAAGGGCCCGCTGATTTCTTTTCCAAATAACTTAGTTACAGCTTTATTTTCCATTTCTTTTTTCCTCCATATTTTCAACGAGCTAACTTCTCAATTATGAAGTTATCAAATTTAAGGAATAAGTCAAACCCCCACACCAAACGAGCACAAATTTAATTTATTTGTGCGAAGCACAGTGCTCATTATGGTGTGGGGGTCAAATAAGAACCCTCGTCGCTTCGCTCCTCAGAACCTTGATTCGCTAAGGTATAAATATATAGTCTTGAATTAAAAAAGCCCACGAAAAGAAAAAAGTGGGTTATTTAAAAAATGGGGATTGAGATGAGATGTCGATTTTATGTCTCTGACGTTGCATGGCCCGCAGCGGGATCATGAGAGGATTTTTCAGCCAGATATTCTTTACCCTTGCCAACTTCTGTATTGATAGGTACGCTTACTTTGCAAAGTGGACAATCTTTTTCTTCGTAGGATTCCATTTGAACATTACTAAGAGCAAATAGTTCGGGTACGTTCCCGATATCTTCAGCTTTGATGCCACCACGATTGCAAAGAACCGCCACTGCCACCACTTCGCCGCCTAAAGATCGCACTAGCTGAACTAATTTTGCAACTGAACCGCCAGTCTTCAAAACGTCATCCGCAACCAGCACTCGTTTACCCTTGACGAATTTGTCATATCCTCTCTTAAAAACAAGAGTGCCTCCTTCTTTGTCGGCGTAGACACCCAGAGTCTTATGGCCAGTCAGTTTGGTCAAATCACCAGCTATCTCGTGCGACAATGTAATTCCGCCTTCGACTGGAGCTACTACCACCTCTATTTCATCATCTTGGAAGTGTTCTGCAATGAATTCACAGAGTTCATCAGCCGCCTCTGTGTCTGGGTAAACAGCGTCTTTGTTGACATATTCGGATCCGTGCCTTCCAGAAGCGTAGACAATGTGGCTTCCAGTGATGATCGCTTTATTTTGGGCGAAAATTTCCAGAGCTCG
>CAYHAF010000065.1:0-3493 GCA_964354555.1 uncultured Candidatus Saccharibacteria bacterium
TTAATTAAGGTCAATATCTTTAGTTTTTTATTTTCAGCAACAGTTGTCCTAATTTTTAGAGATGAGCCTGTATTTATCGGATTTCCCCGTTCCGTTCTTTTTATAAGTTATTTTTTAATCTTTTTATTCTGCGGGGCAAGTCGTTTTTCCAAAAGAGCGTATACTCAGATGTTTAAAAGAAGTTTAGACAGAACCAAAGAGAAAACCTTGATTGTTGGAGCAGGAGACGCCGGAGAACAAATTTTAAGAAGTATTTTAAATTCGCGGTCGAGTCTATATCAGCCGGTCGGTTTTGTCGATGATAACAAATTCAAACAAGGAGTTATAATTCACGGCATTCAAGTGTTGGGGAAAATAGAAGATATTCCTGCGGTGGTAGAAAGAGAAGACATAGAAGGAATGATAATTGCATTACCTTCAGCTGGTTCAAAAACCATTAAGAGAGCGGTTGGGCTTGGTAACAAAGCGGGTTTAAAAAAAATAAAAATAGTTCCGTCCGTTACTGAAGTTATAAATGGAGAAGTTAATATTAGGGCCTTGCGTGAAGTCAGGGTTGAGGATTTATTAGGAAGAGAACAAGTTTTTTTGGATCAGAAAGTAATTGAAAATTTTATTCTTAATAAAACTATTTTAATTATTGGAGCTGCGGGCTCTATCGGTTCCGAGCTTTGCCGCCAGGTTATAAAATTTAAGCCCTCTTCGATTTTGATACTTGACCAGGATGAAACCGGTATTTTTAACATTGAAGAAGAGCTGAAAGATAATTTTGAACAAACAAAAATCAAATCAGTAATAGCAGATATTTTAGATAAGCAAAAAATTGAAAAAATTTTTAATGATTTTAAGCCCAATATAGTATTCCACGCCGCCGCTTACAAGCACGTTCCTTTAATGGAAATTAATCCTGACGAAGCGATAAAAAATAATGTTTTGGGGACAAAAAACGTTGCTGAAATATCTCTTAAATATGGAGTAGAAAAATTCGTCTTTATTTCTACCGATAAGGCCATAAATCCATCTTCTGTTATGGGTGCGACAAAAAGGATAGGAGAAATGATCTGTCAATTATTGAACCAAAAAAATAACACCAAATTTGTTTCAGTTAGATTTGGGAATGTTTTAGATAGTCGGGGAAGCGTCATCCCTATTTTTCGTGAGCAGATAAGAAGAAAAGGGCCCGTAGAGGTTACTGATCCTCAAATGAAGAGATATTTTATGCTTAACTCCGAAGCCTGTCTTTTAGTCATGCAAGCCGGTGCTATGGGTCAGGGAGGAGAAGTTTTTGTTTTGGATATGGGAGAGCCAATCAAAATCTTAGATTTAGCAAATGAAATGATTAAACTTTCTGGTTTTGAGCCTAATAAAGACATCCCGATTGTTTTTACTGGTATTAGGCCGGGCGAAAAACTTATTGAAGAAATTCTAACTGCTGAAGAGGGAGTAATTGCAACCAAAAATAAAAAAATATTTATTACGAAACTTTCAAAAGTAAATGAAGAAAGATTAGATCAGGGCCTTAAAAAACTCAAAACAGTTATTCAAACAGGAAACCAAAAAGAAATAAGGAATATTTTAAGAAAAATTATTCCATCTTATAATCCTCGCGATATTGCTTAAATTTTTACTAAAAATCAAATAAATACTTGACCCCCACACCATAACAAGCACAAATTTAATTTCTTTTTGCAAAGCACAGTGCTTGTTTGGTGTAGGGGCTTGACAAGATTAAGCCAATTTGCTAATATTTAGATAGTGAGTGTGACCGCAAGGTCTCCAATCTTAGTTGATAACAGGCCTCCCTCGAGCGAGGTCTGTTATTTTTTATGTACGCAAAATCCCGCTTAAGGCGGGATTTTGAAATGGCCGAGAGAGTTAACTCCAATTCTAAGTTTTTAGTGAGTGTCTACCTCTCGGCCAATTACATTTTATCACAGATTTTGTTAGAATAAAATATAAATCCCCGCCGAGGGATTCGGCAGAGTTCTTTACGAAAGAACCTGTGCAATTTTGCAAAGATTGTATTTTCGCTTAGCGAAATTTTTGCAAAATTGCTTGATTTATGTATTTCCCTCCGTTTCGCTACGGGCTGCCATTCATCCCCGCCGCGTCAGACGCGGCGAGTTATTCTGGCAGGAAATATAAATGAATAAAAATATTAAAAAATTATTGCCGGGAGTAAAAGAAAATGTTTCATTAAAAAGTTACAATACTTTTAAAATTGGCGGAAAAGCCCAATATTTTTTTATAGCTAAAAGTAAAAATGAATTAGTCTCTGCAATTTTGATAGCTAAGAAATTAAAATTACCATTTTTTATTTTAGGGAATGGCAGCAATTTATTAGTTTCTGACAGAGGGTTTAAGGGTTTGGTTATTAGGTTACAAGTTACAAGTTATAAGTTAAAAGAAAATACAATTTATGCAGAAGCTGGAGTTACGTTAGGCCAATTAATGAATCTTGCTTTAAAAAATAATTTAGTTGGATTGGAATGGACGGCAGGAATTCCTGGAACTTTAGGCGGTGCAATTTATGGAAATGCTGGTGCTTTTGGAAAATCGATAGGAGATAGTATAAAAGAGGTAGAAGTTTTTGATACAGAAGATTTAAGATTTAAGATTTATGATTTAAGAAAATGTAGATTCAGTTATCGTGAAAGCATTTTTAAAAAAAATAAAAATCTGATAATTCTTTCTGCTGAAATTAAATTGAGAAAAGGAAATAAAAAAGAAATAAGAGATAAAATAAAAGAATATTTAGATTATAGAAAGGAAAACCAGCCATTAAATTTTTCTTCTATAGGTTCAATTTTTAAAAATCCGAAAGGATTTTCTGCAGGTTATTTAATTCAAAAATGCGGTTTAAAAGGAAAAAGAATAGGTAATGTAAAAATTTCTGAAAAACATGCCAATTTTATTGTTAATTTGGGAAAAGGCAAAGCAAGAGATGTGGTAAAATCAATAAATCTTATTAAAAAAAGAGTAATGGGAAAATTTGGAATAACCCTGGAAGAAGAGATTGTTTACTTGGGTTTTTAAGATAGCGTAGGGTTGACCAAATTTTCTTAAGATGAACCCTGTTAAATAATTTTAAATCTTACTATGTTTTATGTTTACGTGTTAAAATCAAACAAAGATAAGAAATTATATACAAGATATATAAATAATTTAAAATTACCCAGTTAAACAGTCGTCTGGAGCTCCCGCTCCGCGAGGTTTAACAGGGTATTTAACAGGGTAAAAATGAAAAAAAATTCAAACAAATATTTAAAAAAAAGAGTTAAAGATATTGAAGTTGAGAAAAAAAGTATTTCAAAATTAATGGCCGAAATGGCAGATACTGGTTTTCAGGGAAGAAAAATAGGGGAGGCAGTTAATATTTGGGAAAGAATGGTCAAAGATAAAAATGTGACCATATTTATGGGTTTGGCAGGTTCAATGAGTACTACCGGCCAATGGCGGCTTATTAAGTGGCTGATGGAAAACCGTTTTATTGATG
>CAYHAF010000066.1:0-3442 GCA_964354555.1 uncultured Candidatus Saccharibacteria bacterium
TATTTTATCTTTTATTTACCCCACACGAAATTTTCAATACGAACTAAAGCTCATTATGGTGTGGGGGTTCACGATTGTTAATTATATGCTAATTTTAATACAAAAAGTCGCTATTGCCAATCCTTTTTGCGGAATTGAAATTTTCCTCAAATCAAGCTACGTTGAAAGTAGAGAAGATTATTCTAGAAAAGCATAAAACTAAATAAACTAAAAAATATGACCGATTTTATTTTAATAGTAATAGCAATTATATTGTTTTTTATATTTCAAAAATTAAGTCAGTTATTGAAGTTTCAGGCAGAAAGCGAAGGAGTCGCTGGTATCAAGCAATCAATAACCGAGTGGATTCCTAGATGGTTCAAAAATATCTATGAACATACTTCTTCAATATCTTCAATTAGTAACCATCTAACCATAGAGAATCCAGCTGGTATAGAATCGGATAAATATAAAAGAATCGAGAATATCATAAAGATTTACAGCAAGTATTTGATGGAAACAGAGAGTTGGTCTGAAAAGGAGGCATTAATAAAAGCAAGATTCTTGGTATATGAATTTGGTGAAGATGGAGCAATCAGGGACATCGATAGATACACAGTCGAAAAAGAAAAAAAGGAGGCAGAAAAATCTTTCTATTCTTCTGGCGTTTTTGAAAAAGATATAAACGATTACTGGGATATAGAAATTAAAGGTGTCAAAAAGATTAGTGGCTATGACTTATTTGCTCCCATTTATGATGTCATTGTGAAGCAAGGATACAAAGAGGAAAATGTAATAGATCATTTCAGTTATAAAGATTTTGAACAAAATGTCGGATATACCAAATTTGCATATTATACATTCAAAAAAGAAAGAGCAATTATAACAAAACTTGAAAAGCTCGGGATTATCAAGAAAGTAAATGCCGAAGGTTGGGAAGGGCATCAAAAATATATTATTCCAAATACTAATATTGATGAATTGAAAAAAATTATTTATGAGGGTGGGGCTAGCCACGGCAATGATTATTTTGAGGAACGATTTACTGAAGGAACTTTGGAAAGATTATTTAGTATCACTTATCTGACTCCGAAAGAAGAGGAAGCCATAAATAAATCCAAAACATCGGAAATCAAAAAATAACTTTTTTAAGAACTAAATAAATATGATTTTTCATAAAGAGCTAGAAAACAGAATGGGATATAGACTTCTTAAGGCAATATTTATTATCATTTCATTTGTAATTTTGGGATTATTAGTCATTGTCCACAATGACGATATTCTTTCCGTCAAAGATGGGGTTATTAGTTGGATAGTATTAGTTATCGTATATGAGGTTTTAATTTATATTTTCTTTGGGAAAAGAACTAAATAAATCTATGGAAGAAAAAAATAAAGAATTACAAGAATACTTAGATTCAGCATTATCTGCTATCAAAAAGGGTGTGGAAGGAAAAGGAGAATTTCGTATCATTGAACCGATAGAATTTGATTTAGCAGTCGTAAACACTAAAGAAGGAGAAGCTGGATTTAAAATTTATGTTCTAAGTATGGGAGGCAAAATTTCATCAGAACAAATAAGCCGTATCAAAATCAAAGTTCATCCCGATAGAAGTAAAGAAACAAGGGATTGGAAAGCAAGTCCACCACGAAGAGCTAATGATTTCATTTAATATTTATTTTTTTCAAAGAACAAAAAAGCCCATCACTGGGCAGTTTTTAATTCAAGACTATATATTTATACCTTAGCGAATCAAGGTTCTGAGGAGCGAAGCGACGAGGGTTCTTATTTTAAATCAGCTTGTTTTTTAGGTTAAAAAGTGGTAATTTAAAACAGAGTTTATGTGTATATTTAATGCCAATAAAGCATATAAGATTCTGAATAGGTCAACAGTTGCTATTGTGATATTGGAAAAAACCCCACAGGCCGACGGTAAGTTTTCAGTAAAGTGGATTCCTCGTGGAACAGGTTTCTTTGTTTCTGAAAGGCATGTTTTAACCGCAGGACATTTATTTACAGATTCGGCCACTGATAATCCCGACAAATATTGTTTACTAAGGAGAAAGGCTGAAAATGAAAAAAATTATAATCTTAAATCTGCCAACCTAAATTTTATTAATGCTAAGAAAATAATAATTAAAAGAGATTTTGATGTCGCTTTGTTAGAGTTTGATTTCTCTTCAACTAAAAAGATAATGGAAGAAATAGGTTTGTGGCCAGTTAAGCCGTTAAAATTAGATTTTTGCGAAAAAAGACAGATTGGCGATGAAGTATATTGGATGGGTATGGCTACTATAGGAGACGTAACCGCGATTCCAAGATTTTTTAGTGGTCAGATAGTGGTTCATTATATCAATGACTCAAATTATCAATTCCCAAAGGATGATGGGACACAAGAAAATTTTAATGCAAGAAGCCTGAAGATGATAGAAGTAAACAATCTTTTCTTGCCTGGTTGTAGCGGGAGCCCAGTTTTTAGTCGGAAAAATAAAGCAGTAATAGGATTCGTTCACGGTTACGGGGCTTGGCCTATTGGTTTGACTCCTGGAGGAGAGATAGATATTCCTAAGGCAAAGATTAAAATTGACAACCAAGAAAAAGAAGTTGATTTACACTTAAAACCTCCTGTATTTGGAGCAATTTCAAGAGTAATTGATGTTAGTTTAATAAAAGAATTTCTAACAGAACAAAAATAAACCAATATTAAATTTTCAAAGAACTAAATAAATCTATGAAAGAAAAAATTAAGGAAAATAAATGCCCAAGGTGTCCAAAATGTGGTTATCAAATGGTAGAAAAAGATATCGGAAAATGCTATTTACATAACGAAATTGAAGGCGTGCCTATCAGAAAAAAATCTCAACCCAACGATTGCCAGCAGAAATGCTACTGCTATAAGTGCAATTCATATTACTAATCCCTTTAAATAAAACCGCCCATCGCTGGGCACTTTTTAATTATTGTTTTTTCTATTTGTAAATATCCTAAAACTAAACGGAATATATTTTGAACCACCTGTTAATTATATGTCTATTCCACCAAAAAAACGCCTGTTTGACGATTCTATTGGCCCCCACTGATGGGCACTGTTAAAACCTGTTTAGTGGAATAAAAAGGGCAGTTTATCACCCTGATTTTATCAATGAGATATGAATTATAGCAAAATTAGGAGTCAAAACTTCTTTTACTACCTTCCCGCCAAAGAAATCTTTTATTTTTTCTATCTCTACTAATGACCACCATTTTGACATATAGCCAGCCTTACTTATAAACAGGCCTTTCCTTAAGCTTGTTCTTTCTAAATCAGGTTCTCCCACCATTTCTTTAATTATAGAGTAAAGTTTTATTCCCCATTCTTTTAGAGATTCTTGTCGGAATAAAGAAATGATAATCTCACCTTTGTATTTTTTAGCAACTGCTTTCATTTCAGAAATTACTTTTTTGTAGTCGCCTTCTATCGTG
>CAYHAF010000067.1:0-3373 GCA_964354555.1 uncultured Candidatus Saccharibacteria bacterium
ATGATTTCTTTGGCTCAAGCAAAGAAATCATTTTTTGAAAAATTGCTATAAAATTCTGACGTCTGGCTTCCTCTCGCGTCTCTTCATTATATTTTAACTCATTAAGATTATCAATATAACTTTGCAATTTTTCTTTCGTAAATTCTCTTTTGAATAATATCAAAGCAAATTCCAAAGTCGAATCTTCCTGTGATTTAATTTGCTCATGTAATTGCTCTGACGATTTTTCTGTTGACTCAAAAAATCCGACAACCATTCTACTTGCATAACCAAAATTTGTTCCTTGCTCTACCAAAGACTTCATTCGGTTATTATCTGACCATGGACGCATAAGTAAGGTTAAAATTTTCGCCCACAAAACAGGCTCAACAGAAGGGAAAAGTTCGGACGAAACTTCATCAAGGTTTTTATCAAATTCATTTTTTGATTCCCAAATTCTACTTTGCACCCATTGAAAAAATTGATTTAACCAAATTTTGGAAATGAAATTTAATTTATCCTCAAGCGTTTCTTTTGTTATTTTCCATTCTTTCGGGAAGTAATGTTCCCAAATATCATACCTTTCCTGTGAGTCCGCAATATTATCAAATAAAACTCTGCAAACCGAACGAATAAATAATTTTTCAATACATTTAGCGTCTTTGTCTTTTATTTTTTTCTTTAACTCCTCAAATAGTAAATAAGCAGTTCCTTTTTGAAGTGCCGATAAAACCAGCTTTTCAATTAACCTTGATAAAATTGCCTCTGCCTCAAAATATACGATATCATTTTTTTCTTCCTTTTCTTTTTGTTCTTTTTTATCATCACAAAATGAAAAATACCATTCAAGTAATTTGCCGAAAAAATCTCCGTAGATAACCCAATCATAAAACGCTCTTTTATCTACGAACGCAAAGAAATTTTGTAAGTATCTTTGTAAGAGATTATAATTTTTATCTTTTACTAAAACATCGATATTTGTAGTAAATTTTTTAATCAAATTTCTTTCATAAATTGTATTTGAGATGTCTTTTCGCCATGTCAATATCCAAACTTTTTCCTTTTCCGGTAAGTTATTTATCTCTTCAAGGTATTTATTTCTTAAAAAGTCCCGAAAATTAGACGGGTCATGGGCTTCTTTGATTTCTACCGTTTTAATCCAACGATAGGAATTAAAAAGTATTTTGACTATATAAACTACACCACTGGCAAAAATCAAAAATAAAAGCAACTTAAAAAATGGGGAATCGTAATCCCAAAAAAAGAGGGGTAAAAACATTAATGCTATTGAAGCAAGCAAATTTTTTGCTTCAATAACTTTATCTAAAATAACAATTTTATCCCATTCAAATAACGCTTCTTTTTCTAGCGAAAAAATAAATAGAACAACGGGGATTAAAATTGTTAGTAAAGCCAGTCCGACATTTTGCATTAATGTCGGCAATATGGCTGAATTGAAAAATTGGCATATTAACAAAATAATTTCACACATAATCTAAAATAATTTCTCTGGTCGCGCTTTTAATCTTTTTTCTGCGGCTTTAAAATATTTTTCATCAATTTCAACACCTACAAATTGTCTGTCCAAGTTAAGCGCGGCAACGCCAGTTGAGCCAACGCCCATGAATGGATCAAAAATCACATCACCCTCTTTTGAAGCAAGTTTTATACAATGTTCCAAAACACGCACGGGCTTTTGTGTTGGGTGATTTGGCTCTTTTAGGCGCTCAACGCCCATACAAATTGGCGTTTCAATAAAATTGTGCATATCTCTTTGATTTGAAAAATTCCAAGTGTGATTTTTGTTCCACATACAAACGATAAGCTCGCAACTATTCAAAAATCCCGCCCGCCTAATTTTTGGCGCTGGATTTGTTTTATGCCAAACCATAAATTGAAAAGTATCAAATTCTGGGTCAAACGCCTCATGCCATTTTCCAAGTAAATTGTAGCTTGTGAAAGCAAAAATATTTCCTGTCGGCTTCAATATGCGTTTAAATTCTTTAACCCAATCGTTTGGCACAAATTCTTTTTTATCCCAGTCCGCCAAATCATTATTCAACTCTTTTCGCCAAGAAAGTTTAATATTTCCTGTTGAATAAGGGCTTAAATTGTAGGGCGGATCAGTCAAAATCAAATCCACCGAAGCGGTCGGGATTTTTTTAATATGCTCATAACTATCCGCAAGGTGTATTTGATATTTTTTGTCCATAAATTGATTTAGCCCAAATAAGTTTTTTTAATAGAGTCCAGCGCGTTTTTGATAAGGTGTGCGCTCCCGCGATACGCTTCTAATACCATTTCATAACCTTTGTCCGACTGACAAATAAAATTCCAAAAATCTTTTCCGATCAACAGCTCATCATCGGCGAAAAATTGACGGACGCGCTCTTGTCGCCAAGGTTTATTTTCGCCAAATCGATTATAGGCGGTAGCGAAAAAGATTTTTAATTTTTCCGATTTTGGCAGAGTATTTGAAAGAATTGCGTATTGCTCCAAAATCGCCTCTTTTTCTGACCGAGCCTTTTTGTTATCCAAATCCCCGCCAATTTTTAATTCAATCAAATAATGACTGCCAGAATCCTTATCTATCAAATAGTAATCGCTATCATGTCGTTTTATAACTGCCTTGTTTTTATTTTCAACTCGCAAAACTTCATAATCGCTAGTGCTGGGGCGTTTCTCGTGGCGTTTATATTTTTCTAAAAGCACAGCGATTGCTCTTGTTTGTCCAACACTCAATGGCCCTTCAACATTTTTCTTTACTTCAAAAGAAAGTTTTGCGAGGTTAATCGCCAATCCTTCAAGCATATTTCCAAGCGAGCTATCCAAGGAACGGACAAGCGCAGCGTAATATTGAACATCTTTTCCAAGCGCTTCAATAAAAACATTGTGGACTTTCATATTGATAATTCCCTCGGGATTATCAACTTCCGCCTCGTGGCGGGCCTTAAAGCCCTCGGCGTAAGATTCTACCGCCGTATGAACTAATGCTTGTATTGTTTTCTTTTCGGTTAAATTTTTCATAGTTTTATTTAAACAATTCTGCCACCGCCACATCAAGGGCTTTGGCTATTTTTTCTAATGTATCAACGGTAGGATTCGGACTTTCGCCAGTTTCTATCTTTACAACCGTATTTAACGCTAAATCAGCGTCTTTTGATAGGCGATCTTGGGATATTCCCTTTTTAATCCTAAGTTTGCGGATATTTTCGCTAACTGAATTTGCCATATTGTTTTGACTTTGATAAACTATTATAATATACTACTTATAGTGAGTGTATATCAACTTGTTTAATATAATGATACCGCAAACTTCAAAAATAAGCAAACAGATTTTAGGGAGTTCTTTAATCTTTTCCGCGCTGGGAGGGAGGGGCAAGGAAAAGAATCA
>CAYHAF010000068.1:0-3351 GCA_964354555.1 uncultured Candidatus Saccharibacteria bacterium
AGGAACCATAACTTTTTTTGAAGAGCCGGCAAAAAGAGTAGGCGAGGAAGATGACATATCTTTTAATCCCAGGAAATGGATTCAAATTGAAAACCCTGATTTTATTTTAGAATCGGAAGAACTTCAAGAAGTAGATCTTAAAATTAATATTCCGGAAAATGCCGAGCCAGGCGGGCATTATGCAGTAATTTTATTTGAGCCAAAATTACCGTCTTATTATTTTGAGCCAGGAGCAGCTTTAAAAACTATACCCAAAATCGGAGTTTTAATTCTTTTTTCTGTTGAGGTTGAAGGCGTAAAAAGAGCAGTGATGCCTTTAGTAATTTCTGAATTTATTATTCCGGAAGAATTCCGGCTCCAAAAACTGGAAAATTTATTAGCCGACATTTCCGGATTATTCCAGAAAGCCCAGGCAGAGAACAGGGAATTATTTTCTATTGTGGAAAAAAGTGAATTGCCATTTAGTCTGGGGATCAAAAATGAGGATATTATTCATATTAAGCCGGAAGGAAAATTATCAATTTTAAATAGCAGGGGCAAAATAGTAGGAGAGACGGAAATTAAAGAAACAACGGTTTTACCGGGCAAAACTAGGAAATTTCCGGTTGAATTTAAGCCAAATTTACCCGAAAAAATTACCAAATACTTGCCTGCCTGGTTTTCCAGCTTTATCTCCCAGAATTTGCTCTTTGGAAAATATAAAGCCCTATTGTCTTTAAAGGTTGAGCAAGATATAATAAACAAAGAGATTGAATTTTGGGTTTTTCCCTGGAAATTCTGGTTATTGACATGCTTTGTTCTTTTACTTATTTTGGTTATTATTGTAAAATTAAGAAAGCGAATAAAGTTAGCATTCCAGGTTTTGTCCAGAAGGAATGTCTAATATTTTTTGAATCTTGACTAAAGAAGCGGGGGGGGGTGATAATGAAAGAAGATAAACTATTTAATAAATATTAAAAGGTCGAATAAACATATTAGTAACAAGAGACAGGAGATAAGCGAGGAAAGACTTCGTTCTTGTCGCATGTTGCCTGTTGCTTGTTTCTAACTAGAAAATGCCAAAGATTATAAAAAAATACGGAAAAACAGCTTTTATTTTAGGTTTAATTTTTATTTTAACATTGGGATTATTTGTCAGATTTTCACCGGTAAAAGCTGCAAACTTGACTAAGGAGAAAGATCTTCTTTCTGATTCAAGGGCGACTACGGTTTCAAACCACACCATAACCTTCGTGTCAACCACAGCTATTATACAGGACCAGACAATAATAATTAAGCCTGATGCTACGGGTAATGCTTTTAATTTGACTGGTTTAGTTGTTGCTGATATTGATTTGGCTGAAGATGGTGATGGCAATTGCGATGGTGCCTGGACTGAAGAGGAAGTAAAAGATGGGGCAGCAGATGCAGACGAATGGGGATTTGCCGTTAATACTACTACTGATGAGATTACTTTAACTGCTCCTTCGGGCGCTGCTACTTATATTGCAGCTGGTTACTGCGTACAGATTGAAATTGGAGCTAATGCGACCTATGAAGGCACAGGAACAATCCGAATTATCAATCCTGCTACAGGAAGTTATGATATAACTATAACCAATACTACTGATACCGGCGTAACCTATGTTGCCATTACTACCTCTGGTATTGGAGTTACAGCCACTGTTGGAGAATATCTGACTTTCACTGTCGGTGAATATGCCACTGAAATTGGTTCCTGGACAGCTGGTTCTACTGTTGTTCGTTGGGCTGATGACAGCGGAGGGGACACTGCTCAACCCGGTAATGGCCAGCCTATTGTCTTGACTATTGCCAGTAATGCTACCAATGGCATTAGTGTAACAGCCAGAAGCACAGGAAGTGGTGCTGCTGCAGGGCTGTATGATTCGGTTTCTACTAATGTGATTGATGCTGTAGGTGCTAACGACGCAACTGCTCCGGTTTCCGGTACAGAGGGATATGCTTTGTACTTGAAAAATTTGTCTGGCACTAATTTGACCATTGACGAAGGATATGATGATGATGCATCTAGTCCTGTAGCAATCCAAATCACTGCAGACGAGATTATTGCTAGTACTGCAGTAGGAGGTGTTACTGGGACAGTTGATCTTGCTTTAAAAGCCGCCATTGCCGTAACAACCCAAGCTGGTTCCTATACTGACACTATTATTTTAGTTGCCACCCCGACTTATTAATTTTAATAGGTTTTAAGGGCCAAGTTTTTAACTTGAGGATCCCATTAGAAAGGGTGGAAAGATTTTTACCTAACCGTTTTTTCTAATCATGTTTAAGAAAATCACTTTCTAACGGGATAAACTTTTTGTGACTAAAGAACAAACTTTTATTTTTCTCATTTTAGTTATTGGAGGAATAATTGTGGCTGGTTTTTGTTTTGCCCAGGGAGGTGGAGCAACGGTTTCTCCTACTAATTTTGAAATAGACGCAAATCCGGGAGAAATAAAACCAAATACGATTAAAGTTTATAATCCGACTGACAATACCGTTACTATAAAAATGTCAGTTGAAGACTTCCATCCTTTGGGAGAAGAGGGTAAGGTAGCTGTAGAACCTGGGACAGATAAAACCTATTCTTTGAAAGCCTGGGTTACAATCAGTCCGAGCGAATTTATTTTGCAGCCAAAAGAAGAAAAATTCGTTGATTTTACGATTAATATTCCGGAAAATGCCGAACCGGGCGGAAAATGGGGATCAATTTTAGCTTCTCCGGTTACGGTTTCAGGAGAAGAAGGGGTGATAGGAGCAACCATAGCTCCTGCGACAGGGACGTTAGTTTTATTAAGAATATCTGGTGAAGTCTTTGAAGAGTTATCGGTAAAGGAGTTCTTAGTTGATAAATCATTTTTTGAGAAAGGGCCGGTTTCATTTTCAATTAGGTTTGAAAATGCTGGAACAGTTCATCTTAAACCCAGGGGTTTTGTCGCTATTACTAACTGGCGCGGGAAAAAGATAACTGATATTGAGTTTCCGCAACAAAATGTAATTCCTGGGGCTATTAGAAAAATTGAAACAAAATGGCAGAAAGAATGGCTTTTTGGTAAATATACTGCCATGGTAATCGGGAATTATGGGGATAAAAATCTTCCTTTCGTTTCCTCAGTTTTGACATTTTGGGCTTTTCCTTGGAGAATCGGGCTTGGAATTTTAATAGTGTTGATATTAGTTTTACTTTTCTTCTATAAAACAAGGAAGAGATGGCAATTAGCTCTGCGGATTTTAGTTAGAGGCGAGAAATAAATAGAAACTAATGGAAACTTGTGGAAACTGATAGAAACTCGTAGAAATTTATAGAAATTCATTGAAATTAGTAGAAATTAGTTGTTAATAAATTTC
>CAYHAF010000069.1:0-3328 GCA_964354555.1 uncultured Candidatus Saccharibacteria bacterium
TAATATTTTTGGAACTGGCTACAGTTATTGCTTTCCTTACCAGTTCACCAGTAAAATCGCAAATTCCTGAAATGATTCCTTCAGGTTCTGCTTTTATAAACTTAGGAGTCTTTTTCTGAGATTTAGTTAGAAAATTATAAAAAGTTATTGCCTCAATATATTCTTCCACTGCTTCTTTGTAAAAATTTTGATTCAATAAATCTTTGCGTTGCTTAAGGGCCTCACTAATTAATTTAAATCTGTTATCTATATCTTCAATCGTCTTTTTGCTTTCTTTAATGTTTTCTCTACGCAATAAAGCAATTGCTTTTTTAGAATTCGCTCTAATTTCATTAGAAAGTTTTTGAATTCCATATAATAAATCCTGATTTTCTTGATACTTTTTAATTGATTTTCTTAATATATTAATCATAATTTTAATCCAAGATTATATATTTATATTAAAGTAATTCCAAGCGTTGCTCTAGCCGTGTCATATATTTTTTGCCGCAATCTTCTTCTAAGTGGCCAAGCACCATTTGAACTGATTTATACGGCCCGCTTGGAAGCGAAGAGATATATTTATATCTTTTGTAAGCAGGTTTCCATAAATAATTTATCAATCTCATCAAATTTACAAACATTCCAAACAAAATCAAATCAGCTTGTTCTGGTGACAGTTCGTGAATATGGCTGGATTTTTCGTTCGGGAAGCGAATATGATAAGTAAGCGGCCCGAGTTCATGCTCAAACATGCGCACCGCAGACTGACGGATATTGCCATTTGGATCTTGAATCAAATGATAGAGCCACGGAAAAAGAAAATCAAGATGGCTTTCTTTATTATGCAAAAAGTATAAAATCGAAACAGCCATCACAAAATTTTCTTGACGCCAATCTTCTACAATTTTTTCATATTCTTTTGGCGCATTTTCAATGATGGAAGATATAACCTCAAATTTTCCGCCACCGTGAGAGCTATATAAAATCTTTCTCACTTCCCTAGCCGCCTTACGGCTCGCCTCCCTGTCTCCCGATAAAATAATATTAAAACACTCAATGAATGTTTTCATTTTGTTTCATTAATCTTTCATTGATTTATTTAAAACACTTTCAAAAAGCCATGCCCCGTAGTGAACGCGAAGCGTTCTACTTCGGGGTTCTTTGGGCATTCATTAATTTATGCAACACACTATCAAATAATTCTTTCAATTTCCCGCATTGCTCCAAAAGCTGTTTTTTATATTCCTGTGCCGCGGAAAGTTTTTCAACGATTTGTTTTTGGGTTTTAAGAGGAGGCAGTAAAATTTTAATTTTCTCAATATGCTCTTTTCTTAAGTTATAAATTCCAGAAGTGGTGGCGATTTTTCTTCTTAACTCTTGTTTGAAAGTAGAGGTTAGCAAAAATAAATGGACATACTGCGGTAAAAGTTTTGTATCATTGAATCGTAGCCTCACGAGGAATGAAGCAAATAGCATACCCGTCTCGTTCTTTGTAACTAATGCGGAACGACCAACTAGATTTGGGTTTCCGTTTGATGCAACCATCACGATATCATTTTCCTCTAATTTACTATTTACTTTTTCGGTACTGATATGTTTAAGATCGTCAAAATTTATATTCCCTTCTTCAATGTTTGGTATGCGCAAAACCGCTACGAAGCCGCCTTCGTCACTGCGGGACCAACTTATTCCTCTGTCAAATTGAATCAGGCACTCTCCCAACTTCTGAATTTTGAATTGTAATTTTGCATTCTGATTTTTGAATTTTACATTTAGCTCGTTATGCAATAACGAGCGATATAGCTCGTCGGCTTTTTGGATGAGTTCGTCATTCAATTTCTGCGCTACGATGATTTTATCCAGCCGCTCAACGATTTGTTTTTGGATTTCGAGAGGCGGAAAAGGAATTTCAATTTTTGAACATTCTGAAATCCAATATCGTTTGTGCTGATTATGCGGAAATTTTATCGTTAGCAGTTTATTAAATAGGTATTTTATGTCCGCTTCATTCTTTTTTGCGTGTAGAATTTTCATCGCGGATGATTTTACTTTGAACGGAAAATCAACAAATTTTATAGCAGTTGTAAAATCGTCAAAAATAATTACTGGTAATTTTTCTTTTGGAAAAACACCATTATTCTCATTAGTATTCCCTAGAATAAAAGACTTCCCAGCGGTTAAAACTGGAATCGGATACTCATCTTTATAGTCAGTCGAGCTTACAAGATATTTTGTTGGTTGTTCGTACTCTAGAATCTCTCCTAATTTTTTTGTTGGCCAAGAAGTCATAAATTATCCAATTAAATCAACAATAAGAACTTCAACGGAATTTTTACAATAGAATTATTAATCAACTTTAATTCGCTACTTCCAAAAACTAATCCATACTTTCCACCTGTTTTTTTTAGGGTATTTTCCACCTGACCGATTTCTTCTTTATTAAAACCAACCTCAATAACAATATTGCTTCTATCCTTCAGAGTTAACACAAAATCCGCTCCGCCTTCAGCCAAATCATAAGAAAGGTTAATCGCATATTTGCTATGGCTCTTTAAATCCTTTAAATAAATTAAAGTAAAATAATCTTCCAACTTTTTACCCTCAATCCCTGTCAAATAAATATTATTTAATACCGCCGATCTTAAAGATGGTGTTACAAAAAGAAATTTGGGCGTTTTTCTTGTGCTTCCATATGTTGTTCCGTAGGTTTTCACTTTTACTAATACGCCGCTCATTATCAAAACTTCAATTAAACTTTCCAATGTTTCCACTCTTTCGATTTTTAGGGCTTCCTTGAGTTTGTTATAACTTATTAAATCTGACTGCGCTAAAAGATAAAGCAAGTCGCCGATTTTTGCGATAGTTTGTGTCTTGAATTTTTGCAACGTAATAATGTCTTTTGCAATAATGCCATCTATAACACTTTTAATTTTTTCTATCGCTTTTTGTTTGTTTTCAATTCTTATAGCCGAAGGAAAACTCCCGGATTCAAAAAAATCCTTATCAGATCCGAGTGGAACCGATTCTATAAAAAACTTTCTTACCTCTTGCGATTTTATCTTTAATTTTTCAAGAACTTCAGTCGCATTAGAAGAATTAAATAATGCATCTTGAAGAAAATCAGACAATCCTGGTAATGGATATTTACCGTACTTTAAAATTAAATACTCGTTAAGTTTCATCGGGTAAATTTCCCAAATATCCGTTCTTCTTCCAAGATCGGCAATCATTTTTATTTGGAGCGCGGAAGAACCGGTAGCTATCACTAAAACGTCTCTATGTCCTTTCGTCCTGTCAAAAATATTTTTGAGGAATAATCCCCAGTTTTCGTCAAAATGAATTTCGT
>CAYHAF010000070.1:0-3322 GCA_964354555.1 uncultured Candidatus Saccharibacteria bacterium
TAATTCTAAATGGTGATTTAGATAAAATAAAATGACTGCCCGCCCGAGAGTTTTTTTCTCGGGATTTTATTTGACAGATATTAGTAAACCTGATAGTTTTAAGTCGGAGGAAATTGTTCGTTGAAACCTGAAGAATATCTGGAAAAGAAGATAATACCAACTGACCTGAAGCACGCCGTTATCAAAGCCAGAGAGGCAAGCGAAGCTCAAAAGAATTTCCAAGCAGAGCTCAAGGCATACCTTGAGAAATGCCAAAGAAACCAATTAAGACCAAAAGCTCAGTGGCTGAACTTACTGCAATGGCTGTCGGAAGGAAGAGATATGATAGACATATTAGAAGCATTGCAGATATCTCCTACAAGCGAAAGCTTCTTGGAAATCTTAGAATCTCTTAAGGCTCACGGTTTCCCTGACTGTTTCTTGAATGGGTTGATTTCAGAAATACCAGCAGACGACTTAGATGACGCAAGAAAGGAAAACCTCAGAATGCAAATACCGATAGAACTGCGACGAGGAGAACGTATCTAAGAAAAAGATTGTTTACCACTGTTCTTTTATATCCACAACCCACTTTTTGTGGGCTTTTTTTATTTTTCGTTGTTTCGCCCGAGAGTTTTTCTCTCGGGTTTTTTGATTTGACATAAAACTTAATATTTGATAAGTTATAGACGCGAAGAATATTAAAGACTCTTCGTTCCCTAATTTTTTAGGGATTTGAAAACTGAATAAGGAGGTGTTTGTCATGACGACTCAAAAAAAAGTTGTCCCAGACGAACAACTAGGAAAGCTTGCTAGAAGACAGAATGCGCTGTTTCAAAGAACACGTAGAGGAAATCTAGACCCCGAGTTAGTATGTCAAGAACTTCAAGGCTTAATTGAAATGCAATCCGAAAACTGGATAGAAACATTTCTAGTCCGAGAGTTAAGGTATCACTGGAGATTCTTTGGTATGTCGTTTGGACTCAGTAAGCTTGCGATTGCGCTGCAAAAATACGGTCTAAATCAGATAAGAAAATGGAAATCCTTAGGTCTTGAGATTCATTTTCTACCGAAACTTGCTATATTAGATGATTCTGAGTTGCCAGGTTTGAAGATAAAACCGTCCAAAGAATACTTTGACTTACGTTCGCGAGGTCAGATACTAAGAAAAAACTCAGATGGTGAAAAATCCGTTACTTCTTTTGGTCTAGACGGAATTACTGTTTTGATTGATACTCGGTTAAGGCCGATGTTAAGACCTACGGGCAATCAAATGTTTAAAAACGATAATCTTCTCGGAGAAATAATTGAAAGACTACGTCAGGATACGAAGATAAAGTGGCTAGGATCAGAAGGCATCCCTATAGATTCTCGATTTGGCATATCTGTTGATGAGTGGGAAAAAAGCGTTAAGCCTAAGCTAGCTAAGCTTCTGGAAGTTGAAGTTTCTCAAGTTCGTCTCGAAAGAGTTATCGAAGCTAATGTTATTCCTCAGCTCTTTCCCCACATGCCCCGAAAAGATGATCTTAAAACTGCTGACTTTACCTTTGTATGGCTTGAAGAATATTGGCAATCTTCCGATGATCACCTATGCTCCAGTGGTCTTATGCTAAAAAATCTTGACCCCGCTGTTAACAATAAACATACGGCCATTCGTCCTCTAATAATCCTTGACTGAAAATCTGGTAACCACGATAGAACCTTATAGCCCCCCATTTTTAAAAAGGCCTTTTCGGCCTCTTTTTTATTTCCGCCCGAGAACGCAGCCGTTAACTGAACTTCGTTCTAGTTCTGCGGTTTCTCTCTGGGTTGATTTTTTCTTTAGGGTTTGTTAAACTCCTTTTAGTAAGGAGGATAGGTCTTTGCCGAAAAATAAACCACTAAAAATGGATTGCGAGCGTTGTGAGGCTGTAGGAAAAGAACATCTGGGAGAAGGCTTACAGACAGGAATATGTCGTGCATGCGAAGGAAAATCAGAAATTGAGTTCACAGAACCACAGTTGGAAACAATAAAAGAGTATCTAAAAAGACGAGCAAGAGGATTCACTCATAACGATGCTATTGTTACCATGGATCAAGACCAAGCCAAAGGAGCTAAAGATTTCTTTGCGGCCAAAGAAAAAGCCTTCAAAGAAATTTCAGAACTCATTGGCAGAGTTTCAATAGCCCATATGGAAGAAATACGACAATTTGTAGAAGGACGATTAAAAGAAATCCAATAGCCCTTTCTATTAAAGGAGGCGGAATAAAAGAAATTCTTCCTCCTTTTTTTATTTCCGCCCGAGAGTTTTTCTCTCGGGCTTGACTTTTTAATAGAGATCTGATAAAAACAAAATACAAACAAAAGGAGGTGTACCTTAAAAATGTATGAGCTTAGAATAGCTGAACATCCCCAAAAACCAGGAGTAAAGATAGTAGAGGTTTTGCGAAAAGGAAAAGTTGTGGCAACTATTCATCCTGCCTTTGATGGAGTAAAGTTGGCATCACAACTCATTCCTAAGGATCACGCAGAAGCAATGGAAAGTGGGCTAATCTTCTTTGATCAAGAAGGTTCTACTCCAGTGCTCAAATTAAAAATAGAGAAGCTCTTAAAAGCATAAATGAAGAACTCTTCTTATCAAAAGCGATGCGAGAAATTAAACTTGCACCGCCTTTTTTATTCCGCCAGACAGGTTCTAACCTTGTCCATTAGGGGGAGCCGCCGCCCGAGAAAAACTCTTGGGCTTGATTTTTTGTTCAGGATTATATAACCTCAAGAATAGAAGAAATAGTTCTTTTCAAGAGGAAGGTAAAAGAAGATAAATTTTTGGGGAGCAAATTATTTGCCAGCTTTGGTAACTAGTTTACTCCTCAAAAATTATATGTAGTTGAGGGGGTGAGCTGAATTTGAATGTTAGAAAAATAAAGAATGAAGAGATGAGACTCGAGAAGGTTGGTGTGCCAGGAAATTGGTCCCGTTTTACAATCGCAGGGAGAACTTTAAGGCTATCTCCAATAAAGATTCTGAGGTTGCGGAATATCGTTGACGTTGAGATGGGAAATATGGAAGCTTTGATGATTGGCAAATCTGAACTGGTGACAGTTGAAGCAATCACGGACAGGAAGGGTGACGTTGACCACGTCTCTATAATAATTTATGAAAAACGCTTCGAAGCTTTTGTACTTACGGCAGTTTTCGAAGCTAGCTACGACGACTTTATGGAGGTTCTCAATATAGATTTACATACGACAACTACAAAGTAAAAAACAATCTCCTTCCTTTTTCTTTTTCTAGGCCATAGTTACTTATGAGCTGGAAAAAGTTCAAAACGCCCGTAATCGGGCGTTTTGAGTTATCGCTTAA
>CAYHAF010000071.1:0-3316 GCA_964354555.1 uncultured Candidatus Saccharibacteria bacterium
ATTTATGGACTCTTTGGGCAGCTCCAACTGCTTCTCCGCCAAAAGGCAAGATTAAATCGGCTGATAGAACTCTGGCTGGATTTCCCGGGTCAGGAATCATATTAAAGAATTTCTCCACTGTTATTTCCTTTCCGTGGTCGTACAAGGGATTGGGAAAACGGGTTATAAACACAGGCTGGTTTCCTAATTTCTGGATTAGCTTTTGCTCGTTTTTTGATGAGATGTCATCACCAAAAGAAAGGTCCAGTAACTTTATCGCTTCGTCATAAGCAATTCTGGGAAAAGGAAGTTTTAATTTCTCCAAGTAACTCTGATTAAGATTCAAACCATCTTTTATTGCTGATGGTAAATTAAGCAGATCTTTGGCTGCCCGGAAAATCATCCTCTCAATATATTCCAAAAGAGTTTCAAAGCCACCGGCAAATTCAATCTCCAGCATTGTAAACTCAGTTAAGTGACGGTTATCATTCCCCTCTTCCGCTCTGAAACTGGGACCAATAGAGTAAACCTTTTTTAAATACGGGGTCAAGGCTTCCAGATAAAGCTGGGCAGTTTGAGACAGATAGGCTCGGCAAGGATGTTTTGGATTAAACCATTGATTGTTCCCATTAACTCCAACTTCAAATAGGGTATCAATATTCTCGCAAGCTCCCGAAGCTCTCACTATCTTTGGCGGAAAGATCTCAAAAAAACCGGTTTCTTCAAGCCAGTTTCTCATTGATTTTATTACTTGTCCTTCAAGTTTGGCTATATTGCTTTTTTCTCTCATGAGTTTTGATTTACCCTGTTAAATGCCGCTTCGCGGCAATTTCGCCTTCGGCGAAATTATTTAATAGGGTAAAAAAAATCGCCCTTTCGGGCTTTATTTTCGACCTTTAAATACGAATATATTGTTTTTTGCTTTTTCTGACACATCCAGTAGGAGAATTTCAACTTGCTCCGCAAAGATAAATTTTCTGATTGAAAATTTTGTTGAAATTCCTCTACTGGACACATTTTCATCTATTTTACTCGGGCAAAGAGTCTTGTCAAGCCCGGTAGAGGAATTTCGGCTCGCTCTGCGAAATTACCCCGTCCTTTCATCGAAAGGGCGGGGTTGCCGAAATTCTCCTACCGGATCAACCCCCACACACTGCAACTGACAAACCAGTGGTATGGGGAGGAGTTTTTTGGTAGGATGAGAGAATATGAAAATATCCATAAAAGCGATACCTATTTCAGGGAAAGTTTTTTTAATAACAATAATAATCTGTTTGATTCTTTCGGGTATTTATTTTTTGCCATTCCCAAAAGATTATCATGGTAGACCTTGTGGCGTAAATATAAATGAATATACCGAATCTATTTTCTTGTATGGTATGTTATTAGCTGCCATTGTGGCACTTGTTGAATTTGTCGTAAGTTTTGTAAGGAAAGCTCCCAAAATCCGTATTTTTATTGTCTTGGTACTATCATTAATTCTCTCAGCGACGGCTATACTCATGGCACTATCATCAGCGAGAAGTAAATCTTGGGTTGCAAGCATAAAGGCAGAAATAACTTCATTAAGAGCTCCTCAGGAATTGTTTTACGATGATAATGGACGATACGCCAACACTCAAGAAGAACTCATAGAAGCTGGTTTTATCTCTGAGAAATTAAAAAACCGAATGACGGGTGAAGAATATACTGATAAAGATGGAAGTGGAATTGAAGGCGGAGATGATAATCCTAAAACTTGGGAAATAGTGACTTTTATACCAACTAAACAATTTGATAACTGGTGCAAAAGAGTAAAAGAAGGCTATTGGATTACTTGTAATCAAGATGGTTGTGAATAAGAATAGCTAATAAAACAGGTTTTGACATTGTCTATAAAATCGCCAACAAGGCGGTTTTTGTTTTACAGAACCAACATCTTATCAAACTCTATAGGTAGATATGTGCGCAGGTGTACAGCATCAGACAAACCAGTAGTATGGGGAGACGTATTGGACAAGAGTTTTTCTTGTTTGAACTTGATTTTTTATGAGGGCTTAGTAATATCTTTAATAGGAGGATAGAATGTGAAAGCACTAAAAACGGTTGAGCTTAAAACGCTCTATATCAAGGGACTCCCAGTTGAGGTAAGGAAAACATTGGACGTTGAGTGTCACGCTACTCAAGAACACAGAGAATTTGAATGCAAGCGAACAACTATGGGAAACCATTGCATAGGATGCCATTTCTGCGAGATAGGTTTCTAAGCTCTTTTCTCTATTTAGCTCTTCAATCTAAAGCCCTTTCTGGGCTCTTTTTATTTACACAACCAACACCTTCTCAAATTCTATTGGTAGATATGTGCGCAGACGTACAGCATCAGATATAATGATGATAGGGGGTAAGGTCTTGACAAGTCAATATTAAGTATGGTATAATATAGGTAGGAGAATAAGAAGAGTTTGTTCTTTGAGAAAATATATAGGGGGAGTTTGATAACTTATTTTCCTCGAATTGACTTTTAATAAATAATCGTCAGTTCGAGGGAAATAAGTATGGAATCCGAAGTTATGGAACAAAAGAAAGTGTATATCTGCGTCGAAGAAAACGAAAAGGAAATCATAAAAATCGTTGAAATCTTGAGAAGGATTAAAGAAAGCAGAGCTTTCTGGGAAAGAGAAGAGAAAGAATTTGAGGAACACCACGACAGCGCTTCATATCTGGATTATATGGATGATGATGGCGTTCCCGACATTGCCATTCTCCACTGGAGTCGCGATCAAAGCATCTCTAAACTGAAAGAAGAACTTTCCAAAGTTATTTCCGAACTATAAATAATCCTTCTCCCCCATCTTTTTTTCAAGCCCATAATCATTTGTGAGCTGGAAAAAGGTAAGAACTGTCTGTAATCAGGCAGTTTTTGCTTACATAACCAATACCTTCTCAAACTCTATCGGCAGATATGTGCGCAGGCGTACAGCATCAGACAAGCCAGTAGTATGAGGGTGAATAGCAAATTTTCACAGCTCTTTTACCATATAGCTATCCTTTAACTTATAGCCTAATTTCCGATAATAATCTCTCGCTCCTACTCCTGAAATTATGGCGATTCTATATTTTTCGAACTCTTTTTTGGATATTCCCTCTGCTATCTTTATCAACTTCTTACCAAGTCCTTTATGCTGAGGAGCGACTCTTTTTTCCGAGATTGGAACTACCTGACCGTAAGTCTGCAACTCTCTGACAATAGCAGTGCTTCTTAGAACTGGAATAAAATTTTGTTCCACAGGAATCCTTAGTCTTAAAAAACTAAATAACTTAGTTCTTTTTTTATTTTCAAAACTCAAAAATATTTCTT
>CAYHAF010000072.1:0-2031 GCA_964354555.1 uncultured Candidatus Saccharibacteria bacterium
CATTGTCACTTTATAGTGCGGCCAGCCTTTGGCTTCAAAGTGAAAATGAATCGGCGCAGCTAAAAATAACTTCTTCTGGCGATATTTTTTAGAAAACAGCTGTAAAATTACAGAACCCGACTCAATAACCAATAAAAATCCGATAATCGGCAAAACCAAGACCGAATCAGTTAAAAAAGCAACAACAGTCAAAGCTGAAGTCAAGCCAAGGATTCCTGTTTCTCCCATATAAAAACGGGCTGGGGGTATATTAAACCACAAAAAAGCCAGGATAGTTCCTAAAATTACGGCGCAAAAAGCTGCCAAGTTAATTCTATTTTGAGCCAAAGCAATAAATGAGAAAGCGGCAAAAATAGAAGCGAAAGCGCCGCCAGCTAATCCATCCAAGCCGTCAATCACTCCCCCGGAATAAGTTGCCATCATCACTAAAACAAAAAAAGGAATATACCAAATGCCCATTCTTAAATCCCCTACTCCCGGTATATGAATAGTTCTCCAATCAAGTTTAAAATAAAACCAAAGTCCGCCGATTAAACCGATTAAAAAAACCAAACCCAGCCGTTTTTTAAGATTTAAACCTCCTCCTACATAAGTTCCTTTTCCGGAAACTTGGAAATAATCATCAATTAGTCCCAAAAAAGAAGCACTGATTAGGGCAAAAAGAGGCAACCAGGTTTCTCGTCGGCTTAAAAAATTCAGACTATTAAGCCACCAAATGTTGCTGATTTTTGAAATTAAAAAGAAGAAGAAGATTAAAAATAAAGTGGTTACCCAGATTAAAAGCCCGCCGAATCTTGGAATATTAACCTCTCCTTCTGAATGGAATTTTTTAAAAAATGTCAGATCCTGCTTATCAATTGTTTTTTCCCGGATTTCTTTTTTCCAAAGTTTATGTTTATAGAGAAAATTGGTTAATAGTGGCGTAAATAAAAAGGCCAAGGCGAATCCGATAGTTCCCAGAGAAAAAATTTTTATTACGTCAATAGCTAAGTCGGGCATGAAAATAGTTAATAGTTAGTAGTTGGTAGTTGGTTAGCTGCGGTTAACCAGTCGACTAACTGCTTCATTTCGCTAAATCTATCGTTAGAACCTAAAATTACATTAATTAAATAGCCGTCTTCAACAACCCTTAAAACCAAAACAAAGCAGCCGTTAGCTTTTAAAGTGTATCCGGTCTTTCCCCCTACTATTTCTAAATTACTTCCCCATTCTTGTAAAATTTCATTTGTATTTTTTAATGTATGGTGCAAAACTCCGTCAGGAAGTTTAAGCTCAAATTCGGGCTTTTTTAGGATTTCCCAGACTAATGGTTTTTCAAGCAAGTGCTCAACAAGAATTACTAAATCCTTGGTGCTTGACTGGTTATTTGTAGAAATTCCCATCGGGTCTTCAAAATAGGTGTCTGACATTCCCAAATATTTAGCTTCCAAATTCATTAAAAGAACGAAGTCTTCAGGTGTTATTATCTCGCTCAAAGCGTAAGCGGCATCATTACTTGATTCAATAAGCATTATATAAAGAAGGTTTTCAACCGATAGTTCTTCGCCGATTTTTAGATTTCCCATCTCTCCTTCTTGGGAAACCGCATTTTTTGAGATTTTTACTATTCCGTTTAAATTAAAATTTTCCAAAATAATATCTGCGACCATCAGCTTAGTAAGACTGGCTATAGGTAAAATTGTGCTGCTTTCTTTTTCAAAAATAACTTCTTCATTTTTAGGATCAGGATTATATAAAACAGAAATGGCTGATTTGGCTGAAATTTCCAGAATCTTTTTCTCTGGTTCAACTTCAATTTCTTCTTCAACTTCCTCTTTTTTTGGTATTTCAAAACTAACCTGAGCCCTAAAAATATTCGGGTTTTTGGCAATCTCTCTGAAAAATAAATAATCTTCTACGTTTTTTCCAAGGCTGTTTATAGCAATACTAAAAAAAGAACTTACAAAAAAAGCTATTAAAAAGAATTTCGTTCCTCTGTTTTTTTTATTTTCAGGTTCAATAACCATATATTTACCCTGTTAAATGCCGCTT
>CAYHAF010000072.1:2131-3282 GCA_964354555.1 uncultured Candidatus Saccharibacteria bacterium
AATATTTGTTTTGTAATTCTTTCTGTCCCCATGGCAAAACCTCCTTCTGGCGGCATCCCGTATTTAAATGACTGGAGATAAAACTTAAAATCTTTTACTTCGTTCCCCCATTTCTTAATATTTTCTGTCAATTTTTTATAATCATTGATTCTCTGGCCTCCTGTTACTATTTCCAAGCCCCGGCAAAGAAGATCAAAGCTTAAGGTGTAGTCTTCATCTTCAGGATCGGGATAAGTATAAAAAGGTCTCTTTTTTGTAGGATAATGAGTGATAAAAATTAATTCAGACCCGTATTTCTCTTTCGCAAATTCGCAAATTTCCCTTTCGTCTTCCGGTTCAAGATCTATTTCCTTTCTGTGATCTTTTCCTGTTCTTTTAAAAATAATTTCTTGGGCCTCCCGCATTTTCATTCTGGGTATTTTGGAACTTATTTTGGGAACGCTGACTCCGAATATTTTTAATTCTTTCTGGCAATTTTTCTCAATATCAGAAAAAATATTTTTTATTAAATTTTCGCAAATATCCATCAAATCCTGCCAGGAATCTATAAATCCCATTTCCAAGTCCAAACTGATGTATTCGCAGATATGTCTCGTGGTGACGCTGGGTTCCGCCCTGAAAACATGGGTCACTGTAAAAACTTTTTCAAATGCACCAACCATAATTTGTTTATAAAGCTGGGGGCTCTGGGATAAATAAGCGTCATGGTTAAAATAATCAATATGAAAAACTTCGGCTCCGCCTTCAGCAGTGGCCGGAACTATTGAGGGCGATTCAAACTCAGAAAAACCCTGATCTTTTAACGTTTTCCTGAAAGTAGAGATTATTTCTTCTTCAACCTTAAAAATTGACCTGATTTTTCTGTTCCTTAAGGTCAAAGGCCTGTAATCTAAAAGCCGGGGTAAACTTAATTTTAATTCTCTTAAATCAAAGGGTAAAGAGTCGGCTTTTGCCAGAATCTTGATTTTTTGGGCTTTTAATTCAATTTCTCCGGTTTCCAGCTCGGGATTAACCATTTTGAGCGGTCTTTTCTGGATTAAACCCTCTGTCTCTAAAACATATTCCTCTCTTATTCCTTCAACTAAATCAGGAGTAGCCACAACCTGCAAAATTCCGGAACCGTCTCTCAAATCTAAAAACACTATGCCGCC
>CAYHAF010000073.1:0-3251 GCA_964354555.1 uncultured Candidatus Saccharibacteria bacterium
TTCTTTTCCGCTTTATAATTTTTTTTCTGCCTTTTCTAATTAATTGGTGAATTGTTGGCATAGTGGTAATACTGAATTAATCGCGGCACGCCCGAAGATCAATATTGCCTTCGGCAATCGGGCTAACACCGCTCTTTAACAACCCTCGGTTTTTAATCTTTTCCTATTCGGGGACACCGAAGGGTTTCCCCGACCCCTTTCCGATATTACCTATCATCTCAAAATACAAGTCCGCTTTCGCGACTATAAAATAAGGTTATCAAATAATACAGTGTAAGTCAATGATGATTGCGCTAAAAACTTTTACCCGAAAATAATTGGTAGAAAAATCCAGCTAGGTTAAATATCCAGCTTGATCCAAACGTAATCAATAAAATTAAAATTAAAATTCCGTATCGTTGAATAGTCATTTTAATATTTAACCATCTGTCCGGAATAATCGTAAAAAGAATATGAGAACCATCCAAGGGAGGAAAAGGCAGCAGATTAAATATTGTTAAAATAAAATTGTAAATGGCTATAAAGCTAAATGGAATCAGATAACTAAAAGGCAAACTAAAAAACCTTATTAATAGGCAAAAAAATACGCCAATTGAAAAATTGGTAAGGGGTCCGGCTATTGAAACTTTCAACATCCCCCACTTTTTATCCCTAAAATTAAATGAATTGACCGGAACCGGTTTTGCCCAGGCAAAAATCGGACCCTGGCCGTTGGTCAATAAAATTAAAAATAAAGGCAAGATGACAGAACCAAAAGGATCTAAATGTTTTAAAGGATTTAAAGAAAGTCGGCCGGCATCCCTTGCCGTCGTATCACCCAAAGCCAATGCCACACTGCCATGAGCGATTTCGTGAATAATAACTGAAAACAGCAAAACGATTAAAGAAAAAAATAAAACTTCCATACCCAGTAGGAGAATTTCGAATGAAAAATTTCTTCGAAATTTTCCTAATTAGCCCAGCGAAGCTGTTTGAAATTCCTCTACTGGGCATATTTTTCAATTATACTATAATTTAAATTTTATTAAAGTTATCTCTTGATAAATTTATGAAATAATTATAATATTAAAATACCATGCCCCGTAGTGAAATTTCGACTGCTGCGGGGCAGCAAAAAATTTAATTTGTCGAAATTCTACTACGGGGTATGGAAAAACAATGCATTGTTTGCGGGAAAAAATCAATAATGGCCTGGAAGCTTATTAAACTTCGAGGTAAATACAACCCGACTACTAAAAAAAGAAAGTACCCTAATTTACAATGGGTTCATGTTCCTATTGAGATTAAAAAATCTTCCCTGAAGAAATTCCGGGGAAAAAGAATTTTGGCTTGCACAAAATGTATCAAATCAATAGGAAAAGAGTAACGAGTCGGGGTGTTTTATAACCACTCCGGAAATTCAATCAAGCGGAGTGTAGTACAATGGTAGTATACATCCTTGGGGTGGATGCGATCCGGGTTCAATTCCCGGCACTCCGACCAATCAATACTTGTCAAATTTCCTGCCCGCCTCGCCTTCGGCGAGGCGGGCAAATCCCCTCGCCTCGCTTCGCTCGGCGAGATAAAAAGCCACGGCTCAAGGAAAGTTAAAGAAATTTTTCTATCCTTTAAGATACGGTTCGTTCCGGATTTTTTGATAAATTCCTTGATTTGTTGAAAATCGTTGCCAGCGGCTAAATTTTGAGCTTGTTTTATCTCTAAAATCCAGTTTTCCAATAGTTCGAGCCAGTTTGTCTTTCCCTTTTTGAAGTCGTCTTTTTTCGCCCCCAAGGCGATTTTTGTTTTGATTAAATCTTCTTTCTTTTCAAGGTAAATATCTTTTTCAATAATCCCATCTAAATATCCGGAAACTAACTTCTCTAATTTCTGTTTTGCTTCTTCAATTTCTTTTTCTAAATTTTGGATAAAATTTTGTGAGGAGTGGGTTTCTTCCGTTTCCCATTTTTCAACTTCGGCTATCATCTTTTCTATCCAGTCGTCAGGTAAAATTAAATCTTTGAGGAAATTTTTCAATTGCTCAACTACCAAATCTTCTCTCAAATATCTTTGAGAACAATGACCGAATTTTTTAGAACAGCGATAATATTTGTAAATTCCGCCGTTGCCGTAAGAAAATTGGGCCGTTATCATTCCGCCGCATTCACCGCATTTTAACAAACCAGTAAAAGGAAAATTATGTCTCTTTTTGCTTTTTCTCGGCTTGGCTCTTTCTTTTAGTTTTTCTTGGACATTCTCAAATAATTCTTTTGAAATAATCGGTTGATATTTTCCTTCATAAGTTTCGCCTTTTTGCTGAATTAAACCGATATAAGCTAAATTAGTTAGCATTCTTTGAATTGTGGCTTTGGCTAAGGGCGTTCCGTTTTTGCTAACTAAACTAAATTCAGTCAATCTTTTTCCTAAACTTTCTAAAGTATGTTTTCCTTGAGAATATTCTTCAAATGCTTTTTGGATAATTCTTGATTTAATTTTATCTGGTTCAATGTTTCTGGTTTTTGGATTATTAACATATCCCAATGGTGCTTTCGCTGGCCATTCGCCGCGTCTCAATTTTTGCCTAAATCCTCTTTTAACATTTTCTGAAAGATTATCAGAATAATATTTACTTTGGCCAAAAGCCACTTGAAGCATAAATAATCCTTGTGGTGTTGGCTCAAACCAAAAAGTAGGAAACTTTAAAGAAATGATTTTGCCGGTATCAATAAGATAAATTATTTGTCCGCCATCTACCGAGTTTCTAGCTAATCTGTCCGGATGCCAAGCCAAAATTCCTACGGGTTCTCTGCTATCTTTGATTTTTTCAATCATTTCATTGAAAATTTCTCGGCCGGGTGATTTAGCTGACTTGCTTTCTGTAAATTCTTCAGTAATTTCTAAATTTTCTCTTTTTGCGTATTCGTGTAATTCGGCAAGCTGGGCCTCGATAGACATTATTTGTCTTTCTTCATCTTCAGTTGATTTACGAGTATAAATAAAGTATTTCATATAAATTTTTGTTAAAAAATTTTAACTTTCCTTGAGCCGTGGCTTTTTATCTCGCCGAGCGAGGCGAGGGGATTTGCCCGCCTCGCCGAAGGCGAGGCGGGCAGGAAATTTGACAAGTATTGATTGGTCGGATATTCTAAACTTAGCTCGAACCTATTTTGAAAAGAATTCCTGATTTTGTCCGCCGCGCAGAGCGCGGCGGACAGGCCTTTCGCTTGCCCGCGCGAAGCGCGAGTGGGAGAAAAAAATCAAAATTTTTATTGGCT
>CAYHAF010000074.1:0-1303 GCA_964354555.1 uncultured Candidatus Saccharibacteria bacterium
GTCAAGGAAAATCAGTAGGACAATGAAAAATTTTAGGATTTGTCCTTAGGAATTTACAATTATTTCCAATATCTAATGGTAAAAGTAGGACGCGGTTTCTGAAAAGCAGCTTCCTAACTCAATTTTTACAAACAAAACAAAAACCACCCTTAGGGTGGTTTTTCATAATTGTACTAGGTTTAGAGATAATTTAACTTTGTCCTACATTATTATATTTATTTGTCCTATCTGTCCTAATGATTATGTCCTACTTAGTAAAATAGTTCACAAGCTTATAGATATCCCCTGCTCCCATTATTATTACCACTTCCCCGCCCTTTAAATTTTTCTTTAAATAATTGAATGTTTTTTCAATAGTAGGTAGATAAACTGCTTTTTTGTCATTTATCGCTTTAACTAATTTTTCCGAAGAAACTTTATTTTTAATAACTTTTTCTTCTCTTCCAGCAACATCAAAAATGTCAGTGATGATTAAGTTATCCACAGGGGGTTTACCCTGAGCTTGCTTGCGGTGAGCTTGTCGAACCGGTCGAAGGGGTTTACCCTGAGCTGGTCGAAGGGCGTTTTTGAAAACCCGAACAAAATCATCAAATAAATAATATGTTCTTTGATATTGATGCGGTTGAAAAACAAGCCAGATTTTTTTATTTTTAAATTTTTCCCGCGCTGCTTTTAAAGTCACTCTGACTTTTGTCGGATGATGAGCATAATCAGATATAATTTTTAATTTTAAATTTTTAATTTTTAAATCAAATTCTTCAAAGCGACGCCATGCTCCGTGATATTCAGAAAGAGCTTTGAAAGAAATTTTATCAGAAATTTTTAAAGTTCTGGCCACAGACAACGCTGCCAAAGCATTTGAAACATTATGATCTCCGGGAACTTTTAAAATCTTTTTTAATTTCTTTGCCTCTTTTTGTTTTATTGAATAGCGTAACACATTTTCTACGGTCGTAGAAAATGTGTTACGGATATTTTTATCATCTTTATTTAAAACTAAAATTCCATCATTTTTCAAATGAGAAATATATTTTTTATAGGTCGTTAAAATATTCTTTAAATTTTTGTAATAATCCAAATGCTCTCTTTCAATATTGGTTAAAACGATTATCTTTGGCCAATAATTCAAAAAGGAAGCAAAATGCTCGTCAGCTTCGATGACCAAGATTTTAGATTTAAGATTACAGATTTCAGATTTAGGGAAGTCGCCTACCCGGAAATTACTGTCGCCGAATTCATTTAATTTCGTTCCCAAGATTACTGTAGGGTTCAAACCGGCCTTAATTAAAATTAAACTGATCAT
>CAYHAF010000074.1:1403-3181 GCA_964354555.1 uncultured Candidatus Saccharibacteria bacterium
CAGGTTTTCAGTAATTTCAGAAGAAACTAAATCAGAGCCGCTGACTTCATGGCCTATTGATAAAAAAAATTGGGCTAAGGCAGAGACTCCGATTCCGCCAATACCGATGAAATGGACCTTCATAGATAATTCCTAATTTTTAATTTAAAATTTTTAAATAAATTCTAATTTCTTAAACTATTTGCATTTTAAAGAAATCTTGGAAAATATTAAAGTCAGTTCATGTGATTCTTTCCACAATCTTCTACATTCTTCATTTTTATCTGGATTAGCTTTTGATATCATTCTAAGCCAGTGTTTCGTTTCATTAGATTCTTTTCGACAAATACTAATCTTGTTTTTAAAGTCTTTTTTAGAACTTGCTTGGTTAGCTTCCATATAATTTGCTCCAATGCTAGTTGCCGATCTAATTATCTGACTTATTAAAGGTTTATTTATTGTGTTTTCTTTTAATCTTTTAGCAAAATCAATAATATCTTCACCAAATTTAGCTGTTCTTTCTTCAAGGTCGTATTGCATAATTTTAAAAAATTAATAAATTATTTAAAAATTAAAAATTGAGATTTTAAAATTTAGTTAGAAAGTGAACAACTTTCTAGTACTACATACTCTGGACCAGTGCGCTTTAATTCGCTCTCCATCACTTCAATTGATAAAACATCAAAGTCTAAATCAATATCAGTTTCAATTTCCGGCCTTTCCTCAGGTTCAATTTTCTTAAACTCCCATTCTTTAATCCTTCCCAAGGTTATATGGGAAGTGTAGGGTCTATTTTCGGGCTCTGTCGAAATTTTAATCGGAGCTGAAAAAAGTGAGTTTTCTAAATCTTTTTGTAAATACGATAATTTATCTATTTTTCTTCCTTCGACAAGCTCAGGACAAGTGCCTTCCACCCAAACCATCCGGGGAAGCACCTTATTGGGCGGTCCGTAACATATTTTCTTAAAATTTATTGAAAACGATTCGTGTCTTCCCGCTGCTTCTTTTGCTGCCTTACAAATTCCAGGAATTTCTTCATTGTTTACAGAACCGATGAAAGCCAAAGTGATATGGAGATTATCTTTTCTTGTCCAACGGCAAGGCAGTTCCGGCCATTTCTCCTGATAAGAAATAAGCTCTTTTTTTATATTTTCCGGTAAATTGATGGCAATAAAAATTCTGTGTGGCATATATTAAATTTTAGCATAAGATCTCAGATGAATAAAATAATATTGAGAATTGTAATAAAAATGCGGATATAATCATCCGCAAAAAATGGGAAAAATACTAATCAACATCGGACATCGTTATTATATGGCTTGAAATCGGACAGTTGTTAAGGTGAGGACATCTCTTTTTTCGACACTCATCATTAGGACCATGACCGCGGCCGCTACTATCTCCTTTCCAGTGTATCGGATCGCAATCCACAGCATCGACTATGATTTTCTTGTTGTGAATATTAACCCCTGAGATAATGAACATTCCTTTTGGCTCTTCTGTATCCTGGCTAATGAAATCTCCAATATTGAATTGCGTTGGAAATGTCTCTCTTATACTCAACGTAGGCAAAGTTTTTGTTTTCTGAACCTTTGTTCCGTTTAATAGACAGTATTCTACTTTTACCCGAACTCTTTTCTCCATTTTCTTTTCACCTCTTTTAAATGTGCTTTTGTTCTACTTCCATTAATTTATTAAAGATAAAATCTTCTGTCAAATTTATTATTTGACGAAAATAAGGTTTTATTATAATTAATAATAGTCCAAGAAAAATTGTTCTTTGAAAAGGAGGTGAAAAA
>CAYHAF010000075.1:0-3165 GCA_964354555.1 uncultured Candidatus Saccharibacteria bacterium
TCAGCATCTTCCTGCCTTTTATTTTCTTTATCTTCAGGCAAAGTTTTTTCAGGAAGTCCTGTTACATCTGTTTGCCTGAATATTTTATGTACTATACTGGCAAACTTTCTGTATCTTGTTCTTTTCTGAAACTCTTCATCAGTTTCATTCTTCTTTTTAAGAATAGGAAACCATCCTATTACGTAGAGTCCAAGAGATTCATCTATCTGCAATCCCATTTCCTCTATATTCTTTTTGGTAAGAAACATATCACATTTCTCCCAATATAATAGAACTCTGTTCCATCCATTGTAAGGACGCATGGTTTTATAGTTCCTTTTAAGAACTGTTAACCATCTTTCATTCTTCCAAGGTACATGGACATATCCATCCATACCCTTTTCCATGAGTTCCATTTCCATCTTGCTAACTGATTCAGCAAGAGCTTCTTTCAATCTCTTATCCAAGAAATTGTTTTTCTTAGGATGAGTCTTAACAATTTTACTCATACTATACATACATTTAGTACAGTTAAAATGAGTTTCTGTCTCAGTCATTAAAGTTTGATCATTTGGACAATACATGAGTTACCTCCGTCCTTTTAAAATTTAAACTGCAGTAATATAAAGCAGTTAAAAAAGAGGCTCTGATTTCTCAGAGCCTGAAGTTTAATTACTCAATACCTGCTACAGCAATTTCAAGGTCTTGAACCTTTTCATTCTTAATGACCTTGAGAATCTGTTTTTCAGCAACCTGCTTTGTATTCAGGTCAATGATATTGATTATCTCCTTTTCTGCCCTTTTGTCATAAGCAGATTTGGAAATTTTGCATCCTCTGAAAAACATTTCACGAGGAATGGATTTAAATATGGCAGTAATATCTTGCTCATATTCTCCACGAATTTCAGAAATTATTTTTCCATTAACTCCCTCAAAAGGAAGTGCTTCAATTGGAAAATTTTCTTTAAGGACTTTCTCAGCCTTTGCCAATTCATCCTTGAGAATATTGATATTGATAAGTGCATTTCCTGCACTTACTTTATCAAAATAATCTCCTGTGGAAGTCTTAAGAATCCCCAAAGATTTAATGGCTTTTTGAATGTCACATAATTTCATAATGAAATTCTCCTTTTAAATTTATTTAAAATATATTTAAAACAAATTGCTTTGTCAAATATATTTTAAAATAGGCTGAAGAAAAAACTTCAGCCATTAAAAAGAAGTTAGCAATAAAATCCATATCCTCTTGCTATTTCTCTGCATTTTTCAGCCTCTATCTGAAGAAAATATTCTTCAAGCTCTTTACGGCTGTTAATTTTGATTGCTTTTACAAAAGTAATCTTTTCCATACTTACCTCACAAGAATTAAAATTATCATTAAAATATTTAATGATAAAAGATAAAGAAGAAAAGAAATTTCTTCTCTTTTAAGAAAAATCTTTTCAGACATAAATTCTCCTTTAAATCTACATACTTATTAAGCATATAGATTTAAAAGAAAAGCCATTATATAATGGCTTTAAAGTACAGCTTTTATCTGAAGAACTGATGATGTTTAATTCTTATCCAGTCAGCATCTTCAGTTAAAGCAAAAGCTTTCCCAAAAATGTCATTATCTTCATATATCCAGCAGAATTGACTAACAATCCTGTCATATTCTATTTTAGAAAATTTGACAAGATTATCTACCCAATTTTGTGGTAAAGCAAAATCTACCTCACCATTAAAATTAGGCTTTCTTAATGCAAAAGCTTCACTTTTAGTCATGGGAACCTCCTATAAGTCTTAAACATAAAGAACCTCCAATTAAATTTCTTCTTCATGCCTTCTTATAAAGAAAGCATGAAGAAAAAGCCATTATATAAATGGCTTTAAAGATTTTGGTTTTACTTCTTTAAAAGATTGCCACAAAAAATAGCTAAATCTTTTAATTCATCATATTGCCTTGCCTGAAAACCTGCAATCATCCTATCAATTTTATCTACTCTCATTCTTGTTTCTGTCATAGAAACACCTCCTGATTAAGTTGATTTAATCACATACCCGTACATGGGTATGTGACTTTTCTTAATGGCATTAATAATATAATTAATGCCAAAAAGAAAATTAAAGTAAATTTTCCAGACCATGAATTGACCTTGAAAATTTCTGAAAACCTTTTAAGGTTTTTTCCCTTTTCATACCTTCCCATGAAGCTTTTATCATATTATTGATAGAAGATTCATTTAGCATTAATACAAGCTTCATTCCCATATATAACCTTCCTTAAGTTAATTTAGTCTTATACCCGTATATAGGTATATGACTTTTTTAAGAATATAAAGTAATTTATATTCTTAAAAAATCCCTGAATATCTTTTCAGGGAAGAACATGAAATTAACGGTATATAATACCATTAACTTTTGCATTGATATATATAGGATCAAGCTTGATCCCATAATCAGCAGAAAAAATGTTTCTTCTGTCAATAAATGTAACCATGTTCTTTTTCATAAAAACACTTCCTTTTAAAAAATTTTTGTTGTCATTTTAAGACAACAAAAAAGGCTATATAAATATATAGCCTTTTTAATTGCCTAAAAATATAAAGACACTTTGCCTGTGCTATACAAGTGTATAGTTTACAGGCAAAGTAATTCATAACTATTTTTTTATTATTGCTGTTATTTTTTTATATCCCTTGGCAGGGCACAACATTTTATTTTTTAGTTATTTTTTTATTTTCTTTTTTTCAGGGATTTTATTCAATCCCTGTAATTATATAATAAGCTTTTTTACTTTAAATGTCAAATAATTTGTCATATTTTTTTATTTTTTTTTAAAATTTTAAAAACTATTTGACAAAAAAATATACTATATAAATATATAGTAATTAGTATTTAAGAATATTCTTAAATAGTATATGGGTAGCTTTACTATACCCGTATTTCAGTATATACTAAAATACGGGAAAAACCCCCATACCTGACACCCGTATAGTACACGCCCGTATAGTATCTGCAGCATTAAGATCCTATACATGCCATATTTTAAAATTTAAAAAATTAATAATTATAAAATAAAATTAATAATTATAAAAAGTCATGAAGTTTTAATGTATAGTAGATTAATATAAAAGCAAGTTTAGTAGATATTTTAGTTCTACAAAATATTCAGCAGGTTATAAAGCATTTCAGGCATATTTT
>CAYHAF010000076.1:0-3157 GCA_964354555.1 uncultured Candidatus Saccharibacteria bacterium
CTCTTTTTGCCGGAAAAGATGGAATGTTTTGGATAAAAAAATTTTTAAAAGAAGTAAAAAAACATCTTAATAAAAACGGGGTTATTTATATGGAATTTGATCCTTTCCAAAAAGAAAAAATAGAAAAAATTTTAAAAAAAGAGGGATTTAATTTTCAATTCAAAAAAGATCAATTTAAGAAGTGGAGGTGGCTAAAAACGTTAAAATAGTTATTAGTTATTAGTTGGTAGTTTTTAGCTATTTTTAGCGGCCTGCCCCGTTAGAAAGCTTTGCTTTTTAATGGGGTTTTTTGGTAGAATAGATATATGAAAAATTTGCCCAAATTATTAGCTAGAAATGAAAGGGCCGTTAATGAAAAAATTAAATCTTTCCAGAGACAAGGCAGAAGCAAAATGCATGTTATTTTAGATTTTGATAAGACTTTAGTCAGGGGTCTTGATAAAAATGGGCGAAAAATAACCGTCTGGGATGCAATGGAACAATTTGTGCCAAGACAAAAGCAATTGGAATCTTTTGAAAAATATAAAAAATATAGAGCTTTTGAATTAAAACAAAAACTTTCTGCGGTCCAAGCTATTGAGTGGTGGGGATGGAACCTCGATTTATTTAAGGGATTGGAAGCATCGAAAATTAAAGCTGCATCTCTTCTACTACAGACAAGGCCTTTTGTAAAAGAATTTTTTAATATATGCCAAAAAAAGAATATTCCTACGATAATTGTCTCAGCTAGCATTAAGAATGTAATAGAGGAATGGTGCCGCAGGGAAAGAATTCGTCCGACATTGTTGCTTTCTACAGAGTTACTTGTTTCTAATAAAAAGATAACTGGTTGGAAAAAAGCCACCTTAATTAGTTCTATAAACAAAAGGGAGAAGGGTCATAGAGAAATTAAAAAAATAAAAACAACAAGGCCCAATACCATCTTGATAGGAGATAGCCTTGATGATGTTCCAATGGTTGAAGGAAAGAACAACGTTATAAGAATTGCAATTTATGACCCGAGACATGGTCACGATAATAGTGAGATAAATGAATTTATGAAAAAATTTGACTTGATATTTATTGGGGATACTTTTAAGCCGGTCATAGAAGTTTTGGATTTATTTTAAAATTTCTGCAAGATTGCTTAATTTCCATCAGTTTTTCCTTCATCATAGCCATATAATCCCTATTTTCAAGAATTATAAGAGAATCTTGATTCGCTAATGAATAAATATATATTCTTGAATTAATAAGTTTTGAACTGGGGAGCCCCGATTTCCGCCTATTTATTTGGGCGGTTTTTTGGTAGAATTAGATAACATGAAAATATTGCGAAAAATAGTAGCTTTTTTAATGATTGCTGTAGGTATTATATTTGGTTTTTCTGCTATCTATCAATATGCAAGACATAACCTTAATATGCGTGCTCTATTTTCGCTAAACGGAATCACTGGAATTACTTTTTTCTTTTTCTTTTTCAGCCTTTCTTTTATTCTTTCGGGCTACAGTCTGCTTAAGAGAAAATTCCTTATTTTTACAATAATAATTATTTTATCTTTGCTATTTTATCTTTTTATTTGGTTTTCAAACATAATATTAAGTGCCCTGTAAAAATATAAAGAAAATTTTTCAATAGTACACATACGGACATCTACCTTTTTATGCGTTTAGACAGGCTCTAACACCGTCCGTCCCTCGGAGCAAAAAACCACCTTCTAAGCATGGTGGTTTTTTTATAAAAGAAAACCTTAGAAAAATATTTTTATTTGTCTAATATGCCTCCCCATTCAACTACAGTAAATCCTTTTCTTTCAGGAGTAACAATGTTTGGTTCTAGAAGATTAAACTCTTTTTTTAGAGGTCTGAAGTTGAAAATTAGTCTTATCGTTGTATCTGGCTTTGGTGAGATATTTAAGGCCATGTTTTCATTTAAGAATTTTTCTTCAAGTAATTTTATCTCATAGAAGTTTGATTTCGGTAATGCCTTTATCCAATATTCCATAAACTGGCTTTTTTCTTTGTTATTAAGACCTAATTTCTTTAAGTTTATTTCAAACCATTGATTCAAGTTTTCATATTTAACGATCCATCCAAATTCTGGTAATTTTACATTTCTTAATAAAGCTTCGTAAAACAGATAATCATATTTTTTCTCAATTAATCCTTCTTTTGTCACAAAAACATTCCACCCATTATTATATTTAGGAACATCTTTAGTCAATAACCCCTTAATTTTTAGTTGAACATTTACAAAAGAATCTTTGGTTGGATAAAGATAAATTGCAGGTTTCCTAACGCTTGATAACGAAATTAATATGAAAAAGGATATCGCAAGGCCGATTAAAGTGCCAATTAAAATTTTTACATACCTTTTTGTTGTATTTTTCATAAGCGAATTAAATTCCGGCCATCTTATAAAGATATTAATAAAATCTAACCTTTTTTAATAATACCATAATAATCTACCAAAGAACATTGTTTTTCATTTCTTTTGTAGTAGAATAAAAGAATATGGAGCAAGTAAACGAAAATGCAAATAAAAATCTCCCTAATTATAAAACAAGAAAAAGCCTCGCTATAACATCTTTCATTTTAGGGGTCCTGCCATTCATTCACCTAATCTTGGAGAAGTTAAAATCTCCAATTTCTGATTTTGAATTTTTCTGTCTTATTGCAATCTTTTCTCCTATTTTCGCCGTTATCTACGGGATAATCGCTTTAACGGAAAGAGAAAATAAATTTTTTTCTTTAGCTGGCATTATATTAGGTATTTTAAGTTTCTTTTTTGTTTCTACTGGGGTTATTTCTGATTCTATTCATAGTGGGGTTCCTAGGGATGCACATTTTAAGGCAACTGCGTCAAGCATGGTTCCTGCAGCGATAATTTGTTGCGATTCGGCTAAAAATTCATCTATCCAGACTGTGTTAGGCGCGGATGCTTGTAATCCAGCTATAGGGGCAATTTGGCCTGATGCAAGTCAAGTAGGTACTATTACGGTTGGTACTAATTGCCAGGCAGACGGTTCATTTTCTATAACTATCACTCCAGGTGATAGAAATTCAGGAACATGTACTAATGCAATTTGTACTCAAGAAGGATGTATCTTTACTGATTGTTAGACAGACCTATTATCGTAAGTCAAGCAGTTGCCATGGTGGTAACTGCTTTTAACAT
>CAYHAF010000077.1:0-3098 GCA_964354555.1 uncultured Candidatus Saccharibacteria bacterium
CTCGGGATCATTCAAAAATTGTTCAAATTTATAATTTGCAGGAATTTTATTTTTTTTAATTAGATTTTCCATATTTATCTGTTATGATTAATATATTTAATTGTTTACTTTTACAACGAACCGGTGCGTGCTCTTAAAGGCACCACCGGGATGCCGATCGATGAACTAAAATCGTTTAAATGATATCCCATTAAGTCGTAATTTCCCCGAGTGAGCATTGAGGCAGATATAAAGATGCAATCCGGTTTGACTTTCAACTTATTAATGGATTTTTTTATATCGGAAAAAGTTAAAAGACCCGCAATGCATACGTTCCCCCCAAAAAAGACATTATCGGCTGAGATGATTGATAAATTTCGGACTTTTTCACCTTCATAAAGCAACTTTTTAGCTTCTTTGAAAAAAGGTTTCATTACCTTGCTAGTTACAATACAAGGCCGTTGAAATTTATGCGTTTTTTGGTAAAAGGCGATTTTGGTGAAAATGTTAAAATCTATTTCGTCATGGAGTAAAAGACCGAATTCCCCTATAAATTTTTCTCCAAGGCAGCGTAATTTTTTCCTCGGGTACTTATTTAAATGCTTTCCTAAATCAACACAATATTTTTTGCCGTTTTGATCGGTATATTTTATGATGATGGAAATCTTTTTACCTTTTTCATGTTGCTTCCATAAATCAAGAAGCAGTAATGTAGCTTCAGTTCTCGATCGAGGGACAATTTTGTTTATGGTATTAATTATGCAACCGCTTTTTATGCCCGCTTTATCGGCGGCCGAACCGGGAAGAATATCTTCAATTTCAGCTTTTAGGCCTTGTCGGTTTAATAAGCCAACTGATAATACTACCGGAGTTCTATTTTTAAGTTTTTTTCTAAAGGCGACTGCGGCGGCGTCAATTCTCGCTAATTCTTCCGGAGGCAACAGAAGACTTTTATCATGATGTCTGGTTGCACCCGGAAAAGTAACTCGGATAAACGTATGGGGCTTATATTTATCAGCATACTGGATCGAGTTTAAAATATCTTCAAGAGGAATAAAATTAGTGGCAGCGACTAGCGACACATCAAAAGCAATGCCTAATTCATGCATTATTTTTAAGGAATTGATGGCGTTTAAATGATACTGATTGGGTGCGCCAGGCATTATTTTTTTTCTCATTTCCAGATTGGCGCTGTTAAGAGAAACCTGAAATAAAACTAAATTTTTAAGCAGTTTTGATTTGGCAATTTTTTTCAATAAGCCGGCGTTTAAATTTCCGCCATGCGTCGTGATTGGTATTTGGTTATAATGATCTCTTTTGGCAATGGCTTTAAGCACTTGTACAAATTGGGGATGTTCAGTCGGTTCCCAGTCCATCATGGTAAATCTTAATTGGGGCAATCCTTTTTTAGTAGTCGGATTATAGTCTTTCATTACCTGTTTAATTTCTTTTAACGGTCTTGCCCATTTATATGGATAATAAACAATGGCCGAACCGCGATCAACATAACAGAACTTGCAACCTTGGCCGCAATTGGCAAAAGTATAAGGAGTAATTGCTCTTTGCGCCGATCCGAAACTGACCTTTATCGCATCAGGGTTAACAAGCTTGGCCGATCTGCTTGCAAAGTTAAAAACATAATATTGTGAAAGGAATTTATATAAGGATTCTAAAAAGGTAATTTCATTATTTTTCGAACTTATGGGTAGGGCTGTCGCTTTATCTTGCAAGCTATTCTGGAACAAGTTCGACACCTGTTTAATATTTTTGATATCAATTTTGCTTTTTTCAATAGTATAAATATCATACTCTCTCAAAAAAGATGCTATAATGTTTCCCCAAGATATGAAAGCAATTTGATCGTTAGCGACAACATTTGATTTGTAATGCTCGGCCAATGCAGACACCCTTAAAAAATCGGCCACAATTCCGATAAGCGGCTGATCCTGAGAAAACATTAGAGAACTTATTGAGTCATCAAAATAATATGAAGGTTTTTTAGAATGGACCGGGATCAACCTCGTATTAATTTTAGCTTTTTTTGTTTTCTTAGCGAAAAATGATACGACAATAAATTTTCTATTTTTTCCGAAAAATCTTGTATTTTTTAAAATATTACGGACCAATCTGATAGAAAAATCTTCTTTATACGATTCCAGCTCGTCAATATTTACCACATCGGGCACCGTTCTAAACCCATTTGGTAAAACTATAGCTCTTTTTACTTTTTTAGAATGAAGCATAGATTTACAAATACCAACCTATAAATATCTTTCTGGTTATCTTTTATTTTATATAGAATAAAACGTCTGTCAAATTCTATATTATAAAAAAACAGCTATGGAAAGTTCCTCCCATAGCTTCAGATTAAATTTCTGTCTTTAAGCTCTGCGACTATTTGTTTTGTCGTTTCTTCGGCGCTTTGTTTAGTAGTGTCTATCACTATACCTTTATTGGCTAAGGTAAGTTCTGCGAGCATATTGCTCAAGAATTGCCATTTGCTCCAGTTTTTTGCCTTTTTCTCAGCGTTTTCTTTTCCATCTCTTCTTTCTGATCGCTTTAGCCATTCCTCTTTTGTTGTTATCAAACAGACATGTAAATCCGGTTCTACAAGCGACAACTGTTTAAGATTGAGTATTTCTACTCTCACTCCGGCATACACATGATGGCAGATTGTCGAGAACAGATATCTGTCCACAACCACTGGAGACATTTCCAGCTGAAGTCTGATGTCGTGCGATCCCTGAACAAGCGTGGCAACGTAGAATAAGAACTTTGCCATCTGTTCGCTATTATGGAACACCGTCCGCATCGGCTCAAATCTTTCGCTTGGACTCTTAAAGTATTTACCACCTATTGCTATTGCTACGTTTTGTGCATTTGTTGTTTTTCCAACATAATCTATTCCTTCTATACTAACGAATACCTTTTTAATGTTCTTTCCTCCTCAAAGCTGAAGACAATTTAGAAAATTAACACTTTTCAATATTTATCATCTTCAGCTTTCAAGAATTATTCAAATAATTATATTACATTCATCATAACATAATAGTAATCAACCAAGATATTTTGTCAAGTAGTAGAGTTTTTATTTTTTGCTTTCTTTTCCATTGTAAATA
>CAYHAF010000078.1:0-3095 GCA_964354555.1 uncultured Candidatus Saccharibacteria bacterium
CTTTTTCTCCAATACTAATCCAGGGAGCAGCTGGACCACGATCAGCGTGTCCCTCGCACGATGCCCTTGTGACAAATCCTAATACTTGAAGCACAATGATGCTTTCTTTGATTCCATTATCAATGCCTAAGCCCAGTCTATCAGCGATAGAATTGACTTTTATTTCAATTTGCGACCATCTATTCTTTTTTCTAATCATTCTATGGTTAGATTCCACGATTCTCATCCTCCTATTAGATTTTAAGAGCTATTTTTACCCTGAATCCTTCGGATTCAGGGCTTCTTCCAACCCCTCTCTTTTTGCGAAAAGAGAGGGGCTCGAAAAAAAAGAGGAAAGAGAGGGTTGGTAAGTTATTTACCACTTGATTGCTTGATATGTTCTTTGTATCTGTCAACGATATATTTTGCTATATCTTTTGACGTGTGATATCCGAACGCCCAGGCTTGCGCTGCCCACCATGCGAGACTGATGTCTTTGTGCAACTCCGAATTCGGATCCGGTAATGACAGTTTATGTTCTTCACCGATACCCCATTGATATTCAATAATGACTTCTTCCTCAATGGCGCCTATCTTTTTTGTCAGAGCACGCTTTATGCCTGCACGCATGATTCGTTGTTTCTCAGTGTTTCTTATTGTTTCTTTTTTGAAGCCTGTGGCCTTTAGATAAAGTATCGAAATTCTTTTCTTCTTATTATACCTTCTTTTATTTTCTGCCGTATTTCTCACCTCCTCTAACTTTTCTGGTCGAGGGAATCATCTATCAAAATGACAAACAATTCCCTCAACCAGAACCTCTTTCCTTTTTATTTTATTAAAGAACTATTCCTTTTTCCAGACCACACTTCGTTAAACTTAGTAAAAATTCAATCAATAAAATCAGTGTAAACCCAGTAGTAGAAGTTCGACAAAGGTTTTCTGCAAGAAAACCTCATATCGCAAAGCGAGTCGAACTTTCACTACTGGGTAAACTGCTTCGATAACTAAACGCAAGCATGATCTCGAAAAAAGAAAGAAGAGGAAAATGATGTTGATAATTCTATGCTTTCAGGTCGAAATTCCATCAATAGTTTTTGGATTATTTCCTTGCTCTCTTCGGGAGTTGCTTCCTCTCTCGCGATTTTGTTTGTTTCTTTTTCTCTTACGATTTCATTTTCTTCTCTCTCGATGTTTACTAATATTCGATCTAAAATTTGAATATCCGTTAAAGGACGCATACCTCCACTATATCCATTATAGATCCAGTAGGTGAGATTGAATTGTATGCTTCCTTTTTTCATTTTTAGCTCAAGACAGGCAGGTTTGTGACAGGTTGTTCCTTTTTCAATGAGATTGTTTGCTAATTGTTTTATTCTTTTCTTTGAAACGAATATGCGATCTGGAGCAACATTTACCGCCATTCTTATGACTTTTTCTGCGACGTTTATTGCATTTGCTTTCCCCGGATTGATACTAATCGGGGGAATCTCAATTTTATTATAGCCTCCAATCTTTGCAGGATCTGGCATTATATGATCCATAGTTGCTTTCTCCTTACTACCTCTGCGGAAAAGAAACAAATTTTATTTCCTTTACGCAGAGGTAGATTCCTCTTCTTTTTTAGTTTTAAAGAACTTCGCTTTTTTCAGCTTACAATAAAAATATTATAAACTCAAAAAAGAAAAAAAGAGAGATTGGATGTTTACAAAGGAACAAAGACGTTTTTCAGTTCCTCAAGAGTCTTTTTGCTAAGGATTTCTTCTACCTTTTCTTTAAGCCATTCTTCTGTTTTCATATTATCCAGCAAGGATTTTCCTTCGTATCTACGACGAGCAGCCAAAGCCCGCATTATGAAAGTTAGCTTTGCGCATCCTAGTTCGTAAGGACAGTCTTTACTATTTTTGTGATTTCGTAACCAGTTGAAGCACTGAGGTTGAACTATCATCACTTGATCTCCGTTGTCCTCTATCATTTTCTTGATTCTGTCAGCGTCAAATGGAGCTCTTCCTCCTTCTTGAATAGAATTAGTTCTATTTCTTAGATATAGTTGAATCTCTTCTCGTTCCTTGTCTATTTTTCTTAGAGCAATTATTGTCAAAAGAAACTCTTTGATTGAAATCTCTTCTCGGTCGATATTTCTCCATAATTGGCAAGCTACCATGGCGGCTGATACCGGACCCGATTCTTCTTGAATCTGCGAGTAATCAAAATACGCTTTCATTACCCTTTCTTCAGTGAACGGCAGTTTTTCAGTCCCGGAATTAACTTCTTTTTCTAATTTAAGATATAAATCTTCGCATTCTCCTATTCCAAGCTCAACTCCGATAGCTTCGACAGCTTCTCTTATAGCTTCAGTAATATCCTGGGCTTCAGTATTTATAGTATTCAGCCTAATCTTTTTTTGAAGATCTGTTTGGTTCATCTTATTTCATCCTCGTGGAAAAGAAATGTCAACTTCCTTTCCGCGAGGATGAAATCTCTCTTTTTCCATATTTTATTAAAGAACATTTTCTTTTTCGAATCCGCGACTTTATCTCAGACTCGAAAAAGAAAAAAGGGTAGAGGTGAGTTGGAGGCTATTGCTTCTGCAGTAGTAATTTCTCGCCTTGTTCAACGAACAGGTAAAGCTCTTTCAGCGAAACTGGAAAGGCTTCACTTGCAGATATGTTTTTGGTGGTCCCGTCTACACAACTGATCGTAAGTCTTTTCGTAGACAGAATTGATTCTGTCGGATCTTCGATACTTTCTTCGATTTCTTGTATTCGGACTACCTCCTTTTCGTTATCGGTGTGTTTGTACACTGCGAATCCTTCTTTTACGAAATTTTTCATGTTTTATTTTCACCTCTTTTCTAATGTTCCATTTGAGCGAATTATTCATCAGAATTGATAAACAATTCGCTCAAATGGAACCCCTTTTTTATATTGAAAAGAACTTTATTTTCTATGTTTCTATTATAACATACTTAATATTATTTTGTCAATACTAAGAACTCATTTTAAATTAAATATAAATACTCCTAATTTCTTTCTTTTGACGAATTTTTATGCCCATTATATTGTAAAGTAGATTAATGTTTACAAAGTTTTTATAAAATGAAAATTGGAGTCATTTCT
>CAYHAF010000079.1:0-3075 GCA_964354555.1 uncultured Candidatus Saccharibacteria bacterium
CAGAGCACGGCGCACAATAGGTGGGGGAGAAGAAAAACAACATTATAACTTGAAATATGATAAAGAAAATTTCCGTTTTATTCCTCTTGAGTCTGATTATAACTTCACTCGCTTTTAGTTATATAGCTGATGCCAAAGGCGTTGCTATTGGCTCAAGGAGTGACGAAGTAAAATCTATTCAAGAAATCCTAAAAGAAGATTCAAATATTTATCCTGAAGGTTATGTAACAGGATATTATGGTCCTTTAACTGTAGGCGCCATAAAAAAACTTCAGAAAAAATGCGGACTTCCAGAAACCGGCGAATTAGATGATGCTACGGAAAAATGCATTTATCCAGTAAATTATAAAGTAACTGTAGTTTTACCAAATGGAGGCGAGGTATGGGACAAGAACACAATCCAGACAATCAAATGGGACGTAACAGAACCAGATATTACAATCCAAAGTATTAAGCCAGTTTGGCCAAAGGCCTCAATTGATTTATTTAAAAAAGTAGCTGTCACTGTCCCTTGTGCACCAACTGCCACCACTTGCCCGCCAGTAGAACAATCAGTTTTTGTTAAACACATAGCTACAGTTAATTTGTTCGATAAAAGCTATTCCTGGAAAGTAAAATCTGACATTCCTAATAGCAAAGATTACATTATAAGAATAAGTATTGGTAAAAATATAGCTTCGCTTTGGAGATGGGAGAAAGATCAAGGTAATCTTCCTTCAAGTTCAGAAGTATGGCCAAGCACTACACCTTCTACCTGGATAAATTGGGATGAAAGCAATGGGGTTTTTGAGATAACGGGTACAATTAGTCCCGAATGTCCGACCTGTCCTGTTTGTCCAAGTACTCAAAAGCTTGAACAAGCTATTGCTATTCTGCAAAATATGATAGCCGAGCTTCAAAAAGCAATTGCTTTGCTTAAATAAGGATATAATTAAAAACTGGCCGTTTTAGCGGCCGGTTTTTAATTAGTTTAAGTAGGGCTTGACCCCCACACCATAACAAAAATATGCAAACTCATATTCATGAGTTCGCTCGCCGTTAAATCCTAAAGGCATTTAACGGAAATCTCTGTTTGGTGTGGGGGCTTGACCTTTTAACTGGCTAAGATAAAATAGAGTGTAGATATTATTCATTGGTTAAACAGCGGTTAGATCTAATTAAATAAGGGCTTAATATTTCTATTTTAATCCAAAAACTTAAAATACTATTACCCAAGGGATTTTCTAAGAACCCCTTTCTTTATTTAGGAATCTTTTCTTTTATTCTGTTCACAATTTTAACCCTTACTCCTTCTTATTTATTCAATAGATCTATAAAAAATGAGGTTGCTCCTATTATAACTTCAAATGTTTATTACGATACTGAAAAAACCGTAGAAAATTCTCAAAATTTATTCATTGGCGAAATCCAGAAATCAGGAACAGAATCCCCTGATTTTTCTTTAGTCGGAGAAAATAGCCTTTTGGGTTCTTGCCCGCCGGTCATGGTAACACCTCAGATCTTGGGCGCAATAACTGGCGAAGAAGAGTCTGAACCTCGAAAAGAAATTTTTGAATATACCGCAGAAAAAGGAGATACCTTGATAAAAATTGCCGAGAAATTTAATATCTCTTTGAATACTTTAGCTTGGGCAAATAACTTAAGTTCAACCTCTAAAGTCCAGGTTGGACAAGCTTTTATTATCTTGCCAATTTCAGGAACCCTTCATTACGTTAAATCAGGTGAAACAATAAGCGAAATATCTACAAATTATAAATCAACTATAGAAAAAATAGTTACTTTTAACGAACTATCTGGAGAAAAAGATATTTTTGTCGGAGATATCTTGGTTGTTCCTGATGGAATAATGCCACCCACAAAACCAATCTACCCAGATATACCTCTGGCGAATTCCTACTTTATATTACCAACCAAAGGCAGGATTTCTCAAGGACTCCATTGGTATAACGCAATTGATTTTGCCAACGCCTGTGGTTCTCCTATCTATGCTGCTGCTGCTGGTACAGTCTTGAAAGTAAAGTTCGGATATAACCAAGGAGCAGGAAATTATCTGACAATTTCTCATCCTAATGGTGTGGTTACCCAATACGGACATATCCAAAGCAGTTTAGTAAATCCAGGAGATCAGGTTTATCAAGGCCAAATTATAGCTTACGTTGGTGGTCAACCTGGAACCCCAGGAGCAGGAAAATCAACTGGGTGCCACTTGCATTTTGGAGTTAACGGAGCCAGAAATCCTTTTGCGAAGTAAAAATTGGTAGTTTACTACCAATTGATATTGAATAATAATCCTCTCGAAGGATTTTTTTATTGGTCAGGGCGGGAATACCCCGTCCCTCTGAGGACGGGAATGAGAGCCCGAGTTAAATATTTTTTCCTTTCCAACGACAGAATACCCCACCGCTCCTGCGGTGGGGAGGATGTCATTCTTTTGCGATGAGAGATTTTATTTCTCTTCTTTTGTCCGATACATTAAAGCCTCGGCTAAATGTTCAAAGAGAATATTGGCTGAATCTCCTAGGTCTGCAATGGTTCTGGCTACTTTTAGAACCCTGTGATAACCTCGGGCTGAAAGCTTCCCGGAATTCACGTATTTTCTTAAAAGATCTTGGGATTTTAAATCAATTTTGCAATATTTTTTAATCTGAGGGATATTCATTTCTGAATTAGTCAGTATTTTTTCTTCCTTAAATCTTTCTTTTTGAATTTGACGAGCGCTTTCCACCCTAAACCTTACTTTATCGCTTGAAAACTCATCTCCTTCAGCTGCTAACTTTTCATATTTTAAAGCCGGAACGTTAATGAAAAGATCCATTCTGTCCATTAAGGGCCCGGAAAGCTTTCTTCTGTACATAGAAATCTGGGAAGACATACAAGTGCATTTTTTTTCAGGATCATTAAAATAACCACAGGGACAAGGATTAGTAGCTGCCACTAAAGTAAATCTAGCTGGAAAAGTCAGGAAATTTTTAGCCCTGGAAATAGTAATATTCCCATCTTCAATAGGCTGTCTTAAGCTTTCCAAAACATCTCTATGAAATTCAGGAAATTCATCCAAGAACAAAACTCCCCTGT
>CAYHAF010000080.1:0-1477 GCA_964354555.1 uncultured Candidatus Saccharibacteria bacterium
CTATACCAAATTACATTTGGTAATCGGGAAAATAAATCTAAACTTACAGAGACTGACAACAAAATACTTTCTACCTTTAAGTTTTTAGACTAAATTGCCTCATAAAATTATGATTATTAAACAATTTCTAAAACCAGATAAAAGAAAGATTATTTTTTGGATTATTTTAATCTTATTTACATTTTTCGTAATTGAAAGTGGTGTAGATATGTGTCAACGCATAGGTGGTAAATGTCTTGGAATGAAAGAATCTCTGTCTCACCATTGTGAAGATTACGGAATGAAAAACCTGCCTTTTAAATGTCGTGGAGTTTATGGTAACAGATTGTGTTGCACGAATGAAGAGCTAATGGTTAAGTTTATTTTTAATAATACGATACTTGTTTTGATTTCATATTTTCTTTCTTGTCTCTTAGCTTTTGGTCTAGAGAAAATCAAAGATATTATGAAATTCTTGAAATTAGAATGGAGAAAGATTTCATTATTAATATTTTTTTTGATTTTAATCAATATTTATTTTTTCATTCCACGAGGGCATTTTCATCACCCCTGGTTTATAGTAATTTTAACTCCACTTTCTGTTTTTCTTTGCGAACAACTTAGTTGCCTTTTAATAATTCCTTTCTCGATTATATTTTGGTATGTTATTTCCAGTCTAGTCGTTTGGATTTACGATAAATTAAAGAAGAAACCCCAATAAAACAGGTTCTAACCCCTCGGCTCAACTCAGGGTCTTCGACATTGTCCGTCCCTTGGAGCAAATTTCCGCCTCGCACAATGGGCGGTTTTTTGGTAGAATATAGGAATATGAACTTAAAAATAAAAATCTTAATAGGAGTTTTAATAATTGTCATTATTGGAATTATTAGTTGGAGGATTTTTGTATGGACAAATACAAATACAGGAAGTTGTAAAACAGATTCTGATTGTAAATCCGCTTGTCCTTGCGGCTGCATTCCAAAAAATAAAATGTGTCTTAGTAATGCACAGTGTAAGATTAGTGTTTGTAGTGGAGCTTGTTATTGTCAAAATGGAAAATTTAAGAGTTGGGGAAATGTAGCCAATGAAGCATTAAAAACAAAGAATATTGATTTATGTAATGAAATAAGAAATTCAACCTGTAGAGATTATTGCTTAGATAATTTAAGCAAAGCCGAAGCCTTAACTTACCCTGACGATTTCATATTAAAAAGTGATGAAATTCCTTATGGATTTCAATTAGAACCGTTTTCAGAAGAAGATCTGAAATATTTATCTGGCAATCCTGGATTCTTTAATAACGAACAGTATCGTGGATTATTTACAGGTGCCGACCCTTCAAAGATTGAAAAATTCCATGCCTCTTTCTATATTAATCCTTCTGCATCCAATACAAACGAATTGGCAACTTTTGTAATGAAATATAAATCAAAAGTAGATTTTGATTCAGAGCTTGAAAAACTAAAAGTAGATTTAAGAGAAGAAAGTAACTATTTGA
>CAYHAF010000080.1:1487-2990 GCA_964354555.1 uncultured Candidatus Saccharibacteria bacterium
AAAATAATGATATTCTGGTCATGATTTGGAGCGATAGCAGTAATTATCAAAAGGAAGTGAGGGAAATTACAAATAAATTAAAGACAAGATTAAATCTTGAAACGATAGTGGCGGGTGCCGAAATTAGGTCTTGTTTGGAATCATTTCCAGTTGTGGATTTTAAGAGCTGTATTCCTGGTAAGGCCATGGATGGTTGGACAGAAAAAGTATTATATCCGAACACTTTAGATACATCAGATATTGATGATGAAAAGCGTATTGACTCACCGATTCCAGAGAAAGTTAAGAATGCAGCTATCGCTTTGTACAATAGCTCAATGTCTAACTGTAAAAAACAGCTGGTTTATAAAAGAATCGGGGCAATGGAAAGAGGTTAGTCAAATTGAATTTTGTGAATATGCTATTGACTATCTTTACTCATGCGATAAATGTCTTATAGAGTGGGAGGGAGGTTGTTGTTAGTTTCAAACAGACCTATTATCTTAAGTCAAGCAGTTGCCATAGTGGTAACTGCTTTTAGCATATTTAAACTAGGAATTTCTTTCTTCAGGTAAGGAGTTCCTCTTTTCCAGACAGCATAGATTCTGGAGACCAACTTCCTGGTAACAGCGCAAACAGCGACAGTATATCTCTTTCCTTCTGCTCTCTTCTTCTCATAGTAAAGATTTAATTCAGGATCATATCTTCTAGCTAGGCTAGCTGCTACAAACAGAGCCCTTCTCAAATGAGGAGAACCTCTCTTGGTTAGCTTCCCTTGGTTATTCAGGCAATGGCCTGACTGACGGATCCTGGGATCTAAGCCTGCAAAAGCCACCATCTTTTTATATCCATCAAACCTCTTAACATCTCCAATCTCTGTCCAGATAGCAAAAGCTAATTTAAAGCCAATACCAGGAATGCTTTCCAATAACTCAATAACAGGTTCCTTGGAGTATTTTTCTTTCAGAAAAGAGATTTGTTCTTTGATGGTTTCTCCTATCTTATCCTCTATCTCCTTGAATTTATTATCTAATAGCATTAAATCTTCGTTTTGTTCCTGGAACTTTAAGCCTTGGCCCATGAGAGAGAATTTATGTTTTTCTTCTGTTAACTTCTCTAATCCTCTTTCTAAGGTTTTAGCTGTTAAATCCAGCTCTTTTGAATCAATCTGATAACCTTCTCCTTGAGCCAATAACTTGGCAATAATCAAGCTGTCAGTAGCATCTGTTTTCTTTTTTCTGATTGTAGTTCTGATAAATTGTTTGACCAGAAGAGGATTGATTAACTTGAAGACAAAACCTCTTTTAACAAGGATTCTCAGGATTAAGAGATGGTATCCTCCGGTTGACTCACAGCCAGAGATTAGTTTCTTTGGAAGTTTAACCTCATTCAACCAATCTGTTATTGATTGATAATCATTGTTTATTTGAAAATACTTATTCTTCGTTCTAAGATTGGTTAAGACTCCGTCCAATTTGTTTTTAGAAACATCGAAAGCTAAGTAATACATAGTTTTGATATATT
>CAYHAF010000081.1:0-2943 GCA_964354555.1 uncultured Candidatus Saccharibacteria bacterium
ACAACAACGAGAGGGTTAAGAAATCTGGAAAAAATTTGGATTAAAATATTTCTTTCTCCCTTCCTTGTGGGATCGTTATAACCATACTGCTCGAGCCTTTTTAGCGCCTCCTGTTCGGTCAGTCCGTCTTTTACAGTTTTAAACTTCTCAAGAATTACTTCGGCCGAACAACTCACGCATTCTAAATCCCAGGCCTTGGGTTTCGGGAGGCCATTGCTATTATTTTTATTATTTTTCAGATGGAATAAGTTCATAAATCAAAACTGATCTTTTAGTAATTCTACCAAAAAATTACTGCCTTTCCCATATGTGTTTATAATGAAAAAAAAGATTATATCAAATCAAAAACCCGATAAAAAAATCGGGTATTTGTACCTAGATCAAATAGTTTTTGAAAAAATTTATTGGTCAGGGCCTAAATACTCTCCCTCCCTTTGAGGACGGGGATGAGAGCCCAAGTTAAATATCTTTTCCTTTCCAACGACCCGCCTGCAAATGCTTCGCATCAGCGATGCGGGCAGGCAGGATACCCCACCGCCGTGGTGGTGGGAAAGATATCATGTTTTAGGCTCCCGGCGCTAAATATCGGAAAGCAATCATCCAAATTATGCTGGCGACAATAAGTCCGGCAATAAATCCAGATAGAGCCGAAGCAAGAATACTCCCCATCTTTACCTTATATTCTTTTTGCTCTTGCGAAACAAATTCGCTTGCAATATTATTCATGTTTTTTGTTTATTTATATTAGTGACCTTTATTCTTCTGCGGCGAGAATATCCTGCCCCTTAAACGAATAAGATGAAAGCCGCTGAAGGAACTTGTCCCGCTGCAAGCGGGATGCCCCGCCGCTTGCAGCGGGGAGGGGTTCATTTTTTACTCTAATAAAACTGCTGCTGTAATTACTGTAGTCCACAGGCCGTCTTTATTACCTTCGGTTGATTGACAGATATGGGTTGTTTTGAAAATGCGGCCGCTGGCTTTGAAAACCTGCTCTCTTTCTTCCCAGGCTTTTTCTGGGTCAAATTCTATACCCAAAGTTGTGGCAAGCATGGTGGCAGCTAAATCTTCGGCATATTCTCCTGCATTTTCCGCTTTTTGGCCGAAAGCATGATGCTCGGAAAGATAACCATACTGGTCGTTTTCTTTTGGCACAGCAACACCAATAGCGGCAGAAATTAAACGATTCGGCTCATCTGTTTCGTTCCTGGAAAAAACGCAAAAAGTTATCTGTCCCGCTTTTAAAAATTTAAGTCCTTCCTCTCTTGGAATTATTTTACAGCTTGGCGGCAAAATACTAGAAACAAAAACTAAATTGCATTTCTCTATTCCGGCATCTCTCAGAGCCAGCTCAAAAGATGCAAGTTTATCTTTATGGACTCCGACTCCTTTTGTCAAAAATATTTTTGTTGGAACCATATTCTTATATTATACCTCTGATGATAATTAAATTCTTTATTTAATTATAAACCATTAATTAAATTTTTTATATATCAAATCTCATACCAAGCAAAAACCATAGTATTAGGGCCTGTTATTGCGCCAATCACATTATCTATTATATTAGAAGAAGCTATTTCAACATTTTTTTCTTTCTCAACCATTTCTCTTAATCTCTGGGCTCCTTCAGGCCAATCTCCATGCGCAATAGTTACTCTTACTTTTTTTCCTTCTGCCCTTATTTTTTTTGTCTCGGATTCAAACTGCTTGAAAATAACATTTGGACTGTCTTTGGCGCTAATTTTGATGCTTGCCGGAGTCAGATGCCCTTTTTTAAAAGTAATCATAGGACGGATCCCCCTTTTGCTTAATTCTCTTAACAGATTAGCAACTAAAGTAGATATCCGACCGCTGGCTTCCAGCCATTTTGGGTCTTCAAGCATTAGATAAAAATGAACTTTCGGTATAAATTCTTCCAATTCTTTAATAATTTCTTCCGCGGTTTTTCCCGATTGAATTAAATCCACTATCTTCAAAACTATGAGACCTTGGCTACAGCTTCCATTCTGACTGTCTATGACAAAAACTTTTGATTGTTTTTCAGGTTCTAAAAAGTTTTTGCCCTGAATTGCTGAATTATAACTTCCTGAGTGAGCAGAAGTCAGGGCAGGACAAATAACTTTATCAAATTTTAAAAGCTGCAGATTATAGGCATCCAAGAAATCTTTCATTGAAGGCTGGGAAGTTTTTCCAAAACTTTTAATCCCTTGTTTCTCCAGTTCCCGCATTTTTTGAAAAGTGTTTTTGCCCGGCATTTTTTCAAGCTCAGGCCAGTATAATTTCACGGGCACGATTACAATCTGATTTTTCTCAATCAGCTCTTGAGTTAAATCAGTTGCATCCTCAACAACAATACCAATTTTTTCCATAAAATTATTTAAGAAATAAATTTAACACTTAAAAATAATTTTAACATATCGGGACCACAATACAATGAAGTTTGGAACGAAACTACTATTAAACAATTATCAACCAAAATAGAAGCGCCAATATTATCCGGTAAAGACCAAAGGCAGTAAAACTGTGTTTTTTTATGAAATACAGCAAAAACTTAACGCTTAGAATCGCAACAATAAAGGAAGTTATAAACCCTGTTATCAAAAAATTAATTTGGCTAAATGAAAATTCTCCTGCGCTTTTAAATAAATCAAAAAAGGTTGCTGCTGTCATTGTCGGAACAGCCAGCAAAAATGAAAATTCCACAATAGTTTTTCTTTTTAATCCCAGAATCAAACCGCCGATTATGGTAGCCACTGCCCTGGAAACTCCGGGAATTATGGCAACTATCTGGAAAACGCCCACAAAAAATGATTGCGAACAAGACATCTTGGAAATATCTTCAATGCTGTTTTCTTTTTCTTTGTAAAACAATTCAAAGATAATTAAGAAAATTCCTCCCAAAAACAATGCCCAAAGAACGATATTGCTATCACTAAGCAGAAATTC
>CAYHAF010000082.1:0-2908 GCA_964354555.1 uncultured Candidatus Saccharibacteria bacterium
TGGACGAATGCATCATGCTAAACCAAAATATAAAAATATGGTTTGTAATAGTTGTAAAATTTCATTTAAATTATTATTAAGAAAATATAAAGAACGAAAAAAACTACACCAAAAACATTTTTATTGCACAAGAGTATGTTATGATAATTATAGAAAAAGCATAAGTTTAAAAACAATTCGTGCCTAATAATATATATGCAAACATATTCAACTCAATTGAATTTATTACAATTATTGTTGAATGTCAACCAGCTGGCTTAATCTTTTTAAGCTGGTATTGATGGTTTGTAATTTTAGAATTTTTAATACCAGCTTCTGAAAAGACTGCTCGCACGGATAGCGAAGTGGTTAAACGCGTGGGACTCAAAATCCCATACTCGTAGGAGTTTCAGAGGTTCGAATCCTCTTCTGTGCATATGGAGATGTAGGGAATCCGATAACCCGGAGGACTTAAGATCCTCTGCGCGTAGGCGCTTAGTGTGTGCGACTCATACCATCTCCATCTAGAGATGTATGGAATAAGATAACCAGGGAGGCCTAGGACCTCCTGCGCGTAGGCGCTTAGTGGGTGCGAGTCCTGCCATCTCTATTTTTTAAAATTAAAATACATAGATTTAAAAACACTTCAGTAGTAATATTACTTATGAAATATATCTACCAATGGGATGGCAATTCGTCAGGATCCAATGGTAGTGAAGAGTATCAGCACCAATAATCTTTTTTGGCTGGTATTTTTTATTATAATAATTGTTAAGTATTCTATACCAGCTTAATAAAATTATTGGTTTGCGGCATAAGTGTAATAGGCAGCAAGCCCGCCTTCCAAGCGGGAGGAACGCGTTCGACTCGCGTATGCCGCATCTGGTCGGTAGAGAAGAATGAGTCTCGAGTTGGGTTCATCGCCCAAACTGGCCATGCGGAATTGACTGAGTGGCCAAAGGTGCTCGGTTGCTAACCGATGCAACAGCAATGTTACGCATGTTCGAATCATGCATTCCGCGTATGCAGTTGTGGGAGAGTGGTTTAATCCAGCACGCTTGAGACGTGCCGTATCGAAAGATACCGTCAGTTCGAATCTGGCTAACTGCGTGAACCTTTAAAAAAGGTTTATTAAAAAGATGCTCGCCCATCATAGTTCAATAGTAGAATATTCGGATGTAGACACAATAATATCTGCGATGCAGAAACCGAAAGATGCCGGTGCAAATCCGGACGATGGGATTATGGGGATATAGTATAATGGTTAGTACGAATGGCTCCAGACTATTAAGTCTGCGTTCGATTCGCAGTATCCCCATGATACCATAATATTATGGTATTAATACCATATGAGTATCCTTTAAAAAGGATATGAGTTAGTCATATATAATTAAAGTATATAAAGGAAGAAAGTTAATTATATGTAAAACATATAATATATAAAGCTCCTATGGTGTAGTAGACAAGCATGCCTGCCTTTCAAGCAGGAGATCATGGGTGCGAATCCCATTAGGAGTATGAGGCCGTCTCGTTCAAGAGTAGGACGCGATCCTGTCAAGATCGTGATGTGAGTGCGAGTCTCGCGATGGCCGTATGACTAGGTGGGGAAATAGGTATCCTATCGCGCTGTTAACGCGAAGTTTTTGGTTCAAGTCCAAATCTGGTCGTTAGCCCTATGGTGTAATAGAAGCATGTTTCCCTCTGAAGGAAAAGATTTCTGTGCAAATCAGGATAGGGCGATTTAGTTGTTAAACAACTAATATATAAAGATAGCACCCGGAGGTGTATAATATGATAACATTAAAAATTCCAAAAAATAATAAAGGTATTGAATTAGATAAAGAAATTGCTTTGGTAAATAATATCAAAGATCAGGAAAACAGAAAAACAACTTTAGCTGGGCTTATAGCTATAAAGAGATATATTTAGTCAAGGAAAGGACTTTTCTGGAAAATCATATTATTGGGATAATTCTGATCTATCCATAGAACCATATTCAGGATATAAAGTGATATATTTCTGTGGTAAAAAATTAATTCCAGAAGAAAAAGAAAAAATACTAATTGGAAATTATCTATTTTTTGATTTAAAAAATACTGTATTTGCCAAGATATATGATGATTTTAGTTTTGATATAATATTTAGTGAAACTAATTATATAATGAGTAAACATCATCAAGGTGGACAGAGTGCCCAGCGGTTCGAACGAAACCGAAATAATGAAATAGTAAAGTGGTTTAAGAAAATTAATGAACTACTGCAAAATTCTCACGGAGATTTCAAGATATTTTGCCAGGAATTCTACTTTAAGCAGTTCTATGAACTACTCAATTCAACTAATCAAATGAGGATAATATCACGAGATTCGGCGGAATTTTTTAATGAAGATGGGGTTTATCAGTTAATTAATAAATTAAAATCCTAAACGATATGTTTAATAATGTTATCATACTGTATATGTATATGCCCTATAAAGATCCCGAGTATTTTAAACATTATCATCAAAAGAACAAAAGACATCGAATACAAACAACTCAACAATGGAGAGTAAAAAAGAGATCTAAATATTTAAAATATTTAAAAATTAATAAAGAAAAAATTAGATTAATAAATAAAAAATGGAGAGAACATAATAAAGCCCATTTAAAAATATATCATGCAAACTATAGAAAAATAAATAGAAAAATACTAAATACAAAATTAAGACAAAAAAGATATAATAATATAAATATTAGGCTCATACATAATTTATCAAGTAGAATAACATATGCAATAAAAAATAATACAAAATCTGCTCACAGTATGGAATTAATTGGATGCTCTATTCCATTTTTGAGATCGCATTTAGAAAAATTATTTGCTTCTGGAATGACTTGGAAAAATTATGGAATTGGTTATGAAAAATGGAATATAGATCATATTAAACCAT
>CAYHAF010000083.1:0-2871 GCA_964354555.1 uncultured Candidatus Saccharibacteria bacterium
AATTTGGTGCGGGCGAGTAACCCGAGAACTGGGGGCAGGGCTTTAGTTATAAGAAACAAAGTTTAGAATCTTTCTGAGGAGTAATCCAGCCGGAGCCAGATTATCCGACTAAGAAAGGTTCCAACCCCCAGTTCTCGGGTTATATAATAGTATAGCAAACTATGAATAATTTGTCAAGAGACACATCTCCCATTGAAACAGAAGAAGATAAATCGCTTGATTTGACTTTAAGGCCCAAAAATTGGGACGAATTTGTCGGTCAGGACAAAGTAAAGAAAAATTTAAAAATAATTATTGAAGCAGCTGAAAAAAGAAATGAGGTGCCAGACCACCTTTTATTTTATGGCAACAGCGGATTAGGAAAAACAACCCTTGCTTGTCTTATTGCCCAGGAAACAGGAAAAAATATCAGAATCACTTCTGGACCGGCTATAGAAAAAGCCGGAGACTTGGTAGCCATCCTGACAAATTTATCAGAAGGCGAAATTCTTTTTATTGATGAGTGCCACAGGCTGAATAAAACCTGCGAGGAGTATCTTTATTCAGCTATGGAGGATTTTAAGTTGAATCTAATTTTGGGAAAAGGACCAATGGCCAGAACCATGGAGTTAGAGGTTCAGCACTTCACATTGATAGGAGCTACGACCAGGCTTGCTCTTTTGAGCTCTCCTTTAAGGTCCAGGTTTGGGGCAACTTTTCAACTTAATTTTTACGAAATTTCTGACATAGAAAAAATTATTTCAAGATCAAGCAAAATCTTAGGAATCCAGATAGATCCAGGAGCTGTTAATCTTATTGCCCAGAGGTCACGTTTTACCCCGAGAGTTGCCAATCGGCTTTTAAAAAGAGTAAGAGATTTTGCCCAGGTGGAAGAAAAAGGAATTGTTACCAAAGAGATTTCTAAAAAAGCTTTAGATTTCCTGGAAATTGATGAGTTTGGATTAGAAGCTGGCGACCGCCGGATTTTGGAAGCAATAATTAAAAAATTTAGCGGCGGTCCCGTAGGTCTTCAGGCAATCGGAGCCGCTACTTCTGAAGAAGAAGATACGATTTTGGATATTTACGAACCCTATTTGATGCAGCTTGGTTTTATTGAGAGAACTTCAAAAGGCAGGATAGCAACTAGTTTAGCTTATAAACATTTTAAGAATTTCGACAACCAAAAAAGACTAATATGAAAAAGGGAATTTTATTTTCAATCCTTTTTTATTTTTGTCCGAACTATCTAAAAATCGCCTTGTTGGCGGTTTTTTGGTAGAATAGAAGAATATGCAAAAGAAAACGCACAAACGAGAACAAGGTTTTATAGGTATTATTATTGTTATAATTATTGTTGCCTTGTTTTCAGGTGGTCTATATTATTATCTTTCAAAACAAACCCCAGAAATACCCCAGAATACTAAGAAATCAAATGAAGAAGCCGCCAAGTCGCCAGAAGTTACTCCATCAGCAGAAGAAGAATTAACTCCCTCACCAGAAGAAGAAAAACCAGTTGTTCAAAAGTGCACAGATGGAACTCTATATAGTAAATGCTCTACCAATAAACCTAAGTATTGTGATAATGGAAACTTAATTGACAAATGTTCTCTTTGCAGCTGTCCAAGCGGAACAGTCTGTGAAAATAATAAGTGCGTTAAAACCATAGAGACTCCCGGCTGGAAAACACATAGAACTATCAGTAGTGGATATTACGGTTTTGAAATAAAATATCCGGAAAAATGGCTTCAGGACTTCGGTGCTGCATCTGTGATTTTTTCATCCGGAAAGATAACTGAAGGGTCGAATATATTTTATTGTTCATTAGAAGTTAATACATATGGGAAAGGGGTAAATGCAGAAAAATCAAATTCTTTGTCTTCGCCTAAAGAAAATTGGAAAAGAACTAATGTAGATATTAATGGTAATCCGGCAATCAAATTAACATCAATAGACTCACAAATTAATGCTTATTATTTCTTGGAAAATAGCAACGTGGAATGTTGTTCTTTTGAAATTCATCATCATTCTGGCGATGTTGAGGGCAATATTTATTATAATCAGGAATGTATGGATATTTTTAACCAGATGCTTTCTACTTTTAAGTTTCTGAATTAAAACGGTTCTAGATATTGTCTATCAGGGGAGCAAAGAAAAATCGCCAACGAGGCGATTTTTTAATATAATAAGGGAATGACGAAAATCCTGAAAATTGGTTTTAGTTTTCTGTTTTTTCTCGCCTTTGCTTCCTCGGTTCAGGCTGCTAATTCTTTAGACATTGTTATTAATGAAATCGTCTGGATGGGAACGGAAGTTTCCTACAATGATGAATGGATTGAATTATATAATAATACCGATTCGCCAATAAATTTAGATAATTGGACACTAAAAGCAAAAGACGGAACTCCGGAAATAAATTTGGCGGGGGAAATACCTGCTAAAGGATTTTTTCTTTTAGAGAGAACTGACGATGAAACAGTGCTCAATGTTTCAGCAGATCAAATTTATAAAGGAGCTTTGGAAAATAGTGGCGAGAATTTAGAGTTGACTGATAATATAGGAAATTTAGTTGATTCAGTAAGTTCTGGTTCTTCTTGGTTTTCCGGAGATAATAATACTAAAAAAACAATGGAGAGGATAAATTCTAAGGTTTCTGGCAGTGACGCTAGTAATTGGCAGACGAGCCAGAATCCAGGAGGAACGCCAAAGGCAATAAGCAGCGAGCAATTAGCAATGAGCAACAACAACGAAGAAGAAATAAAATCCGAAGAGCAAAAAATAATAGAAGAAACCCAGCTTCAACCGACAGAAGAAAAAGCTAAAAGCTATCCTTCCGGTGTTTTTATCAATGAAATTTTACCTTCGCCTAAGGGAGCGGATATTGAAGAGGAATGG
>CAYHAF010000084.1:0-2773 GCA_964354555.1 uncultured Candidatus Saccharibacteria bacterium
TTATAGCCCCAAGAACATTTGTTCCGCTAAGTCACGATGAAAAAGGGTTAATACATTATTGGTTTAATAAAAAACTTTTAAGAAAAGAATTTAAAAATTTTAAGATTTATAATATATGGGTTGATTCTAAAAAAAGGCATTATTGTCTTTTGGCAAAATTAAAAAAATGAAAAAATATCCTAATGTTGCCGTAGTAGTTATATTAAGACATAGGGATAGAATTTTAATATTGAAGCACAAAAGTGGCAAATTTAGTTTTCCTGGCGGCAGGATGGAATGGGGAGAGTCGATTTTGGGGGCATTATATAGGGAACTTAAAGAGGAGTTGGATTATTCACTGAAGAAAAAACCGGAATTGTTTAGTGTTTTTAATTATATTTCCGAAAACAAAAAACGGCACACCGTTTTCATTGATTATATTTATCCATTAGATAAAAAGCCGGAACTTTCTTATCCTGAAAAACTTGAAATCCTGTGGCTCACAAAAAAAGAGTTAATATCAAAAAATATAAGTAAAGATAAGAAGTTTTTGGATAAGCTATTTAAATTTTAAAAAAATAACAAAAAGCCTTCGTTAATTCTTATTTGGAAAGTCCTTACATGAGGTCTTTTTGTTTTCGGGAAAATTAAGGTATAAAAATTTGACAAACTTTCTCGGGTCTGTTATAAAAGAAAAGAATCCTTAATAAGTGAATAGGGATTGAAAAGAAAAAATAAGGGGTGATATAAAATGGAATCAGAGAAAGAAAAGAAAAAAATGGTTCGATTTGTTTGTAAGTCAGTGATCCACAACTTGGTAGTGACCGATGCCCATCCTTACTGTGAAGGAAGTATAGTCCTCGACGAATCTCTTATGGAGGCGGCTGACATTATAGAAGGCGAAAAAGTACTAGTGGCTAATGTTACACGCGGTCATCGCATGGAAACTTATGCAGTTCCAGCAAAAAGAGGTTCAGGGATCGTGGAAACAAGCGGCTCAATGTCTCACTTGGCGAAGGTGGGTGATACCATCTGTGTAATGACATTCACAATTACTGATAAACCTGAGAGCATAAAAAGAATCGACATAAACCTTCGTGGCAAAAATAATAGGCTATCATAAGGAAGGAGACGAGGAAATTGAATAGACTCATTAAAAAGTTTGTCATTATAACTCCTAGGGCAGTATCTCCGACAGGAACTCCACCACGCATTCATCCTCCATTGGGCGCTATCTCTGTGTTAGCAGAAGCAAAAAGAAGAGGATATGAGGTTGCCCTTTTTGACTTAGCAGCAGAAGGAATTAAAAAAAGCCTCTCTGATCCTTCATACGATCCAGTAGATGTTGAGGAATTAGGCGGAATCAAGTATAGAAAAACCGGTTTGCGATTTAAAGAAGCTGCCGATGCACTTCAGGAACTGGAGTCAGATGTTTTAGGATTAAGCTGTGCTACTATAGTTGATCGCGGAGAGATAACTAGACTCGCCAAATCATTAAAAGACAAATTACCCCACATTCCTATTGTTCTTGGAGGCCATGAAGCTACTAAGTGGTACGAGGAGATCTTAGGTGACACTCCCTATACAATTGGTGCGATCCCTGAGATAGATTATGTAGTGATAGGGCCAGGACAACCTGTGATAGTAAGTCTACTTCGATACCTAGAAAATCCTCAAGATTGCAGATTGCCTAAGGGAGTTGCAACAAGAATCGGAGGAGAAATCATTCATTCGGAATCCTCTGAGTTTGATCCAAATCAATTTACTCTTCCTGACTATAGCCTTCTTCAAAAGATCAAAGTACCTGGACGAGAAAAATTTCTCGACTTATATTCTTACATTGGAAACCCTCACGCTGGTCAGATTAGCGTCATCCTAGGGCTTGAGAAAAAGGCTATCTCTTACTTTCCTCTTCTTACTTCCTATGGTTGCGGCTTCGGTTGCAGTTTCTGCGATACTGATAAAACATTAGTGAGATATACTTCAGAGAATGTTATGAAAGTAATCGAATCATTCGAACAGCTGTATGGGATTGACTACATCGATTTCATGGACAATAATTTCGGCGGTGGTAATCGAGCTTCACGAAAAATAGCTTTTAAAATATTATCAGAGATTAGCGAGAAAGGGTACCAGATTGGTTTTTCGAATGGACTTACATTTGAGTCAATGGCCCGTGAAGATTTCCGACTGCTTCGGCAATTTGCAAAAGATGGTAATGTTAGACACATAGCTTTCCCATGCGAAAACGGAAATGACAGAGTTCTTCGAATGATAAAAAAACCTCATAGCCTACAACTAGTTCGAAAGGTTTTAGCCTTTGTCAAAAAAGAACTTCCTGGAGTTAACCGAGAAGGGTTCTTTATTGGAGGATTTCCAGAAACAAATGGACAGCCAGCGGAAACACCCGATGAAGTGGAAACTACCTATTGTTTCATCAAAGAGTGCTTGGAGAAACGATTACTTGATCAAGCAATATTCCTTAGCCTTTCTCCTGTAACCAGAGAATATAGAATTATGTGGCGTAAACTCTATCCCACTGCTCCATTCGAGCATTGTCTGTTTTCACAAAAAACAGGGGTTTGGCCATATCCAAATGAATTACTGGACGAAATGCATACCAGAGTCAAAACTCTTAATGAGCATTTAGGGAGAATCGTAACCCGTCGTTTATAAGAGTAGCTTAAAAACTACTCTTTTTTATTGGAAAAAATTCCATTTCTTGATATTTTGAAATTATAAAAGTGATTTTTTTAATTACCTCCTTTATTTACAATGGAAAAGAAAGCAAAAA
>CAYHAF010000085.1:0-2734 GCA_964354555.1 uncultured Candidatus Saccharibacteria bacterium
AAAATAGCCTATTGACTCGAATAGCAAAAAAAGTTATGTTTGGGCTGTATCATTTCGTTGAGTTATTTCTTTGCTTCTGAGGAGGGCTTGATTTGAAATAGAGTCAAGTCCTCTAATTTAACAAAGAAAAAAATATTGTAAGTCCGGGGAACCGGAAAAATAAAATTGTAACCGATAACAAAGGGCAGTTTAATCTTAATAGGATTAGGCTGCCCTTTTTGTTTTTAATAATATCAACTCAGAAGGAGCTAAAAAATGAAAAACACACTCTTCGCATTCACACTCTTGTTACTTTCACTGTTGCTATTTGCAACCCCAATGTTTCCACAAACCGCTACTACATCAACCCAAACAGGCTTTAACGTAGCCCCTAGTGATTTTATGGAAACCATATTATTTACTTTTACTCTGGATTCCGGGGCAACGGGGGGAGTTCTGGGTTCAAGCAGATTCCAATTGAATGATTATATCAGGAATAGTAACACAATCTCTAATCCATTTACAGCCTGGTATAAAGTAAATAGTAATGGTAATGGAGGGTACGGAGATACAACAGCCTGTAAACTTATACTCAGAGGATACGCAAATGGAGGTTGGCAATCTCTAGATACAATTACTATTGCTTCTACCGATTCAACTGTATCTGGCGTGCAGTTAATGAATATGAATAACTGGAAAGCAACGGATTACAATTGGTATGTGACTAATGATGCTAGTTCTTGTCATATAACTTATGGCAGTATAACTATAGTTGCTGTCAAACCAGAAGACTAAAGTTTTTTAATAAAATAATTTTTTAACAATAGCAGGTAATACTCTGATAAAGAGTATCTGCGAGAAAGGGAAAAAGTTTATAAAATGGAAAAGTATTCAGAACATCCAGAAGAAGAAATTGTCGAAGAAGACAAACAAATCAGCGATATTGAAAGTCTGACCGACGAAGAAGACCTCAAGGCTATGCGGGAACTTATCCTAGAGGATATTGACAAAGCAGAGAAAGGTACGGACGAGCCTTCAAAATCTGTTAAAGCAGAAGAAGAGAACTTGTCTGATGCTGAACTGGAAGCTAAGAAAAAAGAAGCAGAATCCGGTGAAGCGAAACCTCCAGCCGAAAAATCTGAAGAGAAGAAAGATGAACAATTCACCGTAACAGATGAACTCATCTCAAAACAATCTGACGACGTAAAGGCTCTTCTTGCAAACTTTAAGGGTAAAGGTAAAGCTGATCTTGCGAAAGCAGCAGCTCACGCTGTAGCATTGAAAAATCCTTATCTGAAAGATGATGAGAAAGTTATCAAGGCTATGTCGGAAAAATTCGAGAACTACAGCAATGATGATCTCGTAAAAACCTTTATCGAAACTCAGAAGGAAACAGGAAAACCAGCCGAAATAAAATCTCCGGTCCTTGAAACAGTGGAAAAGATTGAACAGAAGAAGGAAGTAGAACTTCCACCTCTCGAGGAAACAGATGAAGTCAAAGAAATTATCGACAAGCAAATTCATAATCGCTTGAAGAAATTCTATGAAGACATACCGGAGGATACAACCAGTGTAGAATACAGGGAATGGAAACGCGAGAAGATGGATGAAGATCCTGAAAAGTTTAACGATTTCTTACAGGAGAAAAAACACATCGCTAACCAGGTCAAAACTGATTTGCAGAAAATTACTTACCTACAGAATAACCATGCAACGATTAATAACAGCAGATATGAGGCGGAAGTTGATACAATTAAAAATCAATTGAAAGCATTAAATCTGACTGAAAAAGATTTGGAAGTTGATCTTACATTAACGAAAGATGAGAAGGGACTCAATTACAATGAGACTCTAAACTCACTTATTGAAGATGGAGATTCGCTTGATCCAAATATAATCGGGTTTGTAGGTAATAAGGCTTTTTTGAAAGTCACAAAAGACAATAAAGGTTTAACACCTCTAGCCAGAAAATTCTTTTATGAAAACAATCTAAAAATTATTTCTGCTATTTCTGCCAAGCAGGTAGTAGATGATAAGAAAGAGATTGAAAGATTAAAAGACGAAAACCTTAATTCATTAGGTGATCGTAAAACTGGCGGTAAGAGCCCTGAAATTCTCACTCCGGAAGCTATTGCTCAGATTACAGACGAAGAATTGCTCAAGAAAAAGAAATTAGAAATTGAAAATTCAATAGAATAATAATTCGGAGGAATTAAAAAATGGGTTTATTAAATGATAAACTGAGAGCGTATCGAAGTTTACTAAATCAGGAAATGAAAGCCGCTCAGTGGTATCAGATTCCGGTTTGGTCAGAAATGTTGGGATTCATCGGAGGTATGTCCGGTAAATATCCTCTCTCAGTTCCTTTTGGTGCTTCTAAACAACATTCTCTAAAACCAACTTTCAAGCCGATTGAAGTTTTAACCGACTTCCAACATCAGGGCGGTTGGGAAATGGATATACCGATTGCTTATCCATTTACCGACGAAGCAATTTATGGTGATAATCCGGCAATGGGTAATGAAGAGACTCGTAAGTGGGCTTACAATAAAGCTATCATCAATAGAGTTAGGAAAGCAGCTCTAAAGAGAGATGGTTTGATGGGTGAACATGCTCTGAATGCTAAAATGGTTATGGCCATTATGGATCAGAACAAAGAAGAGTTTATCATATTTAACCAAAAATGGCAAGCTTACGCTCCATACGATGCTCTGACAAGAAGATTCTCGAGAAACATTCTTGCTTCAAAAGCAAA
>CAYHAF010000086.1:0-2675 GCA_964354555.1 uncultured Candidatus Saccharibacteria bacterium
AGAAAAAATTCATTACAATATTCGTAAAATCAATAACCACTCCGCACAGAACCGGGCTGAAATTAATTAGCAAAGCAATAAGTATTAAGGTCGGCAAGGTTTTTTTAGCCTTATATTCTTCAATCCTTAAAATTGTTGCCAAAGCAATAACAACCAGAAAAAGGATAAATCCCATATTGGCAAAGCCTTTTGTGATAGACAAGCCAATATCAACAAAGGGATTTTGAGTGAATTTTAGAGATATGAAATCAGGACTAATGATCCAGCCCAGAATCAGGGCCACAATTCCTACGACAAAAGCGCTGATTAAAAGAGGTAACGCAAAGACGAGCAGTACAACGATTTTTATTAGAATACTAATGAAAGCATTTGCTATGAGGCATGGTATGTATCCCAGGTCAGTCACCGGCGGGCACTTTATGTCAATGGTTTGCGCCAAAGCTGGTTGGAAAGTAAAAAACAAGCCAAAAATAATAAAGAGCAGAAAAGCTAAAAATAGCCATTTTTTATTTAACCTATTAAAGATTGAAAAGTATTTTTTAATCTTTTGGTCCATTTTTTATCATTTAATTCTTTATTAATTTCTGCTATTCAATAGATATCAAATATTTTACTTTTGCCCATTATTTTCTTCAATCATTTTTTCCGCATCTTCAATATTATTTTTAAGCTCTTCCATTCCTCCTCCAGTTTCAAACTTCGGCATCTTCTCCATTTCTTTTTTAAAATCGGGAAATTTTAGCTTTTCCAACGATTTTTCAATTGGAAAATTTTTTATTCTATAACGGATGTTTAAAACATAGAGAGAGCACAGGATTAATCCTAAAATAATTATTAGTGACCAGAAAATAATTTTCCGCTTGATTAACGGCAGATCTTGAATTCTTCTTAAATATTCGCCAATTTTCATAAAAAACCTTGTTTTATCGATACCTTCCGGAGCCCTTAATCTTAAATACTTTTACTTGTTATGAATCAGCAAATTGTTTTCTCCAAAGTAGTTTTTAGTTTCCGTCTGGATATTATATACTTTTCCATTGAAATATTTCGTAAGACTTGAAAGTTCTGTTACGGGCTTAAAATCTTTATAATTATCAAGATAAATTAAATGATTCTCAGTGAACCAGTATTCCTTATAGAAGTATAAATTAAATTCACCGGTGTGTTCGGATTTTGCCAATACTTTAGAGTTAACTTTCTCGCCGTTCCTGTATCCAATTACATAATCTCCTTCTTTTAAATCTTCAATCGTTTTAAAGCCATCAGGCGTTAGAATCAGACTGCCTTCTTTTAGACAACACTGTGCTGGTACGCATGAACAAGTAGCCTGATCCCATCTTTCACAGACCTGACAGCCACCCCCAAGGCTGCAATATTCACTACACACTGTTGTTTGATATTCGCAAATTACTTCGGGTTTAAGACAGATATCTTTAGCCCATTTATTTACGTATGACCCAGAGCATATTGGACACCATGCACAACCAGCATTTGTGCAGTCACCAGGGATAGTGAATGAACTACAAGTTTCTGTTCCCCAGCTACCTGCCGGTGGCAGAGTGCAATAATTTGCTATACATTGCTGACCTGCAGGGCAAGGAGGGTCAGGAGGGTCGATGGGACGCTCGCACGCAGTTAATGGTTGAAATGCAATGCAAATTCCTCCTGAACATTTGTAACCTGCAGGGCACTCGTCAGTAAAATGACAATCTCCTCTGCAAAACCCTCCCGTACATCTGAAACCTGCAGGGCATTCAGCGTTGGAATGGCAACCTCCTCCTGGTATTGGATTCAAAATTACTAATTCTGGATTGATTGTTCTAAAAATTAAATAAGCGCTGAATAAAATGATTAGACCTATTAAGGCTGAAAAAATCTGGTCTTTGGCATCAGATAAGGCAGCTGGATTACCAGCTGAAGTTAGCCAACGGAGCCCGCCATAGATTAATGCGCCAAAACAAATAATCCCAACTGCCATAAGAGAGAATTCAAAAATGGCTTTTATGTAGTCTGGCAAAGCAGGGAGCGTAGTGGTTTTTAATCCTGGAATTTGAACCTCAAGTTCTCTGGCGGCGAGAGCGGGTTTAATTAAAACAGAAAACAAAAAGATTATTAATAGAGAAATAATTAGAAATCTTTTAGAGGGCGTCATTGTTTTATATTAGCATAAATTTTAAATTTTGTACCAATCTTTGGTTAATTTTAGCCAATCTTCAATACTTAAAGTTTCGGCTCTTTGAGTAGGTTGAATTCCATTTTTTAAAAGCCAATCTTTTATTGTTTCTTTACCCGCCCAAGTTTTATTTCGTAAAATTTTGGAGGGTTTATCTAATTTTAGCACTTTTGATAAATTATTTAAAATCTGTTTTCTTGGCTGGGAAAAACCAGCCTTCACAATTTTAAAGAATAAATCTTTGTCAACCTTAAATCTTAAATTTTTAATCTCTAATCTAATTACGGCTCCGTCAACTTTTGGCCGCGGCCAAAAAGAGTTTTTTGAAACATAAAACAAAATCTCAGGTTCTGAATAAAACTGGATTGAAACTGCCAAGAGATTCATATTTGGCGGTTTGGCGCAAATTCTTTGGGCCACTTCTTTTTGGACCATTAAAGTCATTTTTTTTGGCGGATTCCTGGCTTCCAAAAATTTTCTTATAACCGGCGAAGTAATATTA
>CAYHAF010000087.1:0-2662 GCA_964354555.1 uncultured Candidatus Saccharibacteria bacterium
AACCAATAATAGAGCATATCCCCCAGTTTTTGGATTATTGCAAAAAAGAAGGACTTGCAGAAAAAACTCAAGAAAATTATAAACGTTATTTAAATAAATTTATATCTTGGCTTAGAATAGAAAACAAAAACTATCTTCTACCTCATGCGCTTACCACTTCCGACATCGCTTCTTATTGTTTATATCTCTCCTCTTATAAAGATAAAAAAGGTCATTCTTTGAAGAAAATAAGTCAGAATTACTATCTTATCGCTTTAAGGGCCCTTTTAGGCTATTTTGTGGCTAAAGACATAGTTTCACTCATACCAAATAAAGTAAGTCTTCCAACCGGCCTTAAGCGTGAAAAAATCACAAAATTCCTTAATCTGGACCAGCTTGAGACACTTTTGGAGGTTCCCGATACAAAGACGCTTATTGGTTTAAGAGATAAAGCCTTATTAGCCGTTATAATATCATCTGGATTAAAAGTCGCGCAATTAAAAAATCTTAATAGAGACCAGATAAAACAAAATGTATCAGGAGAAGCTCGTGTATGTGTGGAAGAATATCTGAAAGCCAGAAATGATGACAGTGAAGCCTTGTTTATTCATTTTAGGAGTAAAAAAGAAGCAGAGAACCGTTTGATTTCCCGTTCTATTGAAAGAATTGTCCAAAAATATGGGGAGAAAATCAATCTCCCATTTTTGATTACTCCAGAAATATTAAGGTGGTCACGTATCGCTGCTGTTTTAGATGAAGAAGTTATAATTACACAGCCATATCAACATAAAATTTTAAGAATTAAAAATTACGAAATTTCATCTGCAATTAATTTTTATTCCAAAAAACTTGAAAGTCACTTCCCTATTTGGCATATTACTGAAAACATCATAAAAAATGAATTATTTTGGTTAAAAAATAATATTTTAGTTATGCCAGAAAGTTACAAAGAAAATCCCTCATTTTTAAAATGCGATGATTGTATTTTGAGAAAAATAGCAGTTTTAATCGTAAGTGGAAGAGTTAAGGTTACTCAATTTCAAACCGGAAATAGCAAAGATTTATGGAATGGGCTTACAGAAAAATTAGATATTATTAAAATGAGTCGACATGGACAGGAATGGCACAGAAAAATGATGAATGTAATTCACAAATATTTTGAATTGCAAAATTTCAAAGTAGTCTTAGAGCCAATTCTAAATTATGGACGAGCAGATTTAGGTATTAATATTGGTTCAGATAGAAATCTGTATATAGAAGTAGGCACAGTATCTCTATTTAAGCTTTGGTATAATCTCTCAACTACGAAGAATACTACGTTTTTAATTATTCCAATTGAAAATTCTGTAATAGAATTTAAAACATAAAGCCCTAATTATTATGGAAAAAATCCAACTTCCGCAATTAGATGATTTTCTTTTAAATCTTCAAGTAAATAATCTTTCTCCAGAGACGATTTATAATTACGAACGAGATTTAGAAGTATTTCAAAATTTTCTAAACGAGATGAAAATTAATTTTGATAAAATCAATAAAAAAACCATCCTAAACTACAAAGCTTATTTAGTTTCTCGAGACCGAAGAACGCCAAAATCTCAACTTGGGAAAAAAAGACTATGTAGTTTTTCAATGAACCGTATGCTATCTGTTCTTCGTTCATATTTAAAATATCTGATTGATATGGATTATAAATCGTCAATTTCTCCAAGCGAGATCAAGTTAGTGAAAACAGAAAAAAAACATCCGCGAGTCTCGGAGTTTGAAGAGATAAAAAGATTAATTGAATCACCTACTCAATTTGAAAAAAATAAACTTATTGCCTTACGTAATCGAGCAATGTTAGAAACACTATTTTCTACCGGAGTGCGAATTTCAGAACTTATAAATATCAAAATAAGCGAAATTGATAAAACTGGCCGAATTTTTGTTAAAGGTAAAGGTAAAAAAGAAAGGTTTGTCTATTTAACTCCTCGGGCTCAGAAATATATTAAAAATTATTCAGAAATTCGAAATGAAAGTGATTCCCCATATTTATTTGTACCTTATCGAGGGAAAAACGTTCATCTAAAAGATAAAAAAATTTCCCCTAACTATTTAGAGGAGAGAGTCAAGAAATATAGGGAATTATTAGGTCTAAATATTCCTATTTCTCCACATTCAATCCGTCATGCTTTCGCAACTTATTTGGCTGAAAATGGTGCTAACCCAGCAGCTATCCAAATTCTTTTAGGCCATGAATCTTTGGATACCACTACTCGATATGTTCATGCCTCCGATCGTTATGCAGAAAGAAGTCATCGAAAATATCATCCCTTAAAAGAATAAACCACAACTATGGAAAAAATCAAATCAAATACTCCTATCATAAAACAAATTCCGGTTTTTCTTACCTACTGCAAGACCGAAAAAGGTCTCTCCTCTAAAACCCAGGAAAACTACCAGAGATACCTTCAGAAGTTCGTTTTTTGGCTCAAAATGACCAAAAAAGAGGCTATTTTACCCCATGAATTGACTTCCGAGGATGTTTGGGCCTACAGACTGTTTTTAAGCCGTTTTAGCGATAAAAAAGGCCATTCTTTGAAGAAGATAAGCCAGAACTACTATTTAATCGCTCTAAGAGCTCTTTTAAGCTACTTTACGGTCAAAGACATAGTTTCTATACCATCTGACAAGATAGCCCTTC
>CAYHAF010000088.1:0-2647 GCA_964354555.1 uncultured Candidatus Saccharibacteria bacterium
TTCAGCCTACTTTAAAGACAGCTATTCCGGGGGATATAAGCTTGGCTTATCCTGGTAGAGTGATAGACGATATTATAGATGCTTTAGATCAGCTTGATAAATTCTTGCCGGGCATTGCCGAAGATTCAACATTAATTTATGCTCCGGAGATAAAATTCTATTCTTTGAAACTAAAAATTGATAAAGGCATGAGGATAAATATCCCCAATATTTATGCTGTAGGGGATGGATCGGGAGTAAGTCGAGGAATAGTAGGAGCAGCAGTAACCGGACTGATAGCCGGAGAAAATATACTTTCTAATCATATAATTTAAAGGTTTTTAATTGACGTCTACCTTTTGAAACCCCGTCCCTTGGGACGGGGTGCAAAGGAATAATAATATTAGGCGTCAATGAGGATTCCATAAGGAGGCTACTCCTTTGGTCTTTGGGCGAAAAGCCTCGCCCAAAGAACGTTATTTATTTTTGAAACAGGCATTAAAAATTGGTTTAACGCCTGTTTTTTGTTAAAATACAAGAATGCAAGAACAAAATAAAAGATACATCATTGGTGTTGATGGCGGAGGGACAAAAACCGAGGCAGCTTTAGCTGATTTAAAAGGAAAGATTTTAAATTTAATGAAAACCGGTTCTTCAAGCTCTACAAATATTGGGATTAAGAAAACGGCAGAAAATCTGGCAGAAGTAATAAATAAAATTAAACAAAACAAGAAGGTTGATTTAATTTTTCTTGGTTTGCCTGGAGTCGAAAAGATATATAAGAATAAAAAAGAAGAAATAAAAAGAGAAATCCTAAAAAGATTAAAAGACTTTAATGGAAAAATTATAATTGATAGCGATCAGATAGTTGCTTTTCGTTCGGGGACAGATAAGAAAAATGGAATTGTTTTAATTTCCGGAACCGGATGCGTCTGCCATGGTTGGCGGGGCAATAAAGAAGTAAAAGCCAGCGGTTGGGGATGGTTAGCTGATGAGGGTTCAGGTTTCTGGGTAGGCCAGAGAGGACTTCAGGCAGTTTTTAAAGAATTAGACGGCCGGAAGCCAAAAACTTTAATTACAAAATTGCTATTTGATGAATGGGGGTTAAAAAATCAAGATGATCTTTTGGCTAAAATTTATTTGAATTATTCAGTCCGTCAGATATCTTTAATTTCTAAAATTGTTGATAAAGCCGCTAATAAAGGAGATAAAATTGCCGGAGCAATAATGGAAGAAGCGGGGAAAGAATTAACGATATCTACTCTAACTGTAATTAAAAAATTAAGTTTTCAGAAAGAAAAATTCCCAATAGTTTTAGTTGGTGGGATGTTTGATTCAAAAATTACTTCTAAAAGCTTCATTAAAGAAGTAAAAAAGACAGCCAAAAAAGCCGAGTTTATTCATAATAAAAAAAGACCGGTAATTGGAGCTGTAAAATTAGCAGTTGAACAATTAAGCAACTAACAACTAATAACTTGGAAGTTTTTAAAATCACTAAGAAAAATTTTGATAAGATAATAAAAATAGCCGTAAAAGCAATAAAAGAAAGAAAAGTTATAATCTGTCCGACTGATACGGTTTATGGGCTTTTATGCGATGCAACAAACAAAAAATCAGTGGAGAAACTTTTTAAAATAAAAAAACGCTTAAAATCGAAACCAATTCCGATTTTTGTAAAAGATATAGAAATGGCAAAAAACCAGGCCTTTATAGATAAAGAGAAAGAAAAATTTTTAAAAATGGTTTGGCCGGGAAAAATTACAGTAGTATTAAAAAGGAAACAAAACTGCGGATTGCCAAAAATTATCTTTGGTAATAAAAAAACAATAGGTCTCAGGATTCCTAATTACAATTTAATAAATACTTTGCTTAGAAAATTAAGAATACCCCTAACGGCTACTTCAGCTAATATTTCAGGGAAACCGGCCTCAACTGAAATTAAGGAAATTATAAGGCAGTTTAAAAACGAAAAATTAAAACCAGATTTGATTTTGGATGCTGGTAATTTAAAATTTTCTTTGCCATCAATAGTACTTAATTTAACAGGAAAAAAAATTAAGATTCTGAGAATGTGAATTTATGGTTGATTCTTTAATTTTTGAAAAAATTAATGGTTTAGCTGAAAAGTATCCTATTCTGGACACAATAGCTATTTTTTTTGCAAAGTATTTTGATTATTTTTTATTTTTTCTTGTCGTTTTTTTTCTGTTAAAAAATTTCAAAAAATATTGGCGCCCGGCGCTTAAAGTAGTCTCGGCGGGTATTCTGGCAAGATTAGGATTTACTGAAATAATTAGATTTTTCTACAAAAGGCCGCGGCCTTTTGTAGAAAATAAAGTCAATTTGCTTTTGAGCCACTCTACTTCCGATCCTTCTTTTCCTTCTGGTCACGCTGCTTTCTACTTTGCCATTTCAACAATAGTTTATTCTTATAATAAAAAAGCTGGCTATTTATTTTTTGTTGCAAGTTTTTTGATTTCTTTTTCACGTGTTTTTGTTGGAATTCATTGGCCCTCTGATATTTTAGCAGGAGCAATAATAGGGGTCTTTTCCGGCTGGTTCGTTCTGAAACTTAGCAAGAAATTTTCTTAAAAATTTTAAATTATAATTTTTAAAATAAATCATGGGCACATTTAGTGCCCATGATTTCTGTATGCCTGGGGTGGGA
>CAYHAF010000089.1:0-2641 GCA_964354555.1 uncultured Candidatus Saccharibacteria bacterium
AATAGGACCTATCTCTGTTTTAATTTTATTAATAACTTCTGTTTTTAAATCCTGGCCTTCTTTTATAACTTTTGGAGTAACAAAAATAACTGGCACTTCTCCTTTTATTTCATCGGGTATTCCCACTACCGCGCATTCTACGATATCAGGATGCTTGGTAACCACGCTTTCCATTTCGCCAGTGGAAACCCTGTGACCAGCCACTTTTATCACGTCATCAACTCTGCCTGTAATTCTAATCAAGCCATTTTCATCTTTGAAAGCTCCGTCAGAAGTGAAATAGATTTCTCCAGCTTGCCCTGAGCTTGTCGAAGGGTATTGACTCCAGTAAGTTTCCAAATATTTTTCCGGGTTCTTATAAATATCTCTTAAAAGGCCGGGAGAAAATGGCGGCAAAATTACTAAATTTCCCTTTTCTCCTGGCGGGCAAGACTTCCCTTTATCATCAAAGATTTCAGCTTTAATTCCGGGAAAAGGAAGGCCAGTAAAAGAGGGCTTGAAAGGTCCGATTCCCGGCAAAGAAGTGATTAATATACCGCCAGTCTCGGTTTGCCACCAAGTATCTACTATAGGACATCTTTCTTTTCCCACTTCTCTGAAATACCAATTCCAGGCTGTCTCATCTATTGGCTCGCCCACTGAACCTAATAATCTTAGGGTAGGAAATTTATAATCTTTGAAAACTTCGGCTCCATATTTTTCAAACATCCTGATTGCTGTCGGCGCAGTATAAAATACTGATACTTTATATTTTTCAATAATCTGGCACCATCTGTCTGGTTTTGGCCAAATTAACAAACCTTCAAAAATGACGAAAGTCGCTCCGCACAAAAGCGGCCCATAACAACTGTAGGTATGCCCCGTAATCCAACCGATATCAGCTGTTGACCAAAAAATATCATCATTATGCAAATCAAATATCCATTTCGTCGTCCAGTGTGATTGAACTGCATATCCGCCTGTCGTATGCAAACAACCTTTTGGTTTACCAGTGCTTCCTGAAGTATAAAGAATAAACAAAGGATCTTCAGAATCTATTATTTCCGGTTCGCATTCTGATGATTCTTTTTCAACTAATTCGTGCCACCATAAATCTCTTTCTTGATTCCAAGAAATTTCATTATTAGCTCTTTTTACTACAATTACTTTCTCAACGCTTGTTTCTTTTACTCCTTCATCGGCATTGACCTTTAGACTAATCAAAGCGCCATTTCTATAATATCCGTCTACGGTGATTAAAATTTTGGCTCCGGAATCAAGCAAACGGCTCTTCAAAGCAGTCGGGCTAAAAGCTGAAAAAACAGCTGTATGAACTGCTCCTATTCTGGCGCAGGCTAACATAGAAATTATCACTTCAGGAATCATGGGTAAATAAATTCCTACCCTATCCCCTTTTTTAACTCCTAATTTCTTCAAAGCGTTGGCAAAACGATTAACTTCCTTTGAAAGCTCTCCATAAGTGAATGTTTTTGTTTTTTCAGTGGTCGGCTCCGGCTCCCAAACCAAAGCAATTTTATCCTTTTTCTCTTTCAAATGTCTATCTAAGCAATTTTCAGCAATATTGAGTTTTCCGTTCAAAAACCATTTAAAATACGGCGGGTTGTGTTCAAATCCTTTATTCCATTTTTTTCTCCACAATATTTCTCCAGCTAATTTTTCCCAAAATTTAATTGGATCCTTGAAGGCTTCTTCATAAATTTTTTTATCATTTACCCAAGCTTTTTTAGCAATTTCTTTGTCTGGAAAAAATAAGTTGTCCCTATTCTCGAGCTTTGCTCGAGACGGGTCGTCAGAACTTCGTTCTGAATAGACTTTTTTTATCATAATCTTTTTAAAATTTAATAATTATGTATCCCCTATTATACCAAAAATAAAAAATCAAGCAAAGTATAGAATTTACCGTAATAAAAAATATCATCGAAATTGACAAAAATTTAATTGCAAGATATATAAGTAATTAGAATGTACATTTAAAATTTATAGAGCGCGTCGTATCACCCTAATTGTTAATTAGATTTTTTAATTATCAATTCGGGTGATATGAGATGGTACAACCCTTCAAAATAAAATTTGTTGAACCTGGAGAAAAAGTAAGATTTTCAAAGATTGCTGTAAAAATTCTTAGTGGTTTCAATATAGACCCAAATCGAGAATACACAATTGAAGAAATTGACGATACGTTATTTGATGGATTCTACATTTATCAATTCGTAAAATTGCGAGAATTCGATAATCCATTTACGACTGCTTGGTTAGATTTGCCTCACTCAAATATCTCACTAGAAGAAATCGAAAAGACAATGCCTGAATTGATAAAAAAATTAGAAGAAACGGAGAAATGTGTTGCTGGGGCGATTAAAAAGGTAATTGAAGATAAATTGCGCTCTTTTTTTTCGAACTTATAATTATTTATAAGCTGGAAAAAACTCAAAAACGCCCGCGCGGGCGTTTTTGAGTTAAAAAATTCTATTAAAAGTTTATAGCTTTTCTCCAATAAATTCAGCAAACTCCGCTAAACGGCAGGCGTATGCAAACTCATTATCATACCAGGCAACGACTTTAACCAAATTATTCTTAACCAAAGTTAAAGGAGCGTCCACAATTGAAGAATATGAATTTCCTATATAATCACTGGAAACTA
>CAYHAF010000090.1:0-2580 GCA_964354555.1 uncultured Candidatus Saccharibacteria bacterium
GATATGTTTCTGTTACACCACGCCCCGTTGGTTTCTCTATCATTGGATATAACATTTTAATTTTCAAAAGTAAATCTCTTCAAAATTATTCTCTTTGAAACTTAGTTTGTGGTATAATTAATTTAATGACTCTCAAGACCAGACTTGAAGACTTGAATATTTCCGCTCAGTGTAAAAAATATAATCTTTCTTTGTGGCAGTGTCCCCATTTCTTTTTTGTGATTATGGGCGTGATAATGATAGGAATAATTGCGACTGTTTACGGTGTCGGCCTTCGCTTTATAAGCGATCCCCAAGTGATAGCTTTGGTTGTTCTATTTTTAACCGCTGCCTTATTTATAATAACTTTCGTTATTACTAAGTTTTTTGAGAAAATAGCCGAAGCTAACAGATTAAAAAGCGAGTTCGTCAGCATTGTCACTCATCAGCTCAAATCCCCCCTAACCAGTTTGAGCTGGGCAATTGAGGCTTTGATATCCGGGGAATTCGGGAAAGTTGATGAAAAACAACTGGAATATCTAAAAATATTAAAAGAAAATAACAGCAGAATGGGAGAATTGATAAAGGATTTGATAACAGTTACAAAAGTTGAAGATGGTTCCCAGTTTAAAAACAAAGAGAGTATTTCTTTGGAAACAATAACAAAAGACTTAGCTTTTAAATCCCAGCCTTTTATTAATTCTTCAAATATTGATCTTAAAATTAAAACTGATGATAAGTTGCCTCAAATTTTGACAGTTGCGAGTCAGATAAAGATTGTAATAGAAAACCTTATAGATAATGCTATTCGATACGCTAAACCAAAAAATGGGAAAAAGGGAACAATTGAAATCTCAATCAACAAAAAAAATAACAATATTAATTTTGAAATAAAAGATAATGGATTAGGTATTCCTAAGGATGATCAAAAATATATTTTTCAAAAATTTTTCCGTTCCATAAATGTTAAGGAAATACAACCTTATGGAAGCGGACTGGGATTATTTATCACTAAATCAATTATAACCAAATTGGGAGGGAAAATAGGATTTAATTCTGAAGAGGGAGAAGGAACAACTTTTTGGTTCACTCTTCCTATAAAATAATAATCAACGAATAACGAATTTATTTCGAATATACGAATTCGTAAATTCGCAGCCGATTCGTTATTTGATGATAATTTTATGAAAAAAATTCTTTTTATCGAAGACGAAACTGCTCTTCAAAAGGCCTTTGGTACGATTTTAAGGGATAAAGGATACGAAATAACTTCAGCCCTTGATGGCGAAACAGGATTAAGGCTTGCTAAAGAAGAAAAGCCGAATTTAATTTTACTTGACTTAATCCTGCCTAAAATTCACGGCTTTGAAGTTTTGAAAAAGTTAAAGGAGGACAAAGAAACAAAAGAGATTCCGGTGATTATTTTGACGAATCTGGAAGACATGGAAAATGTCGGCAAAGCTTTAGAATTGGGAGCCAATGCCTATTTAATTAAAGCTCAATATGGCTTGGCTGAAGTTTTGGAAAAAATAAAAAAAGCGTTAGGAGAATAATAATGATTAGATATTAGTGTTTAGTGGTTAGCGATTAGTTGTTTAACTAATTAACTAATCACTATTCGCTAAGAACTAACTTGAGAGTTGAACCTCAGCAATTAAGAGCTTTTCTTTTAGACACAGGGTTAATAACCGATCAGCAATTTGACTCGGCTCTTAAAAAGTCAGAAAAGACTAACCAAAAAGTCGGAGATGTTTTAGTTTCGGAGGGATTAATAACTCAGGAAGAGATGATAAAGCTCGAGGCCTATATTTTGGGAATTCCTTTTGTGAACTTGGAAAAAGAAATTATTTCTCCTCAAATTTTGAAAATAATCCCGGAACCGGTTGCCAGGTCAAATAATATAGTCGCTTTCAGGAAAAAAGGGGAAAGTTTGGAAGTGGCTATGCTTGATCCGGAAGATATAAGAACCATTGAGTTTTTGAAGAAAACCTCCAGCTTAAGGATTTTGCCGAGACTAACCACCCCGGAGTCTATAAAAAACATCTTGCGCCAGTATCAAAAAACTCTTGAAGCCGAATTCGGAGATATTATAAGAAAGGAAGCTGGAATTATAAGGCCCATCAGGGAAGAAGAAACGATTGAAGAAAAAGAAGATTTGAAAAAAGCAGCTGAGGAGCTGCCGATAATAAGAATCGTTGACACTTTGTTAAAACACGCAATCTTGCAAAGATCTTCCGATATCCACATTGAGCCTTTGGAAAAGGAAGTAATCGTGCGTTACCGGATTGACGGCATTTTAAGAGACGCCATGACCTTACCAAGACAAGTCAGTTCGGGCATTGTTGCCAGGATCAAGGTTTTATCAAACCTAAAGCTTGATGAACACAGGCTTCCTCAGGATGGAAGGTTCAAAGTGGAAACAGAAGATTACCGTTATTCAATCAGGGTTTCTATTCTGCCAGTATTTGATGGGGAAAAAATTGTGATGAGGCTATTGCCGGAAACAGCCAAAGCTTTCACTCTTGAAGCATTGGGTTTGACAGGAGAAGCTTTGGAGAAAGTCCAGGCAAATTTACGGAGGCCGGTTGGTATGGTTTTACT
>CAYHAF010000091.1:0-2523 GCA_964354555.1 uncultured Candidatus Saccharibacteria bacterium
GAGAAAAACTCTCGGGCGGAAATAAAAAAGAGGGCGAATCGTTTTTGAGACGCCCCTTAGCGATTAGGTTCTTGAAAGCTTATTGTGGCTAGTTTTCCAGAACGGTCAAGAATTATTTGGATTTGAAAAACTTTACCTTCTAACTTTTCACAGAGTGCTTTTAAATCTTGTTTCTCCTCTGATACCTTAGCTTCTTCTTCGGGCGACAGTTCAAGAATTCTTCTTCCTTTTTTCTTCCCTTCGGGGGATTCAATGATGAGTGCAATTGTTAATGGTTCTTGTTCTTTCTTCCCAGGGATACAGGCTTTCATTATTCTGCCTCCATTTATACCATTATGCTAAAATCTCAAACTTGTCAAATGAACCGCTATTACAAGACGGCGGAAATAAAAAAGAGACAAAAAATGGGAATTTCGTCTCTTTGTCTTTGGTTTAGCTTTTCGGTGGTTTTGCAGGATGTTTTTCGTCCCATTGTTTTATGGGAACAGCAAAGACTTTTTCGTCTCCCTTTCCGTATCTTAAGAAGGCGTGCAGTAGACCACACTTTGGACACTTTTCTTTATCAACGCCATGAGTAAATGTGCTGTAGCTGGAGTAGAACTGGATTTCCGAGCCACAATTGGCGCAAGGGATTGTCTTATAATAATCTGATGGACCTTCCTCGTCGTCTCTTTCGCTTCTCTGCTTGAGGATTTTGGTTGTATATTCATACCAGCCGCAACTGCCACCTTCTTTTCCTTCAACGATGACAACGAAAGGACAGTCAAGGCAGTATTTGAAATTGAAATCTTCAAATATGTCTGATTCCATCGTGCACTGAGTTTGGACTTGTTGTATCGTTACTATCTTAAGTGGATTTACTACTTTTTTTAAAGAAACGGTTTTTTGCAATTTTTAACCCTCCATTTGTGCTAATTTTACTCTATTCTTTAATTGGAAATTTGTCAAACAAACCCGAGAAAAACTCTCGGGCGAGGCAGGTAAAAATAAAAAAGAGACAAAAAATGGGGATTTGTCTCTATGATATTTTTTTATTTTTAGTTAGAAGTAGATATCGCTGGTAAGCCTAAAGGACATTTACTATCTTTTCTCAGACGGAAACAAAGCCACAATTCAGCACTCCAGTTTTCTGGAGGAGGAAGGGATTTCGCTTTTTTGTTTTTATTTACAGCATCTTTAAGACAGTCTTTGCAGACTTTGACTCTGATTTCCTTAATGCCGAGTTCAATATTTCTTAGGATTTCTTTCCCTTTTGGTGTTAGTTCAGCATATCTCACGAGAAGCGGTTCTTTTTCCTTTTCTTTTGCCAATTTTCTCACCTTTTCAACGAACTGTTTCTAATATAAAAAATAATTTAAATCTTGTCAACCAAAAACACGAGAGAAAAACTTTCGGACGGAAATAAAAAAACGGGAGAAAAAGAAAATATCACTGTTTTTTTTCTTTATCTCCCTTTTGTGACTTCTTTTCCAAGATTTTGTAGAATCTCAACTGAATTCTTTCAAGAAGCACCTTGGCTTCTGCAAGATTCGCTTTGCCTTCTCTATAGATGGCAATTGACCTATCTAGTTCGACACCATCGTATTTTTCAGAGTCTTGGGCCCACGGAAAGAGCACTAAGATTTTGCCATTCCCTGTTCTGAAAACTAGAGGCCAGAACCAACTATAGCCGTCTGCAGTAGTTACCTCGCCCACCATTGTGATAAAGCCTTCAATTGTTTTACCCAGTTCTTCTAAAGTACTGGTCGAAGCGTCTATCTCATTGTAGATAGTGTTTAAGTCATCTATTTCCTCAGAGAAAATCGGGCCATCCCATTTTTCAAGAGCTGTCATAACTTTTTGTCTACTCATTTTTTATCCATCCTTCAGTATTTTGGTTATAGCAAATACATAGAATTTGTCAAGATTTTGCGGAAGAAATAAAAATCCGAGAGAAAAACTCTCGGACGGAAATAAAAAGGGGGTTAATACCCCGCTCTATTTCATATCAAATTTTGCCTTGATTGATATGCCTTCTTTTATTAGTTCTTGCACCAGCTTTTCCAAATCTCTCGCAATACCCAAAACAGTACTATTGCATTTACCGCAATTCTTGTTGTAATTAACCTCTAAACGCAAAAGTCCATCTTTCGTGTCTACCAACTTGGCACTAATTTCGTAACCGCATACAGGGCAGATTTCTTTCTTTTTTAAATCCTCTATTCCTGGTGTCTTGCTCATTTTTTCACCCGAATTCGGATTCAAGCCAGTAATTGCTTACCCCGCAGTCTGGACAACACCACAATCCATTATTTCTTTCGTCATATACCGCATTGGGTGAACCGCAGGCGTGACATTTAAGGTGTCTAATTATTTCAAAGCCAAAATCTGTTAATCGTGTTTGTGTGAACATTCCTTCTTCACCTGTTAACGTTCTATCTCCTTTCTATTAAATATCAGTTAAATCGTCAAGATTAAAACCCCGAGAGAAAAACTCTCGGGCGGGCAGTCATTTTATTTTATCTAAATCACCATTTAGAATTA
>CAYHAF010000092.1:0-2496 GCA_964354555.1 uncultured Candidatus Saccharibacteria bacterium
GAGGAGCTTCCAGATATACCGACCCGAGTTTTAAACCGGCTTTTGAAATGGAATGTAAGGCCTTAAAGAGAGCCAGAGAGGAGTTCGGTCTGAAGAATATCTGGGCTATGGTGCCATTTTGCCGAACAGTAGAAGAAGGGAAAAAAGTTATAAATTTGATGAAAGAGTATGGATTAGAGAAAGGAAAGAATGGTCTAAAAATTATTGTGATGTGCGAGATTCCTTCAAACGTTATTTTGGCTAATGAGTTTTTGCAGATTTTTGACGGTATGTCTATAGGGTCAAACGATTTAACCCAGTTAACTTTGGGTTTAGATAGGGACAATGGCAATTTAGCTTATATTGGGGACGAAAGAAACGCAGCTGTAAAAGAGCAGATTAAAAATATTATAAAAATCTGCCGGCAGAAAGGAAAATACATTGGAATTTGCGGTCAAGCTCCTTCTGATTTTCCTGAATTTGCAGCCTTTATAATGAAAGAGGGGATAGGTTCCATGTCTTTAAATCCCGATACTGTGGTTAAGACAATTTTGAGCTTAGCAAAGATTAAAAAATAAAATAAAAATTAAATACGAATTTATAAAATAACCGCATGTTAACGCCAAAAGAAAATAAAATATTGGAGAAAATTCTGTATGACGAAAATGAAAATCCTCACATGCCCAAATTTCCTATAACCCCTACATTTAGAATAAATATTCCCGGTTTCTCTAATATTTGGTTAAAAGATGAGAGCAAAAACGGCATAACACGCACCCAAAAGGATAGAATGTCTTGGGAGATAGTAATGGCTTATAAGGACATTTTGCTTACCAAAAAGAAGAACCAGATAAAAACATCACTTCCTCACATGTCAATAATAAGCGCCGGAACAGCGGCGCTTGCTATTGAATATCAAATGAAGAATTATAGTTTACCAAATTTAAAGGTTTTAGTAGATAATAAAATAGGAAAAGACATTTTGGATAAACTAAAATCGATAGGATGCCTGGTTTATAAAACAAATCTATCAAGGAAGTGTTTTAGTCCCAAAGAAATACTGGGATTGACCGACAATAAAGATGGGTTTGATATAACTTCTAACCAAGCTTTTTTTAAAAAAACAAAGTCCTATGACTGGTTAAGCTATGAAATTCTTAATCAAAATCCCGAATATGTATTTATACCTTATGGATCTGGAGAAACATTTGAAAATATCTTGAATACAAACATTAGGATTGTAACTTCAAAAAAATGTGATGAGGTATTTAATGGAGAGGTAGAAATTTTAAAAAAATGCAATTTTGTGGGTGCGACTACTAAAAATCATAAAACGAAAGCTACAAAACTTTACTCGTCCCATCTTCCATTTATACAATTTCCAGAAGAAACAATAAAACTTCACATTTACAGAGGGCATTGCGGTGAAGAGACCGGAGTATACCATTTTGAAGAAAAGTTTTTAGACAAAGCAATAGAATTTGCTAAGAAAAACAATATAGAAGCTGAACCTTCTGGGTTAGGTGGTTTGGCTTTATTTTTTCAAATTAAAAGCATAATACCTAAGGATAAGAAAATAATAATATTAAATACTGGAAAAACAAGAATGCCTAAATTTGATTAGCTTAAATTGATAACTTTGATATTTTATCGGAACTATTATCAACTTAGCTAAAATTAAAAAATAAGTTATAATATTAATAAGAAATCTTTTTTAATAATTTATGACCTTAGATAATTACTTAGAAAAAAACGGGCATTCTAAAGAATTGCGCGAGTTAATTCGGATTATTGTTAATCAAATTCGGTTTATAAAAGATGAATTTTTAGGTGGCGACAAAGAAGCTGGCACTTATAATATTTACGGAGAGAAACAAATTAAGCTGGATAAGAGAGCCAACGAGATATTACTCGCGGCTTTTCGTAATTCCAAGCTTGTAAAACAGGCGGGCAGTGAGGAAGAAGAAAATTTGATTCAGATGAATTCAAAAAAAGGTCATTTCGGCGTCACTATAGACCCTCTTGATGGTTCATCGTTAATTCCCACCAATCTGGCTATTGGTATAATCGTTTCTATCTACGAGAATGGAGATATAATGAGTGGGCTTAAAAATATCACTCAAGCTTTCTATATTTTGCTTGGACCTCTAACTCTGATGGTTTTTGCTGATAAAAATGGAGCATCTCAATTCATCTACAATGAGAAAGGAATTTTCGATTTAGTAAAAGAAAAAATAATGATTCCTGAGGGAAATTTGTATTCCCCGGGCGGCCTTAGGAAAGAATGGACAGGTGTTCATCGAAACCTTATTCGTGCTTTTGAGGAAAATGGGTTTAAACTCAGGTATAGCGGTTCTTTTGTGCCTGATTTTCATCAAGTTTTGGTTTATGGAGGTATTTTTTCCTACCCGGCTCTTATTGATAAACCTAATGGCAAGCTTCGCTTGCTTTTTGAAGTAGGGCCGATGTCTTTTATTGCTGAAAAAGCAGGAGGGGCAGCTACTGATGGCAGGAATC
>CAYHAF010000093.1:0-2484 GCA_964354555.1 uncultured Candidatus Saccharibacteria bacterium
AGAAATTTTTTAATAAAGCTTGACTCGGCTCCGATTCATAGGATTACGCGGATTTACACGGAAATATTTTTTGGACGCAGAGGAAAAAGAGAAATTTTAGACACAGATTAACGCGGATTTACACGGAATTATTTTTTTGGCCACAGAGAATTTTTAATTTTTTGAGCTACAGATTGTGCGGATCTCTTCTTAGGCAGTTTGCTATCCTTAGAGGAAAAAGTTAATAATGAACCAAAGGATAGTGATTATACTTGCTACTATTCCTAAAAATATTCCTAAAGTTTTTATATGGGAGCATATGTTTTTACATTTTCTAGTTTCCCCGATTTTACTTTTTTCCATATACTCTTCGACCAGTTGCATAATAGTTGTTGTGTTACAACGGTATAGAAGGGGAAACTCAAAGCCATTCTGCCTCATATCTTTCGTTAAACTTAACAAGGATTCACCACGTTTGTCGGGGGCGGTGATCTTCCCTATCTTTTTAAGCCTTTTCCTAAATTCTTTACATTTTTTGTAATCCATAATCACAGATTTATTATTCGTTTGACTTCTCAACAATAGCAACCATTTTGTCACGATTTTAATTTGTCATTATTTTGAGAAGAAGTTGATTTTACTATTTCGTCCAAATATGCTTTTAAATTTTCATCTTTAATTCTCAAAACTTCTTTTTTGTGAGATCTAACTGATACCCAAACTTTTTCTTTCGGCTGTTCGTTTGCTTTTGAAAACATTTGTGGAGCAATAGCTGGAAGAATATATGTTCTACCATTGCCTGGTTGTAATGGATCGCTAACCGTGAACCGAGATTGGAAGAGGAGTTCAGTTACAGTATCACCGAGATTATAGCCTTCATCACCCCAGCAAAGACTGACAGATCTTACATAAACTGGGACTGTGCCATCATTCCATATTTCGAGTTTAAGGGCTGGAACATTTTTTCCAGAGCTTATAGGAACTGTAGTAATATAAAGTGTGCCTTTTATTCGTTCAGAATGAGTTTTATGAAAGGTCCAAAATTGCCAACCTAAAGAAATGCACGCAAGTAAAAAACCAAGTATCGTTATTATATTAAAAATCATATAGTTTTAACTTCCCTCCACAATTTTTATTTCTTCTGGGGTTAGGTTGTAGAGTTCATAGGTGAGGTTGTCGATTTGTTTATCGGTGGCGGTGATTTGACGCTGGATGCGGGTCTTTTCATCGGGGACCTTGGCATCGGCCAGTTTTTTATGTAAATCCAGCATTTTCTCTACAAGCGAAACCATTTTGTCGTGTTTTGATTTATCATCAGAAACTTTAATATTTAACGAAGGAATTGGAAGTTTTGCCAAGTGCCCCCGTTTTACTTGAGCAAGAGCTTCTCCTTGCTCAGGATTAAGAATTCTTTGATAGTACCAATTCATGAAACGTGAGTTCAGAAGACCTAAAACAAATCGTAGATCAATGGTTGTGTCGCGAGGAACAATAGTATACAGATTATCTCGAACTACAAATTGGCACATGTCTATAGTTGCCACAATTGAATCTCCGGTTTGTCGAACTATTATCTTTGCTGGGGAATCATATGCAGCAGAATAGCGCGGTTCAGCAAGCCAATCACCAAAACTTATCCAGTAGTCGTTTTTCCAAAGGATTTCATACCTTCGCATCAAACTGCCACGTAAGAGAGGGCGGAAAGTAGAATTCTCACGTTTCTCTGAAACAAAGGGTTTTTCATCAACAATTTTACGAGTTTGAGGAGGATTTCCTTTACCCACTTGGAAAGGTTTTGCTCCCTGTGTGATTATACACAAGGTATCGAGTTTAGGAAAAACTTCAAATTTAGTTGCAATTTGAAATAGTTCTTCCCGTTCAAAAAGATTTACGGGCTGGCCATCACGTTTCCGCCATCTATCTTGTGGTATAAGATATTCATCCGGACGGTCGTTTTTATCAATAATAGTGATGTTAATCTTATGTAAGTTAGATGGTTTGATTTTTCTAAAAATAATTATCTCTGTATCAACTGTGGCTCGGTGAAAAACTGGATGCTTATAATGAACAATATTTTCAATTTGAGTCTGATTAAAGATGTGTTTCCGAATTTCTTTAGATAGCAAGTTTAGCAACCATGTATTGGGGATAATCATTCCTACTAAACCATGCTCTTTAACCGATCTAATCGCCTTTTCAACAAAAAGGAGATATGTATCAAGTTGATATTCTTGAAAGTTGAATTTTTTTAGTAAATAATCGGTTTCACTTTCGGAAAGAGTTGCACCATACGGTGGGTTACCGATAACGGCGTCGAAGCCGGGGTTTTTGCCGGAGAAGATTTGGGGGAATTCGGCTTGCCAATCGAAGGGGTTAATTTTTCGGAGGAGCTCATCTGGATTCCCGCCTTCGCGGGAATGACGAGAGGAATCGGGGGAATGACGATTGGGAATAGAAACTATGAAAGCCAGGCCTTCCTGCCGGTTAGGTTTTTCGGCTATAATT
>CAYHAF010000094.1:0-2443 GCA_964354555.1 uncultured Candidatus Saccharibacteria bacterium
GATAGGGCGCTTAGCATTGATTCCTCGTCTTCTGCTATTAATATTTTTTTATTTTTTTGTTTTTGAATCATAAAAATATATTGACTTGTATTTTTTTATACTCTTTTTAGATAATTCTAAGGGAATTTTAACATAAAAAGTAGTTCCCTTGCCCTCTTCTGATTTAAAAGATATTTCTCCTTTAATTTGTTCAATAACTGCTTTTGCGATATAAAGCCCCAGTCCTATTCCACTGGTATCTTTCCTTTTTATATTTTCAGCCCTAAAAAATCTGCTGAATATCTGTGATTGTTGGTCTTCCGGAATCCCATACCCTGTGTCTGAAATCTCAATTAATGCAAAAGACCCCTGTTTTCTAATAGAAATTGTTATTTTTCCTTTATCGCTTGTGTAACGAATAGCGTTGGAAAGCAGGTTCTGTAAAACAATATTCATAATATTCTGGTCTGTGTCTAAAAGAAAAGGTTTTTCAGGATATTTTTTTTCTATTTTCAGCTTTTTTTCTTTAACCTGGAAGGATAAATTTTTGATAATCTTATTTATAACTTTAATTAAGTCTACTTTACTGGGATTCACTATAAAAGTGCCGAGATCGATCCTGGAAATATTCAAAAGCATATTTACCAGCTTAATTAAATTATCATTGGCATCATAGATTTCTTTAAGATATTTTTTCTGCTGTTTTTTTAATGCGCCGGCCCTTCCTTTCAAAAGCATTTCCGTATACCAGCTCATTATAGAAAGCGGGGTTCTTAATTGATGTGAAGCAAGAGAAGTAAATTCGCTTTTAGCGCGATCAATCCTTTTCCTCTCTGAGATATCTCTTGTTATAGCCATGAAAAATATAGGTTCATTCTTATCATTATAAATCACACTGGCAGAAAGTTCGCCTGGAAATTCACGACCATCTTTTCTTAAAAGAATATATTCAATATTTTTTAACGACCTTTCTTTAAGTGTTTTGGCCATACTTTTTGTTGCTCGCAGATAGTCTTTTTGAGAAATAAAATTGAAAGACGACATGCCAATACAATCTTCTTTTTTAGAAAAACCATATAATTCTAATGCTGCCTGATTACAATTCACTATTTTTCCATTTAAATCAGTGATTGTGATAGCATCAGGCGATGAATCAATTATATTCCTGTATTTTTCTTCAGATTCTTTAAGTTTTAGCTCCATTTGTCTACGCTGGGTAATATCGGCTACGACTGCCAAAGCTCCGATATACCTACCGTCTCTATCCACAATCGGCGAAGTTTCCAAGCTTGTATAAACCCTTGAGCCATCCTTTTTCAAAAACTCAAAATCGTGCTGCTCTTTAATTCCTTTTTTTCTTCGTTCAAGTTTTTCTTCAGCAATTTTTACTTCTTTTTCATCCATAAAAGAAAAAAGATGTTTTCCCATCATCTCTTCTGGTTTATAACCTAAGATCTCAGCCATTCTTGGGTTTACAAAAGTTGTTATAGATTTTTCATCAATAAGCCAAATTCCTTCTTGTGCTAATTCAATTAACTGACGGTATTTTTCTTCACTTTCTTTCAAATTTTCTTCTGATTCTTTTTGCCTTGTGATATCTGAAATCATTACAAGAAGTCCGGTGATTTTTTTATTCCTGTCAGTTATTTGAGAAGCCGTTACTCTTCCAACTAATTTTTCTCCGTTTTTTGTGACAAAATCCAATTCGTAAGGAGGAATTTTTTGTCCTGCCAATCTTTTTTTAAAATTTTCCTGGGCCCTGATTAAGCTTTCTTTATTTAAAAATGGAATTTGAGCCAAATTCTTTCCTATCATTTCTTCAGGTTTAAAGCCTAACCAGTCAAAAACCCTTCCATTTATGTCAGTGACATTTCCTTTTAAGTCAAGAATAACGATAGCCTCTGGTGACAGATCAAATACTAACTTATATTTATCTTTTTCTTTACTGCTGAAAAACCCCATTGTTTTAAATCTTAATTTAATAACATTTTTCTATTTTACCACAAAAAATCTTCATTTGGAATTAAAAAAGACCAAAACAGGTCTAATTTTAAAATACAAAAATAAACATAAAAAAGATAGTTCAAAACGTGCCAGTGATATATTTAGGAGGGGTCAACCCCTCCCTTTCTAAAATCATTACTTGTGAAAGAGAGGGGTCAATCATGACACGTTTTGAACTATCCACCATTCTGAATGAAATGGCAGATAGAAGGATCGTTGAAAAATACAAATTTGTACCCTCCACCAAGCTATATTTTTCAACGTTGACTAAAGAACTATATTATTATATCTTTTCAAAATGAATTTTTTATGAATTCAATCTGTATCCAATGCCCCGCACCGTTTCCAATATCTTTTCTTTACCGTTTCCATCTATTTTCTTTCTCAAATTCTTGATGTGGGCATCAACTATATTGCTGAAAGAATCAAATTCAAATCCCCAGAGATTGAATAATATCTG
>CAYHAF010000095.1:0-2369 GCA_964354555.1 uncultured Candidatus Saccharibacteria bacterium
GGTCTCCTGCTCCTTGTTTTTTGCTCGCTGTCTTTTTGACCCCACGGGCAATATCCGGAGATTGGCCGTGAATCGTGTTTAAAACTGCAACTGAATGATAATCAAATCCGTATTCGGGCTTATCATATCCAATGTCTCTTATAACGTCTCTTGCCAAGTTATTAGTGTCAACCCAGGTTTTAGTGGTGATTTCCCCGCCTACTATTACATAGCCCATGCTTATAAAAACTTCGCAAGCCACTCTGGCAAATTTATCATCTTTTAAAACAAAGTCTAAAACAGCGTCAGCTATTTGGTCTGCAATTTTATCTACATGTCCTTCGGTTACTGATTCTGAAGTTACTAAAGTTTTTTTCATATGCTTTTTTATGATTTACCCTGTTAAATGCCGCTTCGCGGCAACCCAGCCCTTTTCAAAAGAGCCGGGTTATTTAACAGGGTAAAAGTTTTTAACTAATCTTTTTTGAGCTTCGGCTTTCTCCTGGATAGAAATTTTGCTTTTTTTAATCCCTCTTTCTATTATCTCTAAAGTTTTGTCATATGTCGACCTGGAGACAGGAAAGGGAGTGCCGTCTTTTCCGCCATGAGCAAAAGAATATCTGGCCGGATCATCATATGAGGGCTTGGCTCCATAAATTATTTCTGAAACAAGAGACAAAGCTCTGATAGTTCTCGGGCCAACTTCTTTTGTGGTTAATAACTCTTCAAAGTTATTTGGTTTTAAAAAGTGAGCTTTTTCTATAGTCTTTTTTAATCTTTTTAAATTAAAATTTTCTTTTAAAACCGGATGCCAATGAAATTCCAAATTTTTTAGTTCTACTGTGGCAAAACCTGGCAGTCTTTTTTGTTTTGTCAGGGAATCTGACCCCGCACCAGAACAAGTTCGGTACGGGGTAAATTTTTCCAGTATCAAACCAATATCTCTTAAAAAAGTTTTTGGCTCTTCTTTGACTAATCCCGTGGAAATTTCTTTGTTCTTCTTACTTTCTTTAGCAGTAAGGTTTAATGGTTTTCCTATTAATGCAGAAATAATCCCGGAATGCGGTTCTTCTGTAAAATCCGGTTTATCCTGATTTTTTTGAAGGATTGGCGAATACCAGTGATATCTTCTGGCAGTTTGGTTTTCGGTGTTCATTCCTTGCTGGATTACTGCCCAATTTCCATTTTTGGTAAATAAAAAATTATGATGATAAATTTGGTATCCTCCTTGGATTAAAGCAGAATCAACTTTAGCTGCTGTTTTTGAGGCATAAATTAATTTATCGGAAAACTGAAAACCACGCGATAACCCGTAGGTATTAATTTCTTCAGGCGTTTTTCTGGAAGTTTTGCCTTTTCCTCCGCAAACATAAATACCTAAGCTATCCTGAATATCAAAAAGAGCCACTTTCAAAGCGCCCAAAACTGTTGTGGTTAATCCGGAAGAATTCCAGTCAAAACCCAAAACGCAGCCCAAACTTTGAAACCAGATTGGATCAGAAAGGCGTTTCAGAAATTCCTCGGGCCCGAATTCTTCAACAATGGTTTCAGCTATTGCTCTTCCCAGTTTTTTCATTCTCAGAAAAAGCCAGGGCGGGCATCTTCCATAGTCCAATGGTACTGTGGCAATTCCTGTTCGCATACCCCGTTAGAAGTTTGCCAATTCTGTAATCTTTATTTAATCAAGAATAGACAGACTTTTATTTTATAACCCCGTTAGTTAGGACATAAAATTTTTTCTTAAAAAATTTTATGCCAAAGACTTCTAACGGGGCATATTAATAATTTTACCCCCACATCAGAACGAGGACAAGCACCTACGATGTCTTAATTAACGAAGTTAGTCTTCGTTTGGTGTGGGGGCGTATCAAAAAACTGGTTGTTAGCCACTTTTTGAAAACAATCTTTTTCTATTTTATGGTAAAATAGAAAAATGGATATCGGAAAAATTATCATAATAATAATCATAATTATTATTTTACTTTTCAGTGAAATTATCCTTCAATCAATAGGGCCTTCAGCGCCTCTTACTTTTTTTCTCTTCTTCCTATTTTTTTTAGGACTAATTTCGAATCGATGGGATATTAAAAATAAGTCATTAAAAACCAATCTTAAAATTATTCTTATTGCACCATTCTGTTTGTACATTCTATTTCTATTTTTACTATTATTAAGAGTTCTTTCCTTTCAGTCTTAATAAGCGATAATAAAAAACTGGCTTTAAGCCAGTTTTTTATTAATGTAATCTTATTATTACCTTTTAATTCTTATAAGACCGCTACAGGGAACGATTTTTATTCCTTTCTTTTCCAGTTTATCTAATAATAAATTCACCCCCAGAGAGTCAGAACTCATATGGCCGGCAATTACCACATTGATATTAGCTGCTT
>CAYHAF010000096.1:0-2362 GCA_964354555.1 uncultured Candidatus Saccharibacteria bacterium
TTTTGGCGGATTCCTGGCTTCCAAAAATTTTCTTATAACCGGCGAAGTAATATTATATGGTAAATTGGAGATTAGTTTATAGTTTTTAGTTTTTAGCTTATAGTTTATGAGATCTGTTTTTAGAATATCAGCATCAATAACTTTAATATTAGTGAAATCAGCAAGAGTTTCCTTTAGGATTTCAATCATCTTCTTATCTTTTTCGACAGCTATAACCTTTCCTGCCCTGTTAAATTTGCTTTGCAACGATTTAACAGGGTGAACTTTCCTTGCCAGTTCTTGTGTTAATGTTCCTATGCCTGGCCCAACTTCTAAAATAATATCTTCAGGCATGATATCAGCCACTTCAACGATTTTCTTTAAAATTCCTTCATTAATCAAAAAATTCTGACCCAATCCTTTAAAAGGCTTAACCCCATGGTTTTCCAGTAATTTTTTAACAGTGGTTTCTGACGCGAGGCTCATTAAGATATTATATCTAAGTATCGCCCCTACACCAAACAAGGATTTCCGCCAAACTAAAGTTTGGCGCCTGGCGAACTCGCAAAGCGAGTTCGCATATCCTTATTATGGTGTAGGGGTTGCCCGGTAGTAGAAATTTCACAAGCATTTGCAGGGCAAATGCTAAATTACCAAAGGTAGTAAAATTTCACTACCGGACTTAACCCCGTAGAGAATTTCAGCTCGCTTCGCGAAATTGCCCTGCCCTTTCGATGAAAGGGCAGGGCTGCTGGAATTCTTCTACGGGGGTTGACTTTTAAAATAAGAGGAGTATAATAGAATCAGACCAATAAGTCGATATAGCTTAAGCCCCCCACCTATTCGGCACTGTGCTTCACGCGAGAAATGAGATTTGTGCCAAATAGGTGGGGGGTAAGTAAGTCTTTATAATTTTAAAATAATTAGTAAGGCTAAAGTTAAGTGAGTCCCGTTAGAAGTAATATATTTTCTAATGGGATGAGTTCCAAGATTTTCTTGGAGAAGCGGCTTAGAAGTCTTTTAAAAAGGTCGCTTTCAGTTTAATCGCCTAAAATTCAAAAAGTAGAATTTCAGGTATAATTATGGCTTTTTCAAAGCCTGACGAGGGACAAAGAGATTTTGAGCCCCGTCAGATGTTTAAAGGAAATTGGAAATGCGCTGATTGTGGCGCAGATATCACAGAACTTCCTTTTGAGCCTTCTGCAGACAGACCAATTTACTGTCGAGAATGCCACCAAAAGAGGAGATCCCAATTCCGACGTTAAAAACAAAAACCGCCCGTCCGTAAGGAATAGGGCGGTTTTTGTTTTCTTCTCGGTTTGGTAGAACCCCGTTAGAAATTTTCACTGAATAGAAAAAAATATGAATCTTACATTTAAATTTCTAACGGGGTAAAATAAAATTGAATGGAAAACCCAAGAGTTAAAAACATATTTTCATATTTACTGCTGGCGATATTATTTATATCGGCTGTTTCCTTTTTAAATAACATTTTTTTGCTGGATGCAAAAATAAATTCTCTTTATTTGCAGGCGGTTATTAATCAGTCTTTATTTAGCAAAACAAATTTTGTCACTTTGGTTTTTGTTGGCGACATCATGCTTGATAGGGGAGTAGAATTGGAAATCAAGAAAAATGGCAATAGCGATTTTAAGTTTCCATTTTTGAAAATTGAAAAAGACTTGGAAGAAACTGATGTCTTATTTGGCAATCTTGAAGGCCCGATTTCAGACAAAGGTCAAAAAGTCGGCAGTATCTATTCTTTCAGAATGGATCCTAAATCAATTGACGGACTTCTTTTTGCCGGATTTGACATTCTTTCTGTTGCCAATAATCACATGTTTGATTACAGCAGGGTGGCGATGGAAGATACTTTCTCCAGACTTAAAAAAGCAGAGATTGATTATGTTGGAGCAGGTTTTAATGAAACCGAAGCTTATTCGCCAAAGATAATTGAAGTAAATGGTTCAACTGGCTCACCACAAGCAAAAATTGCTTTTTTGGCATTTAATGATTTGGGCTCTCTTTCTTGGGAAGCTAAAGGCGAAAGATCAGGTATGGCTTTATTAGATAAAGATAAATTAGAAAAATCAATCATGAATGCAAAAACCCAAGCTGATTTAGTAGTGGTTTCAATGCATTTTGGTGATGAGTATAAAACTTCCCCTACTACAAAGCAAAAAACAATGGCCCAATTTGCCATAGATTCGGGAGCTGATTTAGTTGTCGGCCATCATCCGCACGTTATTGAACCGGTTGAAAAATACAAAGAAGGTTGGATTGCTTATTCTCTGGGAAATTTTGTTTTTGACCAGAATTTTTCAGAAGAAACTATGAAAGGTCTGATGTTAAAAGTAATAGTTGAAAATGGTAAAATAGAAGA
>CAYHAF010000097.1:0-2336 GCA_964354555.1 uncultured Candidatus Saccharibacteria bacterium
AAACTATGAAAGGTCTGATGTTAAAAGTAATAGTTGAAAATGGTAAAATAGAAGAGGTTATTCCAGTCGAATTTCAAATTAACCAAAATTTTCAGCCAGAGATCTGAGAAAAACAATCAAGCTAAAACCCGTCTTACGACGAGTTTTAGCTTGATCGCTTTTCTATTGGTCAGGGCGTGAATACAACCCGTCCCTCTGAGGACGGGGATGAGAGTCCGAGTTAAATATCTTTTCCTTTCCAACGACAGAATACCCCACCGCAGGAGCGCTGGGGAGGATGTCATATTTTAGGAATCCAAGAAATTAAATTTTCTTTTATTTCAAATTTTCCATCAATAAACTTCTCTATTACCCAGATATTAGTTTTGCAGTGTTCTGTAATTTCAGAAACAGTGACTTGAGATTTCTTTGGTGATAAAGCCACAAAGGGTAAAATTTGGTCCGCTAAATGTTTGTCTAAGCAAGCGTTGGATTTTTGCTCTTTTAATAATTCTAAAGCTGCTTCTTTTCCAACATCTTCTGCTCTTTTCCCTAATTTACCAAAATTATTGGTTCCGATTACTGTGTTTTCAAATTCTGCTATAAGACAGATTTGGCTTCCCGGGCATAGGGTTTGATAATATTCTATTTTTTCTTCAGTCGGCAGTTTTAATTTTCCTAAAATCTCTTTTGCCCCGGCCATTTGTCTCTCTGCCACTTTTTTATCTTTTAAAAAATCTGAAGCTCCGGAAATTATTAAAATATTTTTAAGAGACCCTCGTTCAATAAGATTGATATTTTTTATTTTTGATGCTTGCCCGCCTAAGTTTTGTGAAACAAAATTTTGGAGGGGTAAAATTTTTATTTCAACTTTTGCTCCGCCTTCAGGATAATAACCACGTTTTAATACATTAATCTCTACTTTGCCCCCCATTTTTTCAAGTATTTTCAAAAAAACATATCTGAAATGATCAATTGTAGGCGAAAAGAAAGTATCAGTTGCTCCGCCATCAATGTAAATTTTAAGAGGGTGAGGAGTAAATAGACAAACAGTAATTAAAGTCTGCAAAACTAAGGTAATACTTCCAGCAGTTTCAATTTTTAGATGAAGGTCTTTGGCTTGGATTTCGTTTGGAGAAAATTTAATCTCTTCTGAACCTAAAAAATCCCCTCCTAATTCTGCATTGCATAATTGAGATATGGCCTGAACTCCTGTTAAATGCTGAGCAGCCAACCCGGGCTTTGGCCTGTTTTTTCTTATATTAAAAATGCGGCAAGGTTTTTTGGTTACGGCTGATAAAGACAAAGCTGTCCTTAATATCTGGCCGCCAGCCTCGCCAAAAGAACCATCAATTTCTATCATATTTTAGAATAAATTAATTGAAAAAATGCCCCCAGAACCAAAAGAACCATTAAAGAATAAATCAAAAGATTAGAAAGATTTAAACTGTATTCCGGGATTCTATTTCCTAATTTTTTAGCCTTTATAAATATCAGTAAGATTATAATTCCTTCAATTGTGCCCAAGATAGTACCCACAAAACCAATTATTAAGATAAAATCCTGGAATTTTATAAATAAAATCAGGGGCAAAAAAGAAGCCGCAAAAGAAGCAGTGATTTTTGAAAGATGATAATCATAAACTAAAGAATTTCTGAAATAAAGGCAGATTATCAAAAATGAATCAGCTATGGTTATTAAGCCGAATAAGGCTCCTAATATAATTATTTTTTGCCCTAAAAAAGGAACTAATCCAGACAGAGCGTCTCCGGATGTCATCTTTCCGCTTACTCCGACTACTGCTAAGGAGAAAAATATATATAAGATTATGGAAGCAATTGAGGAAACGATTATTACTTTTTTAAAAGACTTTCTTTCTTCCGGAGTTTTCAGGATGTCAGCTATTTCTGGCATTGCTGCGAATCCAGTCAAAGAAAACATAATTACGCCATAAGGCAAGAAGAAATTTTTTAAATTTATCAAATCGAAATTCTGGAAATTTAATTTAGGTAAAAGAAAAGAAAAAACTATAAAAATTATTATAAAAAAAACTGAGTTTGTAAAAATTTCTATGGGAGCTATTATTTTTATTCCTCGGAAAATAAAATAAACTAAAATCAGCCAAAAAATCAGGCCGAAACGGAAAGAAGATAAATTTGAAAAAGGAGAAAATATTATTTTAAGAAAATTTCCTCCTATTATTATATAAGCTAAAAGAGTACCGGTTATTCCAATTACCATTGAGATGGTAACCAAAAGCTTTCCGTTTTTCCCCAGATATTTTTGAGCATAGCCAGAAAGCCTGCCTTTTTCTTCTGTCCTTAAAATAATTTCTCCAAAAACTAAATGAAGTATTA
>CAYHAF010000098.1:0-2304 GCA_964354555.1 uncultured Candidatus Saccharibacteria bacterium
GCCCGCTCACCGTAAAATTTTTATTTAAAAAGACGGACGCTAAATTTTTTAGAAAATCAGAATATTACTACCCCAACTTTTCTTTAACTTTTTTCACTATGTCCTTCAATTTCCAATCGGATTTAACCAAATAGTCAGATTTACTTATCTCTATTGCTTCACTAATATGTTGGAGATCGTCAAAATTAGTTAAGAATATAATCGGCACATTGATGCCAGCTTCTTTTAGTTTCCGAGCCATAGTGATGCCGTCAATTTTAGGCATTTTAATGTCTATAAGAAGCAGGTCAGGTTTTTCTTTTTTCGCTACGATTAAGCCCTCTTCGCCGTCTAGAGCAGTAACCACAGAAAAGCCCTCATCCGTAAGTTCCTCTTGAAGGGTCGAGAGAAGGCTTCTGTCGTCTTCGGCAATTAAAATTTTTTTATTTATTTTGGTCATAATGGGTTACTAATAATTTTTTGGCCAGAACGGACTTTTGGCCCACGAAGATGCAAGGCAACCCAAAAAGTTGTTCCCTTACCTTCTTTGCTTTCGAACCAAATTTTACCCCCCAAAGCATCGACCATTGCCTTAGTGATATAAAGTTCGAGGCCGGTTCCTTCCGAATGTTCCCTAACCACATTATCTCCTCTGAATAATTTTTGGAAAATTTGGTTTTGCTGTTTTTCGGGAATTCCGACTCCATTATCTTTAATTGTGGTAATAATCTCTTCACCTTTTTTCTTCATCTCGCAGGTGATCTTACCTCCGGCTGGCGTGTATTTAACAGCGTTACCAAAAAGATTTTGAAAAACCATCCGGACTAATTCAGGATCAGTAGAAATTTTTGGCAGACCCTTTGCTATTTCAACGATAACCTCATGCTTTTTTTCTTGAACAAAAGATGCTTGTTCTTTAATAACCCTTTTGAGCAGCTCTCCAATATCAGTCAATTTGGGATTAACGGCCAAAGTACCCATTTCAATTCGAGAAACGTTTAATAAATTCCTCACTAGGTCAATCATTCTTTCGTTCCCTTGATTAATTTCTTCAATATGTCTTTTTTGTTTTTGGGTTAACTCTCCGGTCTTTTCTCTTAAAAGCTTCTCTGAGCACCATTTTATGGAAGTAAGAGGAGTGCGCAACTGATGAGAAGCCAAAGAAACAAATTCGTTCTTCGTCTTGTCAATTTCTTTTTCTTTAGTGATATCGCGAATGTTGCATTGGAGAACTTTTGCCCTGTCAACTAAAAAAACTTCTGCACTTACACTCAAGCCATTTTTGGTTTTTACTGGTATGTCTTTGTAATGAGCCATGCCGCCTCCTTTTTCCAATCTTGATATTGTCTCTTGAAAATCCATATCATCTTTAGCCACACCGATTTCCCAGAGTTTCTTTTTCAAAAACTCCTCCTGGGAATAACCCAGTAATTTCTGGACAGATTTATTAGAATTAAGAATACTAGCTTCGGTTTTATCAATAAGCAATAATCCATTCTGTGATGTTTCAAAGGCCCTGCGAAAACGCTCCTCGGACTCCCCTAATGCTTTTCGTAAAAACTTACGCTCGGTGACGTCTTCAATAGCCAATAAGATTAACGCCTCCTCCCCCCTTTTTTTTGTTATTAATGTTGTTATCCGTTTTGGAATTCGCATCTGACGGGCATTCAAGCTCATACTTCGGTATCCAATAGTTTTAAATTTATGCTCAATTTCATAATCTTTTATAACCTTTTTTTGGGGCAGGATTTCTTTCAATAGGCGGATTAATTTAGGAATGTCCCACTGCCGATTACCTAAATTAGGAAATAATTGACCAATTGTTTTTTTCTCAGCGACCTTGAAGGTGGTATAGAAAGAACGGTTGGCAGAAACAATTCGCAAGTTTTTATTAAGCACCAAAAACGGCTCTCTTAACGTAGAAATGATATTCTTGGAATACTCCAAAGCTATTCTAACTTCCTTTTCTGTTTGTTTTGTCTTTATTATTTTTTTCATAAATTAAAAAGCCCTATTTAAAAATAGCGCTAAGTTAAAAAATTTTTTAGGAAACCAAAAATTCCGGGAGCGTTATTTACTCTCTCTCTCTCTCTCTCTCTCTCTGAATTTGGCCAATTTTGTTTGATTTAGTTGAACCATATTTTAATTATATCATACTGAAAGGAAATAAAATAATTATTTTAAAATTTCCTCAGCTCGCCAATATTTAATGGAAAGTGGATAAGTGTAGAAATATTCCGAAATCAGCAAGGATCATAAAAATTGACCCCTTTCTAAAAAATTTAGCGTCCGTCTTTTTAAATAAAAATTTTACGGTGAGCGGGC
>CAYHAF010000099.1:0-2266 GCA_964354555.1 uncultured Candidatus Saccharibacteria bacterium
CTTTTTCTCCAATACTAATCCAGGGAGCAGCTGGACCACGATCAGCGTGTCCCTCACACGATGCCCTTGTGACAAATCCTAATACTTGAAGTACAATGATGCTTTCTTTGATTCCATTATCAATGCCCAAGCCCAGTCTATCAGCGATAGAATTAACTTTTATTTCAATTCGCGACCATCTATTCTTTTTTCTAATCATTCTATTTCTATGGTTAGATTCCACGATTCTCATCCTCCTATTAGATTTTAAGAGCTATTTTACCCTGAATCCTTCAGATTCAGGGCTTCTTCCAACCCACAATCTCTACGAGACCCGGACTCGTAGTGAAAGAAATATTGCAGGCTCGAAAAAAAAGAGGAAAAGAAGGGGGAGTTTATTTCTTTAGTATTTCGAAACCAATTAGCCGAATTCTGCTGCCACAAGGAACACACTCCAGTAGGACTCCCGAGAGTTTGTTATTTGTGACGAAAACTTCATTTATGCGGTAGTTTTCTTCGGTTTTGTCATCCGGATCTATCACACTTTTGCATTTTGGGCAGTTAACCTTTCCATCTCCCTCGATTTTTAGGAGATTAACAATATATTCGATAGGCACTCTCTTTTCCCATTTATTCTGACTGGTTTCTTCTTTATTTTTTGCCGTCTTCTCACCTCCTTTTCTGGTTAAGCGAATTATCTGCCAAAAATGATAAACAATTCACTTAACCAGAACCTCTTTCCCTTTTATTTTATTAAAGAACTCCTTTTTCCAGACCACACTTCGCTAAAATCATTGTAAAATACTTCGATAAATTCAGTGAAAACTGCTTCGATAACTAAGCGCAAGCATGATCTCGAAAAAGAAAAAGAAGAGGAAAATGATGTTGATAATTCTATGCTCTCAGGTCGAAATTCCATCAAGAGTTTTTGGATTATTTTCTTGCTCTCTTCGGGAGTTGCTTCCTCTCTCGTGATTTCGTTTTCTTCTCTCTCGATGTTTACTAATATTCGATCTAAAAGTTGAATATCCGTTAAAGGACGCATATCTCCCCTATATCCATTGTAGATCCAGTAGGTAAGATTGAATTGTATGCTTCCATTTTTCATTTTTAGCTCAAGACAGGCAGGTTCGTGACAGATTATTCCTTTTTCAATGAGATTGTTTGCTAATTGTCTTATTCTTTTCTGTGAAATGAATATGCGATTTGGAGCAACATTTACCGCCATTCTTATAACTTTTTCTGCGACGTTTATTGCATTTGCTTTCCCCGGATTGATACTAATCGGGGGAATCTCAATTTTATTATAGCCTCCAATCTTTGCAGGATCTGGCATTATATGATCCATAGTTGCTTTCTCCTTTTACCCCTGTGGAAAAGAAACAAATTTTATTTCCTTTCCGCAGGGGTAGTTTCCTCTTCTTTTTTGGTTTTAAAGAACTACTCCCCGCACCAGAAACTTTGTTTCGGTACGGGACTTGTCCAGAACTGAGCTACGCTCTAGTTCCGGGCTTTTTTCAGTTTACAATAAAAATATTATAATCTCAAAAAAGAGAAAAAGAGAGATTGGATGTTTACAAAGGAACAAAGACGTTTTCCAGTTCCTCAAGAGTTTTCTTGCTGAGAATCTCTTCAACTTTTGCCTTGAGCCATTTTTGCGTGTCCAAAAAATCTTGCCAAGACCTCGGTTGATACTTTTCGCAGGCAGTAAGAGCCCGTATTAAGAAATTCATTTTCTTGCATCCTAGTTCAGAAGGACAACCTTTACTACTTTTGAATTCTTCGAAATGTTTACGACAAGATGATTCCCACAACGATATTTGGTCCCCATGAGTTTCTACTATCTGTTTAGCCTTATCAATGTCAACTATAGGTCTTCCTATTACCTGAAGAGAGTTAAGCATATTTTGTATGTATCGTAAGTATACTGCTTCTTTTTTTTCTATTTTTTTCAGTAGGATTATCGTCAAGATAAACTCTTTGATAGAGATCTCTTCTCGACCGAGATCTCTCCACAATGCGATCAATATCTTGAGAGCCGACACCGGACCAAAACCTTGTTCGAAGTATTCTTCCTGTACTTCTTCTTCAGTAAATGGTTGTTTCTCAATTCCCGAATCGACCTGTCTTTCTAGTTCGAAATATGCATCTGTGAATTCTCTTGCGCTAATTCCTATAGCTTCAGAAATTTCTTCGGCTTCAGTATCAATAGCATTTAACTTCTTTTTTATTTCGAGATCCAATCCATCCATATTTTTCCATCCTCGCGCACAAGACATATAAACTT
>CAYHAF010000100.1:0-2245 GCA_964354555.1 uncultured Candidatus Saccharibacteria bacterium
AACCGAGAGTTGAAGGGTCAACTTTCTCAGCACCGCCGGCATAAGTAGCTAAGGCTGCTTTTCCTAAAAATTCATTGAGTTGCTCTAATGTAAATTCCATAAATTTGATTTTTCTCAACTTCGGCTTGCCCCCACACCTATGGTTAGGTCGTGGCGGGCTTGCCCTGAGCCGCGTCGAAGGGGCTAAATTCTTGCCCCGTAGTGAACGCGAAGCGTTCTACTACTGAGGTTGATTATTTTTTTGTTCTTATTATCTCGAACTCTTCTTTATTTTTTTGATTAACACCAACTTTATTTTTTATGAGAGATAAAAATTTGGGATTAATTTCAATTCCTATAGAATTTCTATTGAGATTGTAAGCTGTAAGTGTAGTTGTACCACTACCTAAAAAAGGATCTAAAATAGTATCTCCAACAAAAGAAAACATCTTTATCAATCTTCTTGGTAATTCCTCCGGGAACATAGCAACATGGCCATTTTGTTTTTCTCCAGCAAAATTCCAATGACCTTGAAAATATTGACTCCATTCTTTTTCGGTTAATTTAGAAAATTTTTTAATTTCCTTAGAAACTTTTGGAGCTTGTCCAAGTTTTTTAAAAATAAGAATAAATTCGTAATCAATTGAAATTATACCGTTGCGAGGATATGGATAAGAACCCATAACAGAAGCTCCTCCCGTAGTATTGCAGGTCGTTCTCTTTTGCCATATTATTGCTCCTAAATAATCCATTTTTAACGCGTTGCAACAATATCTTATAATATCTTCTCTTATGGGTATAATTCTATATCTTCCGTAGTGAATAGCCCTCAAAAATTGATCTCCAATATTTACACACATTCTTCCTCCTTGATGCAAAGTCCTATAACATTCTTTCCATACATTATTAAGTTTTTTTATATAATCTTCGTAACTGTCGTTATAACCTATTTGTTGTGGAGTGCCATAGTCTTTTATCTGCCAATAAGGAGGTGAAGTTATAACTAAATGAACCGACTCACTCGGTATGAAATCCATATTTTGAGCATCTCCAATAATAATTTTATGGTAATTTTTCATAAATTTTCCAGTCTCAAAATTTCTTTTTTAATTTCTTCAATAATTTCTTTATTATGAATTACCTTTTTATCATTTTCTTTAATAGAGAATATCGTAAAGACTTTTCCACCAAACTTTTCAGTAAATTTCTTTTGCGTCCTTTTTTGTATCTCCATTTCTTTTAATATTTCTGTTATATAAGGAAACCCAGCTGGTTTTATTTGTAATCCTAAATATCTATTTTTTATTTTTATAAAAAAATCTACATTGTATAATCTGTCCCATTCATCACAAGCTGGCTCTATCTTAACTTCCAAAATGTCCTGTAACTGACCGTATACAGTTTCTTTTTCAGTCATATAACCATCAAATGTTCTATTAATAACTAAATTAATAACGTAATCAATACAATCTTGTTCTGTAATATTTTCGATCTCCGCCCGGAAAATTTCCGAGATTTTAGTATATAATTTTCTACCAATTTCAATTAAGTGTCCCTTTGGATAAACTTTTTTATAATAATATACTTCCCAATCTTTTATTTCTTTCGGCGAGCATTTCCTAATTTCATCTGAAACAGCACCAACATTTCTTTTCTTTTGCAACCCCCAACGGTTTATTGCACTATTTAAAATCCATTCTTTTGGCATAGATTTTATAAATTTATTATTTTTTAAATTCTTTCTTTAACTCTACCCCGATTTGAGCGAAAATTCAATCTATTTAAAAAGTTGACAAATTTTATAAGAAACTATAAATTCAATAGAGGTGCAAGGAATGGAAAAAGCAGAAATGGTTGAGATTAAGTGCTTTGGCGTCCCGGACGAAAGCATAAGAAACCTTACGAAAGATACAGTTGAAATACGCCATCAGGAGACTGGAGTATGGAGTGAATATAAAATCCTTCATGACTTCGAAGATTGTCCTGTTTGTGGAAAATCTATGCATGTTTTAGCGATTAGAGGATCTACTTGGATAGCTTGTTGCTCTCAAAAGTGCTATGACGAATTAGACGAAAAAAAACGGCAATTGGGCGGACTATCCGAAGCATTTGAATACTTCAGAAAACAAAGAGGGCTACAGTAAAAAAAATTTACGATAGCACACTATAAGGGGTTTTAACCAAAAGGTTGGCCCCGTTTTTTATTTCTCAAAAATTCAACCCGGAAAAAAAACGAGGTACATACGAATATCGAATGTACCTTTTA
>CAYHAF010000101.1:0-2242 GCA_964354555.1 uncultured Candidatus Saccharibacteria bacterium
CAGTAAAAGCCTCTATTCTGGTCTGGAGGCCGGCATCAGAAGTATGTTCGTCTATCAAGATATACAGAAAGGGGATTTTTTTAGATTTAAATTCTTTTTCAACGAATTCTTTCAAAACAGCATCACATCCGCACTGGAAAGAAGAAACCTCAATCGCTCCTGCGATATTTTTGTCTATCACTTCCTTTATCTGCAGGAGTATTTCTTGGCCGAATTCCCAGTGAAATTTAATAATTGGAGTAAAATCAGACATATCAGAGGATATCGGGATTCTGTCTATAAATATTACTTCATTCCCTAATTTTTCCAATTTTTTTGCCAAATCTAAATTAACATACTCGTCGTATAAATTATAGGGATGGCTGATGAGAACTATTTTTTTCTTTTCTGACTTTATTTTTTCGGCGAACTCTTTCTCTTCTGTTTCTTTGACCTCCTTTTCTTTTGAAAGAGCTTTTTCCATTGCTTTTTCTATTTCGAACTCTTCTTTCTTTAATTTTGAACCCAGTTTTGATATTGTTTCCCTGAATCTTTCCCTTCTTTCATCAAAAGTCTGGGTTAAGATCGGAGTTTTTACTAAAATTTTGGCTAAGTCTGGTAAGGCGAAAAACTTTGGACAGTATTCCAGTTCTTCTTTAGTAGCTTTCAGTCTTGGTACGAAAATAAGATCACATTTTCCGTCTAACCACATCAAGTGCCCCCAGAAAACCTTATTAGCAAAACAAGTTTCAGGATCAGCTGCCTTCATTCCCATATCAACAATTTCTTTATTGGTTTTTGGAGATAGTAAGACTTTAAAGCCTAAGCTTTCAAAAAAAATTTCCCAAAAGTCTGTTCTCTTCCAATAAAATAATGATTTTGGTATGCCTATCGTCATATTTTTCTATTTTCTACTTACTAATTTCTAGAACAACGTATTTTGTTTTGAAATTTTTTTCTGCTCTCCTTGGGAAAATATTTTTATTTTTCCATAAACGCCATCATAACCGGGTTCTATAGAAACCTTACCTTCCCTTACTCTTTTGATGCCCTCTGCGATTTCCGGCAAGGTGGCATTTTCCAAGTTTCCAATCGGAGTTTCCAACAGGATATTAAACTCATTTTCCAATTTTTCAATCAAATTTTTATATTCTTTTAAAACTTGTTTTGTCCCTGTAGTCATGTTTAAAGAGTCAGCGATTATTTCTTCCAAAGGTATTAAACTTTTGAAAGGAATCATATTTTTTGGTTTGAATCCTTCAATTCTGTCAGCTAATTCCTCAACTCTGTTTAAAACACCGATAGTAAGATATTTTCCGCATCTCGGGCAGATATTATTATATTTTTTTGACTCTTTAGGAGATAAGCTAATATCGCAAAGTCTATGGCCGTCATAGTGGTACTTTCCTTCTTCAGGAAAAAACTCAATCGTATAGGCAAGCTTACAGCTTCTAGCTTCTAGGTTCTTAGTTTTTTTAATTGCTTCTATAATTGATTTATAGCTTAATTCTTTGCCTTCAAAAACATTGGCTTCTCGGCCGATTTTAGAAGGGGAGTGGGCATCGCTATTAGAAATCAAGGTTATTCTATCTAATTCGGACAATCTCCAATTCATTGCCGGGTCAGATGAAAGTCCGGTTTCGATAGAATAAATATATTTTGAGTATTCTTCAAAGCACTCTTCGATGGAATCGAATCCTGATTTTGAGCCAAATAAACTAAACCAGGGTGTCCACAAGTGAGCAGGCACAACCAAACAATCTTTTGAAGAATCCAAAGTAATTTTCAATAATTCCTTAGCATCCATTCCTAAGATTGGTCTGCCGTCAGATTTTAGATTACCTATCCAGCCCAAATGAGCACTGATTTTTTCACAAGCTTCAAAAGAAGGAGAAAAAATTATTATATGAATTTTATGGACTTTGTTTCTTTTAGTATAGATGCAACTGATTTCAGTCGTTAAAATAAAACGAGTCTCATTTTTGGCATTTGAGCTTTGAAATTTGGATTTTAATTTATATAACCCTTCTTCAGCCGGCTCCAATTCTTTTTTCAAGCTTTTAAACCATTCTGGATGAGTAAAATCTCCTGTTCCTAAGACTTTTATTCCCTTAATTTTCGCCCATTTATCTAGGTTTTCCAAATCCATGTCTTTGCTGGTAGCCCGAGAATATTTACTATGTATATGAAAATCTGCTATAAATCTCATGTTTTGAGTGCTTGCCCCGTTAGAATTTAGCGTAGCTAAATTTCTGATGGGGGA
>CAYHAF010000102.1:0-2161 GCA_964354555.1 uncultured Candidatus Saccharibacteria bacterium
TTTGAAGATATTACGCTCAAATTCTTGGCTTTTTTAACAGGATTTTCTTTTCCGATAAAAACCCTGATTCCCGAATTGATTTTTAAATCATTGAAACTTTCTTCAAATTTTTCAATGACGCCGGCAAAATCAGCAAAGAAGTCCCGCTCAAATAATTCAGTCTCTTTTAATAATTCTTCCCAACCCTCTTTAAAAACAAAGTCTCTTTCGGGCAGATTTAAAATTGCCAAACTTGAAGTTTCTTCTGCCAAAAACTTGGTTAAATGGCTGGCTAATTTAAAAATATCCCCTTCTTCTCTAAAAATCTCTTCTATTTTTGCCATTCTTTCATTTATAGTAAATTCTTTTTGTAATAAATTATCAACAAAAAATCTATAACTTTTATCAGTCGGCACTCTTCCGGCTGAAGTATGAGGTTGTGAAAGATAACCTTCGTCGGTCAGTTTTTGCATCTCAACTCTGATCATTGCCGAACCAATTCCAAAATCATGTTTTTTTTCCAAAAACTGGGAACTGATTGGTTCTCCTGTTTCAATATATTCTTTAATGACCGCATTTAAAATTTTCTGTTGGCGTTTGGTTAACATCCCGGTAGTAGAAATTCGACTAAAATAATTTATTATTGCTATCCGATAGCGGTCGAATTTCACTACCGGATATAGGTCTATTATATAGAAACCCAGATTATCAGTCAAGACCTTAGAGTGATAACCAATAAAAAAGGCCCAATTTTGTGGGCTTTTTAGGATTGGAAATGAGAATTGTAGATTTGGTTCTTATTCGAACTTTATTGGCGGCGGTATTGCTTCAGGATCGGTGCCTTCTACTTTGACAGTAAATCTGCTTTCCATATCAATCGTTCCGTTTGACACGACATTGACTGTTTCTCTGATATCAGTATTCAATATCACCATTTCGTTGATGATTCCACGTACGCCATCGTCTTGAATTCTTTCTTCACCAAAAACTACATCACTTAGATCATATTCAGTCGGTGATAACAGGAATCGGGCTACTTGTGAAAGCGGACAGATTTTTATATTCCAAAATGCAAGATAGTGACCAATTATTATATCAGCAGTAACAGTTTTGAGTTCTCGTCTTAATTGAAAATTCTTTAGTATAACAAAGTCTACGGGAATCATTAGAGATTTTCCTTGCCAATCTTTTGGTTTAAAGAAGCTAAAACTGAGTTCATCGCCGGTTGCTTCTGCGTCCATTTCAATAAAAGGACGTAAAACTTCTTTCCATTTTATACAGATACCATGAATAGCTTTTGCAAGAACCTCACGCAATAATTCTTTTTTGATCGGCTTTCCGTGCAGAGCTGGAACATCTATCAATCTCGCATCAGCATTTCCCCAACCTTGCCAGAACTGAACTGTGTCATCTGGTTTATTAGTGATGATGAGACCATTGATATTGAATGCTGAACCCAACTTTAGCGAAGCCCATACTTGATTATCTTGTATTGGTTTACCCTTCATGGGAACTCGCCGCTGCAAATGATGCAATTGCAATCCATCAATCTTTACCCATATTCTCTTTTCCATTGTTTTTCACCTCCTATGAGTGATGAAAATAGCTATATCTTATATATTATATATTCTGATTTTTGTCAAATAAAAAGACCCGCAGGATTTTCCTTTGGGCTTATTTTTTATTTTGAATAGATCTTATGGCTTCTTTAATTTCGGCTTGAGTTATTATTCTTATAATCGAACTTGATTTTATCTTCCTAATTTCTTTTTCTGGGAACGTCAATACGCGTAAGGTTTCTTCGTCTGTCCAATCAATAACCATTGCAACTTGTAAGGTAGTTCCATATTTTTCTTTTAAGATTGGATAAGACACGATATCTGTACTCTCAGGTTTTCTGATTTCAAACAATATCTTATCTCCTCAAATATAATTACATCTTTCTTTTTTAGTGTCAACCCCTACACCATAACGAGCACAAATTTAATTTATTTGTGCGAAGCACAGTGCTCATTTGGTGTGAGGGTCAATAAATATGTTATGCCCCGTTAGAAAGCAGTTTTATCAAAAAAGTAAATAACGTTCTTTGGGGCGGGGCTTTTCGATCCCAACCGCCCCAAAGACCAAAGGAGTAGCCTCCTTGTGAAATCCTCATTGACGCCTTCTATTATTATTCTCTTTT
>CAYHAF010000103.1:0-2132 GCA_964354555.1 uncultured Candidatus Saccharibacteria bacterium
CCTCTTACAATATTTATAAAAGCGTGCGTTTTTTGTACGGGGCGAGAACAGAAGCATGTCTCGCATCAAACTTTGTTTTAGTGCTGGGGTGAAATAATCCAAGGCCGACCTGCCCCGTACTGAACCCGCAGGTTCTAGTACTGGGGTGATAGTATTCCCACGATGGAATGTTAAAGTAGGCCTGCCCCGTAATAATTTTACCATTGCAAACATAAAATATTTTTTGTTTTTATTTACTTGAAATTCATAGCAACACACGGGGCCGAATAGGTCTTTCCGAAGGAGAGTGTGTTGCCAAAAAAGTGATTGTAAAATTAGTGCGGGGTAGCCCCCGATAATTAGGTACGACTTTTTGTTTGATAAAGCATGCCCTGTAGTCAACTGAAGGTTGTACTTCAGGGTAGGCCTGCCAGAGCGTTTTTGGTGTTTGGGCTTGACAAAATAAAAGTAATATGCTATAATTGAAGTAGAGAAAGATACGATAAAAAGAGTTTGTTCTTTAAGAATAATATATGGGGGGAAGAGAAGATTTTCTTGACGCGCGAAATGTCTATCAGTTTTGGTAGATAGTCCAGGCGTCAAGAAAAAAAAGAGGTGATAGAATATGGATAAGATTCAGAAAATTATGGTAGTCGTTCTTGGCTTCACGGTCGCATTACTGTTCGTAGCTGTCCTATTACAAAACTTTGTAATCTCACTAGCGGCATCTGTGATTTCGTTTACTAATAGTGCATATGCCTTTTATCGACTGCGCAAAAATAAGCAAAAATCTCCATAGCACCTCCCCCTTTTTTACCTCAGTCCATAAGTATTTGTGAATTGAGATAAGCCCAGCACTAGAACTTAGTTCAGTGTCGGGTAAGAGATACAGTTCTTTGAGAAAAATATATGGGGGAAGTTAGAAATTTGGGTGGCGTGTGATTTGCTCATAATATTTTGTGAGTAAATCAAGCCGCCATCCAAATCATTCCATAATGAAATGGATGGAGGTGAAAAAATATGGGAACATATTATGGAGTTCGAGCCGTTATGCGACGAGGGAGAAAAATTGGAGACATGGATTGTCTTGATCGGCTTCGTCGTTGTAACTCTAAAGGACAACCGATCATCGCAGGAGATAAGGTTCTGATAGGAATAGTCAGTAATGGAACGTGGTTAACTGCAGCAGACCTAACTACCTTATACGAATATGAATCATTTAGCAAAGCGTATGCACAGGGACATTTTGTGGCCATTATCCTCTACAAAATTAGAAAATCAGACCTCATCAATTGTCCTGACGAAGGACGAGTGGATATGGACGAGTTTAAAGACAACCGAGAACTATACGGAGAACTTCTAGGAATTCGCCATTAAATAATTTTCTCCTTCCCCCTTCTTTGTTCGAGCCTGGGATTAAAATCGCAGGTTCAAAAAAGGAAAAACAGTTCTTTGAGAAAAATTTATGAGGGAAAAGAGTTTCATCTCTTGCAGAAAAGAAGTCAAAATATTAGTTTCTTTTCTACAAGAGGTGAAATAAAACAATGCGTACAAGAAAAACTTCCATGCAGCTCTTCCAAATAATAATCGCTAAAACCACCGGAATTAGTAGTTGCTCTACAAATTTCCGAAGGTGGCTCAGGCGTCCTTTTCTATTCAATTCCGTTATGATTGATTTAGGAAGATACAGAATAGAGCTGTTTGGAACAAATTTAGCATTCTAAATCCTCTTTCCCTTTTCTTTTTTCGAGCTAATGAAAAATCGTTAGTTGGAAAAAAGAGACAGAAATAATACCAAGAAAAGCCGCGAAAGCGGCTTTTCTTGGTATTATTAGACATCTTGCGTCTTTTGCGGGCTAAACATATAATAATAGTAATCAAATGCGGCTAACTTTTCTAAAAAACAAGTTTTTTATTTTACTCATCGTGATTTTAATTGTTTTATTTTTGAACTCTTATCGTGAAGGATTTTACCAAAAAAAGATAAAGAACTTTTTCTATTCTTTTTCTTTACCTATTCAGGAGAATTTTTGGAAAGCAGGAATTAAAATTTCTGATTTTTTCAAAACAATTTCTAACATCAGTAATTTAAAGAAACAGAACGAAGAGCTTAAATTAAAAAATCAGGAATTATTGTCAAGAGTTTCCGAATT
>CAYHAF010000104.1:0-2130 GCA_964354555.1 uncultured Candidatus Saccharibacteria bacterium
AATTTTCACTACGGGGCAAGAATAGAAATACTATTTGTGTCTCTTCCCAAATTGGCTGTCCTTTAGGCTGTAAATTTTGCGCAACAGGGAAAATGGGTTTTAAAAGGAATCTTGAAGTTTTTGAGATAGTAGAGCAGGTTATATTTTTTGCCAGATATTTAAAAAAGAAAACGGAAAAAATAACAAATGTTGTTTTTATGGGAATGGGTGAGCCTTTTTTGAATTATGAAAATGTCATTTCGGCAATTAAGATTTTAAACGATAAAGAAGGATTTAATTTAGGGGCACGAAAGTTTTCAATTTCAACAGTTGGAATAACTGAAGGGATAGAAAAATTAGCTGAAGAAAAACTCCAAATTAATTTAGCTATTTCTTTGCACGCTTCCAGTAATAAACTACGCTCAGAATTAATTCCGGCTACAAAAAAATATCCTATAGAGAAAATTTTGAAATCAGTTGATGATTACATTAAAAAAACGAAAAAGAGGGTAATGTTTGAATATCTAATGATAAAAAACTTAAATGATTCTGACGAATCAGGAAAAGAATTAGCTTTTTTGATGAAAAAACCGCTTTATTTTGTCAATTTAATTTCCTACAATCCTACTGGCGATTTCCAGCCTTCTTCAAAAGAAAGGATAAAAAGTTTCAAAAATATCTTAGAAAAAAAAGGCGTTTTGGTAACGGAAAGATACCGTTTTGGCCGGGAAATTAAAGCTGCCTGCGGCCAGTTAGCTGGAAACTAAGTGCTACTCTTCGAGTTTTAAAAGGCATTACCTCTCCAAGCAAAAACTGCCTGATTACAGACAGTTCTTGTTTAATTCATCTTTTTCCAACCCACAAATGACTTGTCCTGTTAGAAACGAAGTTTTCTAATGGGATTATGGACTAGAAAAAGAAAAGAAGGAAAGGGTGGTCTCCAAAAGAATGGTTTTCAATAAATTTGCATACCCGATGCACGGTGGGGGTGATTTTACGGGTTCTAGAAACCCCCCAACCGAGCCCTCTCGGCTAACGAGCTTGTGGAGCAGAGCCTATATAAGCTCTGCGTCACGGAGCTCCTTAGGAGTTCCGATTTGCCCACGAGCGGTGGCAAGCGGCTTAACATCCTTGCCACATGGATGGCCTTTTGTGACCATTTTCTGATAAATTTAGTCATTTTTCTTATACATCACCCCGAGCTATCTACTAAAACTAATAGGCAATTCGGGATGATGTAGACTGCTTTCCTTCTCTCTGTTTGATTTTAATGTGCTAATTCTTTTTCCAGCTCACAAATGATTATGGGCTCGAAAGAGAAAAAAGGGGGGAGGTTAATTGTTTGAGAGTTGTGATTTCTTGATAGCCAGGAATCGTTCACGCTCGACGTGTTCCCAGGGTTCGTTTTTTTCGTGGCCCCACGTTGTTTCTAGGTAGCGATGGTCAGTTCCTCCAGTGAGACACGGAATATAAGTGAATCCGTATCGGGGTACTGATGTGCCAAGCGCAACTATTGTGAATTCCCTTTGCTTTCCAGGATATTTAGCTCCGAAAGCAAGGAGTTCAAAGAGTTCAGCAGGCCTGTACCCTTCAGCGTCCATCTTTGCTAGGATTTCTTGAGTTGTAAGCGAACTCTTAAAGCGGAAAAGTTTCGCTTCAACCTCGACCTGTCCGCTTTGCTCTGGCTGATAGTCCATCAAGGCTTCGAAATGGAAGAAGCTATCATAGTTTCCCTCGCTAATTGCTACCAAGAGTTTACAAGCGTCTGTGCAGGTGTTCTTGTCGTAGTCTACTTTAATTTTCATTACTTATCATCCTCCAGATTTTTTCTTTCTTTTCGTCGGACTACCTTTACATGAGTTTTTCTCAGATAGTCCAATCTATCTACCAGTTATTTACTAATAAACAAATTGGACTATCCGAGTTTTCTCCCCCCTTATATTTTTTTCAAAGAACAAACTCTTCTTATTTTCCTACCTCTATTATACACCCATACTTTAATTTTGTCAATACCTATCCCCCTATTATAATTATGTCTATGGATACACACCTGCGCACGTATCTGCCTATAGAGTTTGAAGAAGTATTATCTATCTAAGCAAAAACTGCCTGATTACAGACAGTTCTTACCTTTTTCCAGCTCACAAATAA
>CAYHAF010000105.1:0-2098 GCA_964354555.1 uncultured Candidatus Saccharibacteria bacterium
CATATTTTGTTATTTTATCAAAAAAAACAGGGAGAGGCGATAATTCGGAAACTCTCCCTATGACTTCTTTAAGATGACTTATTTTGCGTTGTTCGCTTACTGCTTTTTCAACTTCTTTTCTTTTCATGTCTAGTGACCTTACTTTGAGCCATATTTCTGCCTGTCTTTTGTTCAAAAGCCAAATCATTAATGCAAAAGGACATCTCTCGCAACATGCCGTTATTCTTTCTGACATATTTACCGGAGGTGAATGACAATCGGGACAGATCAGAGAAGCATTATCAACGCCATAAAGATGCCAAGTAGCTTTTTCTGGGTAATCTAAGTGAGATTTTCTGAGAAACTCATCAGTATTCAATTTTAAAACCTCTAAGTTTATTATATCAAAAATTAAAAGACCCATATATCCACAGGTCTTTTAATTTTTAGATTATTTTCGCTCTTTAAAATAGATTTTATTTTTCTTATGACTTTTAATAGCCATTCCGGCCATTTCAAAAAGAGGTTTTGGCAATTTATTTAGATTATACCAGTCCCAGGATTCAATTTTATCTCCTTCTTTTATTTTAACTTTACCACTTTTATAATCAGCAGTTACGCCGACATGAAGATAATGCTTGGGTTTATATTTTCTTATATTTGCTATAAACTGGAACTTTATATTTTTAATTTTAATTCCAGTTTCTTCAAGCGTTTCTCTTTCTGCACAGCCTTCAATTGTTTCCATATATTCTAAATGTCCGCCTGGAAAAGCATATTCTCCTGCTCCATGAGAGCCTTTTCTTTTACCTAGTAGAATTTTCTTATTTTTAAATATTAATACTCCAATTCCGACTCGAGGGAACTTAAGAATTTTTTGTTTCATCATTTTTTAAATTTAGAAGCTTCTTCTAACCAATATCCGAAATCACAATCCTCGCTGTGAGGAGGCGGAGCGTCTTTTCTCAATAGCAAGACCGCGTCTCTAAAGAGTAATAAAACGTCAGAAGGATTAGTGTCTATTTCCTGGATTTCTTTTCTAAAAGGAAGTCTATCATGAAAACCATTTTTTTTATCCACTACATAAAAAGCTAAATAACCTTTATGTGGAGTTTGGAAGCCGTTTTTTTCAAGCAAAAAGGTATAAACATCCATTTGCAGTTGGAAACGGTCATAAACATTCGGAACGCTGCTGCCTGTGGATTTATAATCAAGCGGAGCCAGTTTTCCGTCCGGAAACTCCAAGACATCATCAACTGCTCCAAAAAGAGTGGCGTTTAAATCAATATCATGATAACGTATTCCGACAAAGTTGCTTCTCCACTGGTTTAACATATATTGGTTGGGAAAGAGTTTAGCTTCAATATTTTGTTCTATTAACAGGGGATGAGGTTCTCCTTTAGCCCTATAGTTGTCGAATTCCTGTTTTAAAAGTTGATCTACCGCCATATTTAAAGCATAAGGAAAAGGTTGCGGCCTTTTTATGCCCTTTTTTTTGTCCAGCCAGAAGCAATGGGGACATTCCAGGAATAAATTAAGGGAATTAGGCGAAAGCTGGATAGGTTTTTCGTTATTGTTATTCATCTAATTTTATTTTATTGAGAATTATTATAAGTAATTTCATTATACTTAATTAAATTTAATATAACAGAGTTCCTTTGAATTCTTTGCAGGCTAAAATATTTTTTAGGTTTTTAAAATCTTTTCCACCGGCAACGATTACCAGCAACTTTTCTTTTTTTGCTAATTTGGCTGCTATTGGGTCTATTGGCGCGTGCATGCCCGGACTCCATTTTTTGGGTATTAATTTAAAATAATCTTTCCAGCTCATTTTTTTGATTGGCTTTGCGTTCCTATTTTTATCCGGATTAGAAGTGTATACATAATCGGGTTTCCCTAATAGTATTACCGGCTTTATTTTGAAATCAACTGCAATCTGGCAGGTTACAAAATCTGTTGACCATCCTGGTTTCCAGCCACAACCTATAATTATCGGATATTTACCAAAATTTTTTATTTTAAAACGTTGGTCAAATAAAACAGGATAGGCTTCATTTTTGAAAATTGATTTTAATAAAAGCGCATTAAGTTTTGTTGATTGGATCCCCAGCCAGTCCCT
>CAYHAF010000106.1:0-2095 GCA_964354555.1 uncultured Candidatus Saccharibacteria bacterium
GGTGCTTATTATATTCCATCCTTACTTGATGATACAAGGTTCTAACATCGTCCGTGCCTCGGACGGGAAGTTAAAATTTGAGCCCATTAGTTACCAATGCCTTATTTATCAAAAGAAAAAGTTTTAGAGTTTCAACAGATTTATAAAGAAGAATACGGCAAGGAACTTTTATTTACTGAAGCCACTGAAGCAGCGAATAATCTTATAGGGTTTTTTGACTTACTACTTAAAATTGATAAAAGAAATGAAGAAAAAGAAAAAAGCGACAAAAGAGAATATAGATAAAATAGCTGAAAGGTTTGCTGAAATTTTAGTCAAGCAGATTGAATTAAATAAGAAATCAAAAAAATAACCAAACAAACCGCCCATCGCTGGGCAGTTTTTATTTCAAATCAGCTTGTTTTTTAGGTTAAAAAGTGATAGTTTTAGCTAAAAGTATGATTGAAAAAAAAGATATAGAAAAAATCAGAAAGGACTACGAATTCTATAAATCTTATTACGAAAATTTCCAAAAGGAGGTTTTTGGCCTTTTATGTCAGTTAAAAGAAAAAAGGATTGACTCAATAGACATAGCAAGTGTATCTGAAAGACCTGAAGGAAAAATTAAAAGAATAGAATCTATAATAGATAACATTGAAAATAAGCCGGAAAAATATAAAGAACTAGAACGATTAATAGATATCAAAGATATCGCTGGCGTTAGAATAACGTGTCATTGTCAAAGCGATAGGGAAAACTTATTTAATATCTTAGATGGTGAATTAAAACAAAGGTATATTGATGTAAAAGGCGATGATAAAGAAGGTATGTATAGGGCTTATCATTTTAACTTTACCAAAGAACTTGAGATAGAAGGTGGAACTAGAAAACTATATTGTGAAATACAATTAAGGACAGTTTTAGGAGATGCTTGGGCAATCCAAGATACAAAATATGTTTATAAAAATAAAAAAAGCATAGGAGAGCCACAAATTTTATCAAAAGCTATATCAGATATTTTGCATAGTTGTGAAAGCCTCTGGGATTTAGTTAAAATGAAAAGCAAAGAAATAGGCAAAAAAGAAATTATACAGATAAAAGAAGTTATTAAAGAAAATATTAAAACAATAGAAGAGGATAAAAAAGAAATAAAAGAAGATTTAATCAAGTGGTTTGGGGAACACAAAGAAAAAGCCTTCAAAAAATTACAGAGTATTAATATTCGTGGCTTCATGGAAGTAAAGATACATTTATTAAATTCAGAACTTAATGTTTCTAAAATTGTTCTAAATAACGTTTCTAGAGAATCCCAGATTCACACCTTTGGTTGGCCAATCGCACCCCATATAGAAGAACGAGAAGAATATCGCCCCAAACCAGACGCTGAAGGAATAACCGCAGAAATAGCAATAAACGAGAAAGATTTGTTTGGTGGACAAGGAAAGCAAGAATTTAGGTATGATTATTGGTCATTAAAACAAGATGGCTCATTTTATTTGTTGAAGAGTCTATTTGAAGATGCAAGAAAGCCGAATTATTTATTCTTTAATACAAGAACGATAAGAATTACTGAAGTATTAATGTATATATTAAATTTATATTCTAAATTAGAAGTCAATAGTAATGAACCCATAATAATAAGTATACGTCACAGTGGTTTGAAGGGTAGAATCATGGGTGCTGTAGGCAATAGATTAATTTTTGAACAAAGGAAAAGCAATGAAGATGAGGTAAATACAGAAATTCAAACGTCACTTAAAAAAATAGATGAAAATATGACTGATGTAGTTTTCAAATTTACAACGCCCTTATTTGAAATGTTTGACTTTTTTAGCGTTGATAAGAAGATAATTGATGATATTGTTTCTAATTATAGAAAAGGCAATATAACGTAAATATCTTTATTAACGACTAATAAAAACTGCCCAGCGATGGGCTTTTTTTATTCCTATAACATAGAATGACCGAATCAAAAATCGCCAAGAAGGCGATTTTTATTTTCCTAAATCTTCACTTCTAACTCAAACTTAAGATAATTGGTGGGATATTGTTCATAGCTTCTCCAAAACATCTCTATGAAATTCAGGAAATTCATCCAAGAACAAAACTCCCCTGT
>CAYHAF010000107.1:0-2091 GCA_964354555.1 uncultured Candidatus Saccharibacteria bacterium
TCGGCGGATCTTGCCGTTTAAGATACTACTGGCAAATTCAGGAGAAAATTTTAAGAGAAGCGGGATATAATGTAACAGTTTTAAACCTTAATGCCAGAAATTTATTTCCTAGAATAAATGAAATTAGAAAAAAGAATAACATATCAATATGGCAGACAGTTAATTCGTTTTTGTTTTTCTTAAAAGAGATGAGATTTATTGAGAAATTAGAAGAAAGGGCTACTTATTTGAGGCCAAGGGAAAAGAAAAGAGGAGAAACCGACCAGGTTTTAATTCAGACCATCGAGAAAATGGATAAAATTAAAAATTCTGGAGAGCTCAATGAGTTGAAAAAAGAAGTTTTGGAAAAAATATCAAAAATAGAAATTAACAAAAATGCTGAAGTTCTAAGAATTGGCTTAGTCGGAGAAATCTATACAGTAATTGACGGTGCTATAAATCTCGATTTGGAAAAAAGGTTGGGACAAATGGGAGTTGAAGTCCACCGCCAAATGAATTTATTCTATCATCTAAAAAAGACTGTTATGCCCTGGATAGACTGGAAAATTCAAAAAAAAATTATGCCTTATTTGGAATCGACGGTTGGAGGCCACGGAAGAGATGCGATTTATGAATTATTACAATACTCAAAAGAAAAATTTGACGGAGTTATCCAGTTGCTACCTTTCGGTTGTATGCCAGAAACTACAGTTCGCCCAATTTTACAAAAAATATCACAGGAAAAGAAAATTCCCTTCATATCTTTTTCTCTTGATGAACAAACCGGTGAAGCAGGAATAACCACCAGAATTGAAGCTTTTGTCGATTTGATAAAAAACCGGCAAAAATATAATATGAAAAATACTTAGATCAAATAATAATTAAAGCAATGAAAACTTATTTAGGAATAGACGTAGGTTCGGTTTCCTGCAAGTTTGTTTTGATAAATGAGAAAAATGAAATAATTCATTCGAGTTATTTCCGGACTGAAGGAAATCCGATAGCCGCTATTAAAAAAGGATTAAAAGAACTAAAAGAAAAAACTCCAAAAGATATTGAGGTTCTTGGGGTCGGAACAACAGGGTCCGCCAGATACTTAGCCGGAGTTATTGCCGGTGCTGATTTGGTGAAAAACGAGATTACTGCCCATGCTGTTGGAGCAAGTTATTTTGTTCCTAATTTAAGGACTGTAATTGAAATAGGTGGCCAAGATTCCAAAATAATTATTTTGGAAAATGGAGTAGTGGTGGACTTTGCCATGAATACGGTTTGCGCTGCCGGAACTGGTTCTTTTCTGGACGCCCAGTCTTTCAGATTGGGAATTCCGATTGAAAGATTCGGAGAGATCGCTTTGAAGTCTGAAAAACCAACTCATATTTCAGGCCGTTGTACCATTTTTGGCGAGTCGGACATGATTCATAAACAACAGATTGGCCACACAACTGAAAATATTATTGCCGGCCTTTGCCAGGCTTTAGTGAGAAACTACTTGAATGCCGTAGCTAAAGGAAAAAACATCCAGCCCCCGATTATTTTTATCGGAGGTGTCAGCGAAAACTTAGGAATGAGAAAGGCTTTTGAAGAATCTCTAAAACAAGGAGTTATTATACCGAAACATAACTTAGTTTTGGGAGCTTTTGGAGTGGCGTATTTGGCAAAAGAAAAAAATCTTGAAAAGAGTTCTTTCCGTGGTTGGGATATTTCAGATATGGATATAAAGTGCACTTCTTTTCAGTGCAAGGGATGTCCGAACCAATGCGAAGTAATTGAGGCCAGAATCGAAGATAAGGTGATTTCTAGATGGGGAGACAGATGCGGAAAATGGTCAAATTTAAGTCCTCAATAATATGATAGAAGAATATAGTTTTGGTTTTATTAAAATTGATGGAAAGGATTTTAACTATGACGTTGAAGTCAGATGGACTGATGAGGTTTTGCCTTTGTTTTTTAAAGAAAGGCATAAAATCGGAATAGAAGAAGTAAGAAGAGCGATAGATCAAAAACCTAATACTATAGTTATTGGAACAGGCGAATCGGGATTGGCAGAAATTACTCCGGAAGCTAAAGAAGAAATAGAGAAAAAAGGAATAAAACTCATTATTGATAAAACCG
>CAYHAF010000108.1:0-2087 GCA_964354555.1 uncultured Candidatus Saccharibacteria bacterium
ACGAGGCCTTGAAGGTTTATAAAAATAAAAAAGAATGGCTAAAGATAATAAAAAGAGCGATGAAAGAAGATTTCTCTTGGAAAATTTCAGCAAAAGAATACTTGAGTTTGTATAAAAAACTTTTAAATGTATAAATTTTTACTCAGAACGCCTCTTAAAGAAACCTGGAAAAAAATCGGTCTAAAGAAAAGATCGGGAGTAATTGTCCCATTATTTTCAGTTTTTTCCAAAAAAAGTCTTGGAATTGGCGAAATCCCCGATTTAAAATTGTTAATTGACTGGTGCAAGATTACTGGAAACAGTATTTTGCAACTTTTACCTTTGAATGATACTGGTTTTGATTTTTCTCCATATAATCCTCAAAGTTCTTTTGCCCTAGATCCAGTTTATCTTTCTTTGAAAGAGCTAATTTGGATAAAAAAAGAAAATTTAGAAAAAGAATTAGAAAACTTGATTGTTAAGTTTCCCCTGAATACTAAGTATGTCAATTATCGTATTAAAGAGGAGAAGCTTAAAAAATTATTTTCTATTTTTCTGAAACGAGCTAGTTTTCCAAAAGAATTTAAAGAATTCATTAATCAAAACAATTATTGGCTTAAAGAATATTGTCTTTTTAAAGTTTTAAAAGAAGTCTATAAAGAAAAAGCCTGGGAAGAATGGCCGAAAGCGTTAAAAAACCAAGATAAAAAATCTTTAAGAAAATTTAGTAAAAAAAATAAAAATAAAATAAAGTTTCAGCAATGGTTACAATGGCAATTATTTGAACAATTAAGAAAGATAAAAAAATATGCTAGAAAAAGCAATGTTTTTTTGAAAGGAGATCTACCTTTTTCGATCTCCAGAGACAGTGCTGACGTATGGCTAAAGCATCAGTATTTTAAATTAGATTTAGCTAGCGGTGCTCCTCCTGATCTTTTTTCCATAAAAGGTCAGCGGTGGGGATACCCTCTTTATAATTGGGATAAGATTTTGAAAGACAATTTCGTTTATGTCAGAGAGAGATTGAAATACGCTCAAAATTTCTATGATTTGTTTCGGATTGATCATCTGGTAGGTATTTTTAGGATTTGGTCGATTCCAATTGAAATTCCTTTTAATAAACAGGGAATGGTAGGATTTTTTTATCCTCGAGATAAACGAGCTTGGGAGAAAAGGGGAAAGGAAATATTAAAATTAATAATTAAAAATACAAGAATGTTGCCTTGCGCAGAAGATTTAGGAACAGTTCCCGGATTTTGCTCAAAAACCTTAAAAGAACTTGGAATTCCTGGTCTTGATCTTCAGAGATGGAAGAAAAATTGGCAGAACTTTGAATTTCTAAGGCCAAAAGAGTATCGTCCAGTTGCTGTGGCCACTATTTCTACCCACGATATTAATAATTTTCCCGCCTGGTGGGAAGAAGAAGCAGGAAAAATCCCTGAAGAACTTTTCAGAAGAAAATGCCAGATAAAGGGAATCAAATTTGAAAAGATAAAAAACAAACTATTTTTATCAAACAAGTCTAAAAAAGGAAAATTATTTTGGAAAAAAGGAATTAATAGAAACAAATTATCCGACATTTTAAATCGTCCCAGAAAAGAAATTATGGATATATTTCAAATCTATAAAGAAAGTTTTAGAGAAAAAGAAAAATTTTGGAAATTAATTTCAAAAAAAAGAAAGCCCATAGAAAAAGCTGAAAAAGGGATAATTGAAACTAATTTAAAATTGATAAGTTCAACGAGCTCAATTTTTGTAATTTTACCGATTTCTGAATGGCTATTTGGGGAAGATATTTTAAAGGGTAATTTTTCTCAATATAGGATAAATATGCCATCGAAGGTCTCTAAAAAAAATTGGTCCTTAAGAGTTCCTATTTTTTTGGAGGATTTAATCATCCATCCAATAAATATCAAAATTAAAGAAATCATTCAAAATACGGGCAGGACTTAGCCTTGTTTAAATAAGAAAATTTTTGTACAATTAAGGCAGATTTTATTATGATTTCTTCTCCTATTGACCCCGCACTAATTTCGCCCTAAAGCTTATTGGCGGCACACGATGGGCGAATAGCCCCAGTTTCGCAAAGCGGGACTACACTATTTGTG
>CAYHAF010000109.1:0-2082 GCA_964354555.1 uncultured Candidatus Saccharibacteria bacterium
GAATGGGTAGAAATTTATAATCAGAATGATTTTGACATTGACTTGTCCGATTGGAAAATATCTGATACTGCCGGCAAAACTACTATTTATATTTTTCCCGAAAGGACAAAAATTTCAGCTAAAGGATTTTTGGTTTTAAATCGGCCAACAACAAAAATCACTCTAAATAATGACGGTGACACCTTAAATCTTATACAGCCCAATGGAAATATTTTGGATAAAGTTTCTTTTGAAAAGGCGCCAATAGGCGAATCATATAATAAAATAGAGGATAGTTGGATTTGGAGCGATAATTTAACTCCCGGCCTAAAAAATATTATACCGGTAGAAGAACCAAAAAAAGAGAATGAAACAGAAAGCAATAAAGAAAAAGGATTAGCTGCGATAAGTGAGTTCTTGAAAGAAGAAAATCAACTTGAAAAAAGCACGACAAAATTTTCAATAATTTTAATATCTGCTTTTGGTATTGCTGTCACTTCAGGAATTATAATTTTACTTCTAAAGAAAAAATTAAAACCTGAGAATTAAGAATTTGAGTTTTTTCCCGGAGCAAAATTAGTTCTTAGTTTGTAGTTTTTAGTTAATAGCTAATCTTAGCGGCCTGCCCCGTTAGAAAGCTTTGCTTTTTAATAGGGTTTTTTGGTATAATTGGAGAATACTATTAATTTTTTATTTGTAAAAATATGAAAAAAGCAAAACTAATTTTAAAAATTATTTTTTTTGTTTGGTTAGTTTATTTAATCTATCTAAATTTTTTCTACAAAGGATCAAAAATACTATGCACCATGGGAATGCCTGCCGCAAGCGCAATAACAACTGCTTTTTTTGTTGGTATTTTTTGGGTTGGTTTACCGATTTCTTATTTTCTAAAATACCTATCTTCTAAATTCTTTAAATTTCCACTTACCAAAAATGAATTTTTGCAGCAATTTTTTAAAGTTTTTAGGCCGCTATTATTCATTTTCTTCTTACCGTTTATCTTTAGTATGCTAATTGTTTTTAAGGCTTTCCCGTTCTTACAAAATATTATTTTTTCAAACGAGAATTTATTTTTCGCAACTCAGCTTTCAGGACTCCTTTATATTTACCTTGGTTTTTCGGGTAAATTCAATAAGTGCCTTTTAAAATAATGCCCTCTAAAGTTTTTTCGGCCGCAGTCGTTGGGTTAGACGCCCAGGTTATTGAAGTAGAAACAGATGTTTCTTACGGTTTGAGATTTTTCAATATTGTCGGATTAGCTGACCAAGCGGTTTCAGAATCAAAAGAAAGAGTGGAAGCGGCAATAAAAAGCATAAAATTTTCTCCGCCTCATCGACAGCCAATAAGAGTTTTGGTTAATTTGGCGCCAGCTGACCTTAAAAAAGAAGGTTCTCTTTATGATCTCCCAATAGCCCTGGGATTTTTGTTAGCTTCAAAGCAGACAAAATTTGATCCTTCAAATAAAATTTTTCTCGGGGAGCTGGCCTTGGATGGAAAACTAAGGCCAATAAAAGGAGTTTTATCAATTTCTTTAATGGCCAGAGAAAAGGGTTTTAAAGAAATTGTTTTACCAAAGGTTAATGCTTTTGAAGCAGCTTTAGTTAAAGATCTAAAGGTTGTGGGTTTGGAGTCTTTGAAAGAAGTTGTTGAGTATTTAGAAGGGAAGAAAAAAGCGGATAGTTTTGAAATGAATATAGAAGATTTTTTGGAAAATCCTAATTATCAATCGGACATCGGCTGGATCAAAGGCCAAGAGTATGCAAAAAGGGCTTTGGAAATTTCCGCCAGTGGTTCTCATAATCTTATAATGGAAGGGCCGCCTGGTGCCGGAAAAACTTTATTGGCGAAAGCAATACCGACTATTTTGCCAAAACTTAGTTTCGAAGAATCATTAGAGGTAACAAAGATTTATAGTATTTCAGGTTTATTATCAGAGAACAGGCCCTTAATTAATCTTCGGCCATTTAGATCGCCCCATCACACGTCTTCAGAGGTTGCTTTAATCGGCGGGGGAAATCCTCCGCGGCCGGGAGAAATTACTTTAGCTCACAGGGGAGTTTTGTTCTTGGATGAATTTCCTGAATTTCATAGAGATGTTTTGGA
>CAYHAF010000110.1:0-2082 GCA_964354555.1 uncultured Candidatus Saccharibacteria bacterium
TTTATACAAAACTCGCAATTTTTTTGGTTAATTCGTCTTTTCCTTCGTTTGTTTTGGCCGAATATCTCAAAACCGGTATATCTCGCGCTTCTTTTTGGATTGACGAAAGCTGTTTTTCCGCGGCACCTTTAGCTAATTTATCGATTTTGTTTGCAACAATGACAATTTGGTGTTTATTTGCTTCAAGAATTTTTATCATATCCCGATCCAGGACAGTCAAACCGACATTGGCGTCAATAATTAAGAAAACTGCCTTGGGCCTTGCTTTGGAAAACTCCACATACCAAAAAATTCTTTTGATCATCTTATTGCGCTCCAATATCGAACGCTTCGCATATCCGTATCCGGGAAAATCAACTAAATAGAAAGAATCATTGATGCGGAAAAAATTCGCTTCTCGCGTTTTCCCCGGCCTCTTGCTCACTTTTACAAGGTCTTTTTTGCCGACTAAAGAGTTAATTACGCTTGATTTTCCCGCATTGGAACGGCCAAAAAAAGCGATATGCGGCAAATTATCTTTCATAGCGTAATCGTCCCCGATAACACCTTTGGCAAATTCTGCTTTTGTTATTTTCATATCTCAATTCTATCAAAAAATCGCCTGATTGGCGATCTTTTTTCACTTCCCCGGTTAAATAGTCGTTCACTGCGAATTTAACGGGTTGAAAATAAAAAAGAGACGAATGGGAATTTTGTCTCTTTTGTTTATTGGTTAGGTCTTAAAGAACGAACGCTAACAAGACAAACAGAAAGGAAATGAACGTCATGAAAACGAGAATGTATCGTTTCAGTTCTCCCCAACGCCATCGCATAGCATGGTAACTAACTGTTCCTTTGAGGGTCGTGTAGAGAAAGATTATCTCAAATATAGCTGTGCCGATATAACGGACGGCAAAAATGTGGCCAAGTAATTCTGTGCCCAGAAGACTTTCCACTTTCCCAAACTCTTCCTTTGTGCTGTTAGACATGAGAAGCTGGAGTTTTCCGAGATTTGGTCCTTTTTTGTAAAACTGAATAGCCTCATTTATGCGTGCTGTTCTCTCTTCAGGCGTTAACGCATCCTGGGCTTTATATATGGACATCCTAGCGTGATCAATGTGAAGGTATTGAGGCACTATATTGATCCACCAATTTGTTAATGAACCTGCGACTATAGCAATTGCAACTACTAAGAGAATGCCATAAACAGCTCGTGATTTATCCAATCCTTCAATCCTCCTTTTTGTATTTCCAATATATTCTTTTATTTAAAACTTGTCAACAAAACCCCTACCCCGATTTTCTCCCATCAGCAAGCTCAGGGCAAGCAAAAATTCAACCTAAGCAAAAACTGCCTGATTACAGACAGTTCTTACCTTTTTCCAGCCCGCTTGCACTGAGCTTGTCGAAGTGGGCTCGAAAAAGAAAAAGGAGAAGATTTTAGCCGAATGTATAAAGTATTATCATTCCAGCTAAGATGGAGATTATTTCTCCTATTGTCAGGATTTTTTTGTTGTAGTCATCTGTTTTGGTGCGATAGACTGCAAATGCTGCAGTTATAAATCCACCAACAAATGCAAGCGCCAAAGCTCCAAGGATAATACTTGGTACCGCTTCCATTGCCAACTCGCCGATCGCTGTTACTATGACAGGCGGTAAGATCATCGGATGTATAATGTAGAAGTAAGCACAGAACTCATTGAGACTTTTCTTTATGTTGATCATTTTTTATCCCTCAGACAAGAAGCCATTTTTGATTTCCTTTCTGAGGGATAAAAATATTCTTACTCTTCCCCTTATATTCTTATAAAAGAGCTATCCTATTCTTAGTCCATACCTTTATTATAAGAACCTGTTCCAAAACCTTGAAATTAAACTTTTTATATAATCCCAAATGTAGTTTAATTATAGCAAATAAATATAATTTATCAAGGTTATATAATAAAAAATCCTGCTAACATTAAGATGCCGCAGGACTTGATACTAACTCCTTTGGAGTTCTTTCGTGATTTTTTGACATTTCTCTGCAGAAAGGACACCTTGTTTCTTTTACTGATGAAACATAAGAGCCTTTATCGATTTTTTCTTGCGAGACGATACGGA
>CAYHAF010000111.1:0-2018 GCA_964354555.1 uncultured Candidatus Saccharibacteria bacterium
ATCAGAATACAAGTGTCCTGACTTAAATGGAGATGGGACAGTGAATATCTTGGATTCTATCATAACAAGCGGCAGCTTTGGTAAGTGTTTGGGAGATTCGGGCTACAACTCCAAAGGAGATGTTAATGTAGACAACTGTGTCACTTCAGTTGACCAGAGCTTTGTCCAGAAGTATCTCAACCAGACAGCCAGTAATATAACACAGTGTAAGTAGAGGTTCGAAAGAATACTGAAAACGATTAGTAACTGAATCAACCAAAAATCGGGGGATCCCCCGATTTTTGGTTGAAGAATAAATATCTTTAAGTTAAAATGAATAACTAAACAATGGAAAAATTTAAATTCCTGAAAAAAAATCAAATAAGTAAAATTCCTCCTGTAACAGGAGTTTATTGTTTCAAAAACAAAAAGATTTTATACATTGGCAAGGCTGTGAATATTCAAAAAAGGGTTAAAAATCATTTCCAACAGCCTGGTTTTAAAGAAAGTATTTTTTTAGATAAGACAAAAAGGGTAGGTTTCATCAAGACTGACTCAGAAATTGAAGCCCTAATTTTAGAAGCAAAATTAATTAAAAAACAACAGCCAAAATACAATGTGATGTGGCGCGATGACAAGAATTATTTTTTCGTGGCCAGAACACAGGAAGATTTTCCTCAAGTTTTTATCACCCACCAGAAAAAATTGGAAATTGGAAATTGGAAATTGGAAATTGATTTTGTTGGTCCTTTTGTGGATGGGACGGCTTTAAAACAGACTCTGAAGACCTTAAGAAAGGTTTTCTCTTACAGAAGTTGTAGAAATTTACCGAAACCCAGCACTGGAGCAAAGCTCAGCGCTGGACTAGTCCCGCACCGAAACAAAGTTTCTGGTGCGGGGAAACCCTGCCTCTGGTACCAATTAGACAGATGCCCTGCTCCTTGCCTATTGAAATCTGATTTAGGAGAGCAAATTCCTTCCGCTAAAAGGAAAATGAAAAAAGAATCCCAAAATAATGCAAAAAATATTTTCAAAATTTTAAGAGGAGAAAAGAACAAAGTTTTAAAAGAACTGGAAAAAGAAATGGAAAAATCCTCTAAAGTTCAAGAGTTCGAAAAGGCCTCAAAAATCAGAGACAAAATTTTCTCCTTAAAAAGAATAATCTCTCATTCAAAAATTTTAGAAGAAAAATTAATAACTGAGGAATGGGAAAAAACCGAAAGAGAGTTGCAAAAGATCGTAAAAACCGGGAAGAAACTTTCCAGAATAGAAGCCTATGACGTTTCTAATATCCAAGGACAGGAAGCAACCGGATCTATGGTAACTTTTATCAACGGTAGACCAGAAAAAAACCAGTATCGCCGATTTAAAATTTCTGGAAAATTTACCCCGTACCAAACCAAGGGTTCTGGTGCGGGGCCTAACGATGTTGCAATGTTAAAAGAAGTTATAAAAAGACGCTTTGCCCACCGAGAATGGCCTTATCCTGACTTGATCTTAGTCGATGGCGGGATTTCTCAGCTCAATATCGCAAAATCAGTTATAAAAAATAAAAATATCCCAGTTATCGCCATAGCCAAAAAAGAAAATAAGCTTTTTGTTAAAGGAGAACGACAATTTTTTTTGAAAAATTTATCAAGAGAAATATTCAATCTAATTTTGCAACTGCGTGATGAAGCCCACAGATTTGCACTTAGTTATCATAAAAAATTAAGACAGAATGAAATATTCAAATAATTTTCTCCAGAAGTTGACTTCTCTAACTTTTTCTGTTAATATCTTAATTAGATGAAAAAACTATTCCTCCAAATAATAACCGGGATCTTAGCAATCTGGTTAGCTACTAGATTGGTAAACGGTGTGGAATTTACTGGCCCGAAACAGATTCTTTTACTTGCTGGCGCAATTTTAGGATTACTTAACTTCTTTATAAAACCTATCTTAAAAACAGTTGCATTGCCTTTGAGAATCCTGAGCTTTGGCATTTTCAGTTTAGTAATTAATATGGGGATAATTTGGGTTGTTGATTCATTGTTTAA
>CAYHAF010000112.1:0-1971 GCA_964354555.1 uncultured Candidatus Saccharibacteria bacterium
GAATGAAAAAACTGGGAAGAGCAATAGCTGAAACCATTGTTGAAGAATTCGGGCCTGAGGAATTTTTAAGACGGCTTTCAGATCCTATCTGGTTTCAAAGTTTGGGCTGTGTTTTAGGTTTCGACTGGAACAGCTCTGGATTAACCACAACGGTTTTGGGCGCTTTGAAAGTGGCTCTTTTTGATATTCAGGATAGCTTGGGTGTTTATATTTGCGGAGGAAAAGGCAAGACTTCCAGAAAAACGCCTGAAGAAATTGATACTTATGGATTATCCCGCGGTTTCCAATTTAGCGATAAATTAATTTATGCCTCAAAAACAGCAGCTAAAGTTGATTCTGCTTTAATCCAAGGAGGATACCAAATTTATCATCATAATTTTTTATTTACCAAAAATGGAAATTGGGCAGTAATCCAACAGGGAATGAATACCCAAAACCAAACTGCCAGAAGATATCACTGGTATTCGCCAATCATCCAAAAAAATCAGGGCAAACCTGATTTCACAGAAGAACCGCATTCCGGAATCATTTCTGCATTAATAGGAAAACCATTAAATCTTATAGCAAAAGAAAGCAAAAAAAATAAAGAAATTTCCACGGGACTGGTCAAAGAAGAACCAAAAACTTTTTTAAGAGATATTAGTTTAATCCTTGAGAAATCAGATTCCTTGACAAAACAAAAAAGACTGCCGGGATTTGCCACAGTAGAACTAAAAAATTTGGAATTTCACTGGCATCCGGTTTTAAAAGAAAATTTTAATTTAAAAAGATTAAAAAAGACTATAGAAAAAGCCCACTTTTTAAAACCAAATAACTTTGAAGAATTGTTGACTACAAAAGAAGTAGGGCCTAGAACTATCAGAGCCTTATCTCTTGTTTCAGAAATAATTTATGGAGCCAAGCCCTCATACGATGATCCGGCCAGATATTCTTTTGCTCATGGCGGAAAAGACGGCACACCCTTCCCTGTTTCCAGGTCGACATATGACAAAACTTTAGAGATAATAGAAAGAGGGATTAAAAAAAGCAAAATTTCTATCCAGGAGAAAGCCGAAGCTCAAAAAAGATTAGTTAAAAACTTTTACCCTGTTAAATAACCCGGCTCTTTTGAAAAGGGCTGGGTTGCCGCGAAGCGGCATTTAACAGGGTAAATCATAAAAAAGCATATGAAAAAAACTTTAGTAACTTCAGAATCAGTAACCGAAGGACATGTAGATAAAGTGGCAGACCAAATAGCTGACGCTGTTTTAGATTCTGTTTTAAAAGATGATAAATTCGCCAGGGTGGCTTGCGAAGTTTTTATAAGCATGGGCTATGTAATAGTAGGCGGAGAAATCACCACTAAAACCTGGGTTGATACTAATAATTTAGCAAGAGAAGTTATAAGAGACATTGGATACGATAAGCCCGAATACGGGTTTGATTATCATTCAGTTGCGGTTTTAAACACAATCCATGGCCAATCTCCAGATATTGCCCGTGGGGTCAAAAAGACAGCGAGCAAAAAACAAGGAGCAGGAGACCAGGGCGGAATGTCGGGTTTCGCCACAAACGAAACTCCAGAATTTATGCCACTCTCAATTATGCTGGCTCATAAATTAGCGATGAGGTTGGCTGAAGTCAGAAGGAAAAATATTATTCCTTATTTGAGGCCAGACGGTAAGTCTCAAGTCACGATTGAATATGAAAATGGAAATATAAAAAGATTGGATAATGTAATAATAGGTGCCCAACATGACCCTGATGTTTCAACTCAAAAAATTAAAAAAGATGTAATTTTAAAAGTTATAAAGCCTGTTTGCAAAGAATATTTAGATAGAAAAACGAGATTCTATGTAAACAATACCGGCCGTTTTGTTATCGGAGGCCCGGTTTCTGATTCTGGCATGACCGGCAGAAAAATCGTTGTTGACGGTTATGGCGGAGGAATTCCAGTTGGCGGCGGATCATTTTCCGGTAAAGATCCGACAA
>CAYHAF010000113.1:0-1967 GCA_964354555.1 uncultured Candidatus Saccharibacteria bacterium
ACAAAAAACAAATCTCATCTTGGAGCCAATGCGATTTTAGCAGTTTCAATTGCAGTAGCCAGAGCTTTTGCAAAAATTGAAGATTTACCACTTTGGAAATTGATTTCAAAAATTTCAGGCCAAAAACCATCACTTCCAAAGCCTTGTATTTTACTTTTAGAAGGTGGACTGCACGGCAGGGGAGATCTGAAAATTCAGGAATTCATGATATTCAATAATGCACCGTATCTCAGAGAGCAACTAAGGATTAATACTGAGATTTATCACACGCTTGGTAAAATTTTAATCCAAAAATATGGAACAGGATCCAACAGCGTAGGATTAGAAGGAGCTTTTACGCCGCCGATCAATAAAGCAAAAGATGCGCTTGATATTATAATGGTTGCCATAAAGCAGGCGGGCTATGAAGGCAAAGTAAAGATTATTCTTGATGTAGCTGCCTCGTCTTTTTATAAAAATGGAAAATATGATTTTGAGAATGGGAAATTAAGCTCAGAAAAATTATTGGAATTTTATTCAGTTCTTTTTTCAAAGTATCCGATTTATGCAATAGAGGATCCATTTTCTGAAGAAGACTGGAAAGGCTTTATTGAAATTAAGAAAAGATTTGGAAAAAAAGTGGTAATTATCGGAGATGATCTATTAGTTACGAATCCCGAAAGAATTAAAATAGCTGCAAAAAAAGATGCTTGTAATGGTTTAATATTGAAGCCCAATCAAATTGGAACAGTTTCTGAAGCAATAGAAGCCGCCAGACTGGCTATTAAAAATAATTGGAAAGTTTTTGTTAAACACAGAAGCGGTGAAACTTGTGATACTTTTATTGCCGATTTGGCAGTCGGACTCGGTAATGGATTTTTAATGACCGGAGCTCCGACTCGAGGCGAAAGAGTGGCAAAATATAATAGATTATTAGAAATTGAGGAAGAATTTAACTTAAAATAAAACTATATGCCTAAACTTTTTTTACTAAGACACTTAAAATCTCAGTGGAATTTAGAAAATAGATTTTCCGGTTGGGTCGATGTTCCTTTAATGAAAGGGACAGAAAAAAGAGCCAAAAAGATCACTAAAAAAATATTCCAATTTAAAATAGATACAATATATTCTTCCCCATTATATAGAAACCAACGTACTGTAGGAATAATTTTAGAGTTCGCTAATAAAAAGTATCCTATCTTTATACATCTAGATAAAGGAAAAATGAGAGATTGGGGTAATTTTACTGAATTAAATAAAAATTATATTCCCGTTTTTCTTTCGGACGCCCTAAACGAAAGATATTACGGAAAGATGCAGGGCTTAAATAAACAAAAAACAATTAAAAAATATGGAGAGAAAAAAGTTCACTTATGGCGAAGAAGCTACGATATTGCCCCTCCTGGAGCCGAAAGTTTAAAAGACGTGATAAAAAGGACAGCCCCATTTTATAAAAAATATATTGAGAAAGATCTAAAAAAAGGAAGAAATGTCTTGGTAGTATCAAGCCATAATTCGCTTAGGGCAATAATAAAATACATAGAAAAAATAACTAAAGATGATATTATTAATGTTGAAGTCCCTTTTGCTGGAATGATAGCATACGAATTTGACAAAAATCTTGAATTAAAAAAAAGAAAGGTCTATTAATAATTATGTTCTTAGTATTTACAAATTATCTTATTTGTTTTGCAATAGAAAAGCTCGCTTACAAACGATCATAGATGGTAAAGATGACAAAAGTATATTGTCCTAGAACAAGAGAAAGAATAGAAAAGGAGGAACATTGTTGGTCTTGTGATGATTATAATAAGGATTTCAACATCTGCACTAAAAAACCTCGTAAATGGTATTAACGGCCAAAAATTTGGCCGTATTTTTATAGACGTAAACTACCAAAAGACATTTTACTCATATAAAGAGAAGGTAGGTACGTTTTCTATCCAATAGCTTGGAAACATTTTAGTAATTGATTTGGTGTTTGAAAA
>CAYHAF010000114.1:0-1952 GCA_964354555.1 uncultured Candidatus Saccharibacteria bacterium
TTTGAATTTTTGGTCATTTAGTCCCCCACCAATCTTATGTGGATTTTCAATACTTTCTATAATTTTTGTATTTTTAGTAAGACTCCAAAACTCAATCTGAAATCCAGTATAAATGGTGGGGGATTGAGTACCCAAATTTCCAACTTAGAACATGGTATCACTAAATTTACTTTTGGTGGGTTTGTCTGGTTTAGGAATCGGGGCGATTTTAGGATATCTTGCCCGCCAATCGATAGCCAAAAGAGATTATGCGACAATAGAGGCCAAAATCCAAAAGAGGATTTCTCAGGCCAAAGAAGAAACTGAGAATATAATAAATCAGGCCAAGGAAAAAGCCCAGAAAATAATTGACAGATCCCAGAAAGAAGTGGACCAGAGGCGGCAGGAAATATTCAGAACGGAAAAACTTCTATTAAAAAGAGAGAACATGCTGGAAGAAAGAATCTCAGATTATGAAACAAAACAAAAGGACTTCTTGCAGAAAGTAGAAAAACTAAAAGAGATAAAAGAAAACATAGAAAACCTCAGAAATGAAGCCCAGCTGAAACTGGAGCAGATTTCCGGATTATCAAAAGAAGAAGCAAAGAAACAGTATCTTGAAAGCTTGGAAAGAGAATACCAAAAAGATTTTTTAGATAAAACAAGGAAATTAGAACAGGAAGGCCAGGACAGGTTTTCAGCCAAGGCAAAAGAAATACTGACTTTAGCAATCCAAAAATGCGCTATTTCCCAGGTGCAAGAGACAACCACAACCATTGTCAGCCTGCCCTCTGAAGAAATTAAAGGCAGGATTATAGGAAAGGAAGGGAGGAATATAAGGACTTTGGAACAACTGACCGGCGTGGAAATCGTGGTTGACGAAACTCCGGAAATCGTGGTTATTACTGCTTTTGACCCGATAAGAAGACAGATTGCAAAAGTGGCTCTGGAAAAATTAATCCAAGACGGAAGGATACAGCCGGCTCGCATTGAAGAAATGGTTCAGAAAGCCGAAACAGAAATTAACGCAAAAATAAAAGAAGCCGGAGACCAGGCAATTTATGACGTTGGAATCTATGGCTTAAATCCAAAACTTATCCAGCTTTTAGGAAGATTAAAATTCAGGACGAGCTACGGCCAGAATGTTTTATTGCATTCAATAGAAGTCGCCCATTTAGCCCAAGCCTTGGCTTATGAAATAGGTGCTAATCCCCAGGTGGCTTTAAAAGCCGGGTTATTACATGATATTGGAAAAGCAGTTGACCATCAAATACAGGGTTCTCACACAGATATTGGAATTAAAATTCTGGAAAAATTTGAAGCGGAAAAAGAAGTGATAACCGCAGTCAAAGCCCATCATGAAGAATATCCTTATGAGAGCTTGGAAGCAGTTATAGTCCAGACTGCTGATGCTATTTCCGGAGGAAGGCCGGGCGCGAGAAAAGATACTTTGGAAAATTATTTAAAAAGATTAGGAGAATTAGAAAAAATAGCTCTTTCCTTTCCAGGAGTTAAGAAAGCCTGGGCTTTGCAGGCTGGCAGAGAGATCAGAATTTTTGTCAAACCGGAAGAAATTGATGATTTTCAGGCCAAAAAACTGGCCAGAGAAGTTGCCAACAGAGTTGAAGAGGAATTGAAATATCCGGGAGAAATAAAGGTTAATGTTATAAGGGAGAGCCGGGTAACTGAGTACGCGAAATAACCCTACGAATTACGAATACTTACGAATATACGAATACAAAAAACGACTTTAAGTATTAAGTTATTTAAAATTAATTTGGAAATTAGTTATTAGGAATTAGAAATTACAAAAGCGCCAAAAGGCGCTTTTGATTTGAGCGGGAGACGGGAATCGAAGAGTTACCCGAAGGACATTCCCTCGCTCCACTCGGAATTCAGGGACGCGGGTTCTCAGCGCGTCAATCTTAATAAACTTAAAAAATACCCCAAAAGGGTATCTTTAAGTTTATGAG
>CAYHAF010000115.1:0-1901 GCA_964354555.1 uncultured Candidatus Saccharibacteria bacterium
AGCCAATTTCCACTCTTAGCCATTTCCCATTAAACAATGGCAGGTTGGAGAGATTTTGAAATAGTTTTTCTATTTTTTTTCCAGTATGATATAATTAAATAATGGTTAAACCAAATAAAATAAATGAGCTATGAAAGATAAAAAAGAAGCAAAAAAAGAAAATAATAAATTAGCCGAGAACAAAATAATAAAGCGATTAGAGGAGACCGCTTGGACTTTTGTCAAAACCGTTGTAGATACGGCACCGACTCCTTTCCTAATTCTTGATTCTGGATTGCGGGTGATCGCGGCAAATAAATTTTTCTACCAAAAATTCCAAGTTTCAACAAGAGAGACGAAAAATAAGCTCATTTATGACTTAGGAGAAGGTCAATGGAATATTCCTAAATTAAAGAAGCTTTTAGAAGAAATTATACCAAAGAAAACCTATTTCAGAAATTTTTATATTGAACATAGTTTCCCAAAAATTGGAAGAAAAATAATGCTGCTCAACGGCCGTCAGATTTATGAAAAAGCAGGGATCTTCAAAAATGTTTCTAACCCATTGATTCTTCTTGTTATAGAAGACATTACTAGCTTGAGAGCGTCGCAAACAAAGGCAACTCTTGTAAAAAAAGCAATAAAGGAAGTCAGAAGAAAGTTAGAAGAACAAAAGAAAATTGACAAAACGAAGAGCGAACTTGTTTCTTTGGCTTCTCATCAGTTGCGCACTCCCCTTACTTCTGTGAAATGGTATTCAAAGATGCTTTTAAAAGGGGAGGCCGGGAAGTTAACCCCAAAACAAAAAAGATATCTTGGAGTAGTTAATCAAGGAAACGAAAGAATGATTGACCTGGTGAGGAATTTATTAAACGTTTCTCGAATTGAAATGGGCATTTTTGCCATTAATCCCAAACCGACTGATATTGGTAAACTGCTTAAAGAGATTATTGAAGAACAATCGCTTATTTGGCAAGAAAAAAAGCAAGAGGTTATTGTTAAGATACCGGAGGGGCTGCCAAAAATTTCTACTGACCCCGTATTAATCCGGATGGTTTTTCAAAATCTTTTTGGCAATGCCATTGAATACACCCCAGCCAGAGGCAAGATTACTTCTACGATGGAAAAAAAAGATAGAAAGATTATTATCAGAATTAAAGACACAGGAATCGGAATTCCCGAAAAACAACAAAACCAAGTTTTCCAAAAATTATTCAGAGGAGATAATGTGGTTAGGGAACATTCGGAAGGAACTGGCTTGGAACTTTATATTACTAAGGCAATGGTCGATGCCTTGAGGGGTAAAATTTGGTTCAAAAGCAAAGAGGGCGAGGGAACAACTTTTTGGGTTGCCTTGCCTTTTCATGGGCCGAAAACTCGCCCTGGCCAAAAAATTATTGGTAACCCATTATGACCGAACTAAATAAAAAAATTTTAATTGCCGAAGACGATGCAGACCTTCTTTCAGCCCTTCAAGAAAAATTTAAGAAAGAGGGATTTTCTGTGGTAACTGCTTTAGATGGCGAAGAGGGCTTGATCGTAGCAGAAAAAGAAAAGCCCGACCTGCTTATTTTGGACATTAAAATGCCTAAAATTGACGGTATCACTATGGCTCAGAAACTAAAAAAAGCTGGCACCAATGTGCCGATTATATTCTTAACTAATTTAGACGATATCAAACATATTAGTGATGCAGTAGGGGTAAGCAAATCTGACTACCTGGTTAAGTCCGATTGGGATTTGGATGATATAGTGAAACACGTTAAAGCAAAGTTTGGGTAGTAATATCCTGATTTTGAAAAAATTTAGCACCCATTCTTTGTTCCTGAGCCGTCGGATTTAGTTCTGCCAGCCCCGCAGTAAAACAAAAATCGCCCGAAGGGCGATTTTTACAAACCGGTCGCTTAGCTCCCTGTAATTGT
>CAYHAF010000116.1:0-1889 GCA_964354555.1 uncultured Candidatus Saccharibacteria bacterium
GGGGTCTGTTGAAAGATTTATCGGGAACCTGCTGGAACATTATGCCGGAGCTTTGTCTTTGTGGTTATCACCCGTTCAAATATGGATAATCCCGATTGGTTCAAGGCATGAAGAATACGCAAAAGAAGTTGAACAGGAACTGCTGAAAGTAAATCCTGATTTAAGGATAGAAATTAAAAATGAAAATGAAACTGTTTCTAAAAAAATAAGGGAGGGAGAAATCCAAAAAATCCCCTATTTGCTGGTTGTCGGCGACAATGAAATCAAAGAAAAATCTGTTAACGTAAGATCAAAAAATAAAAACTTAGGAATGATGAAAATAAATGAATTATCAGAAAAAGTTAGTACGGAAATTAAAGAGAAAAAATAATTTAAATATCAACCAAAAAGCCGCGAACGCGGCTTTTTGGTTGATATTTTTCTTCTTCCAAATCACAAATTACTTTATGACCTCGAAGAAGAAAAAAAGGGTTGGAGGATTTGGTTTTTATGAATACACAGGTATTTCAACTAGGAAGTACTCGCTTTCGGCATTGCCGTCGGATCTTCTGAATGATATTTGAGTCGGTATACCATCGATCTTCGTTAGGAAGGTTCTTGTTAGAGTAGCCGGGTCGTGTGTGACTTCTTCCCATGCTTTAGAATCCATAACTGCCTGAAGAGTAAATTGAACTTGATAGCAAGTCCAATAGTCGCTGCCTAAACAGCTGTCTACTAGTTTTTCGTCAGTTTTTATTTCAGCTCCTATTTTTGCCAGTATTGCTGTGGCTTCTGTCAGGTCGGAAACTGGAATTATAGCCAGGTCATGTCTAGTTGCGGTTCTGTCGCCAACATTTGGTATTCTTTCTCTCAAAATGAACATCTTTTCCATTTACGTTGTCTCCGAACTATCCACTAATTTGTAATGAATAATTCGGAGACAATGTAACTTTCTTAACCCTTTTTTATTTTATTTAAAGAGCTATCCTATTTCAATATCTTGATTATAGCAGATACATATAATTTGTCAAATATTGCGGCCATCAGGGATAAAGTACTAAAAAAGAGCAATTATGCTCTTTTTTTTTCTTAATTAAATTATACAAAATATTTATTTTAATTTTTCGAATATGCCAGCTGACTCATTTTTCCTAACGTTGTTCCATTTAAAATATCGTCCGTTCATAGTGATATAGACTCCATGCGGCAGAGTTTGAATAAAAGCTAAGGCACATCCTAAATTAAATAAACCGTCGGAACTGCCAAAGACATAAGGCAGCATTGCTCCGGTTAAAACTATTGTTTTATTTTTAATTTTCTTTGCTAAATATTTTGCTGTTTGTACCATTCTGCTTGTGCCATGGGTAATGACTATTTTATCTTCTTTGTATTTTTTACATGTTTCTACAATAATTTTTCTGTCTTCATCGGTCATGTTCAAGCTATCAACCAACATTGCTGTTCTCACGTCAACATCGAGCAGGCACCTGCCTCGTTTTAATATTTCTGGCAAGTGCGTTTCTTTAAAAATCAATTTTTCTTTTATTTCACCATATTCTTTATCAAACGTTCCGCCGGTGGCTATAATTTTAATTGTCATATTATTTTAAAATTAATTATTCTTCTATTCTAACGAAAAACTGCATCAATTTCAAGACGGGAACAAAAAACGGCCTTTCTGAAGGCCGTTTTTTAGTGTAGAATAACAAATATGCCCAGTAGAGGAATTTCGAACAGCTCCGCTGGGCTAATCAGGAACATTTCGGAGAAATTTTTCATTCGAAATTCTCCTACTGGGTATGAAATATCTTATCATTACTTTTGGCTGCCACCCCAGTAGTAATCCTTCGCTTGACTCAGGATACTACGGGGCAAGGATGAATATAAAATGAAAAAGTATTTTATCATTA
>CAYHAF010000117.1:0-1878 GCA_964354555.1 uncultured Candidatus Saccharibacteria bacterium
TCCCGGCTGAAATATGGGCAATAATTCCTATATCTCTATATTTTTCAATTGGATATAAACGAGGCATATTACTTAATTTTTAATTTCGAATTTTTAATTTTTAAACAAATTATAATTTAAAAAGATTTAAAACTATTGACAATAATCTTTTAAAATATTTTAATTGATAAGGAAAGGTGAAATAATGAAAGAAGAAATTTGGGACTGTATAATTACTGTAGTTATAATCTTATTCAATCCTCTGGATCGTAAAGGAATTGCCCGCATACCCTCAGCTATTGCATCATTGCTCATGTTTCTATCGCCATTTCTGATGTTCATGACAGAATTCATCATCGCAGGAATCTGTTTACTACTAATCGGAGTGACAATACATATTATTTCACTAAAAATAGCATTGGCACTTTTTAAAAAAGACTATTGAATGGACCTAATCAAAGGTTCGTGCAATCAAAGAGGGCTCCAATCTAAAACTAATTCCCTCTTTTTTTATTTTCCAAAGAACGATTTTCTTATGAATAAGTTCGGGAGACTATGAAAGGAGCATTACACAGCCCCGCCCCCTAAGCCGTACAATCAAACACAGCATAGAAGGCGGGGCGAGTAATAGGCGCGGCAGAATCAAGCTTTTATTTTAGTATTTAGCCGACGCCGTGCTCCTTGAATAGTCTGCCGAACTTACTGCCAGGCTAAATGGTCGCTTCACTTTCTCTCGCTTCGCTCGAGCGCCACTTCGTGGCTTCGTTCCGCTCCTTAGAAACCTTCGGTTTCTAACGTTTTCGCTTTCAGCGAAATCCTGTTTTTCCAACACGGAAGGATACTCAATCCTTCCGACCCATCCTGTGTCATTTCGCGTTACCACGCGAAATGAGCAAAGGCTCTATTAGCCTCTGCCATTCTGTGGGTATCTTCTTTCTTTTTTATTGCTGGTCCTCTGTTTTCTGATGCTTCAATTAATTCATCGGCTAATTTTTCAAGCATTGGTTTTCCTTTTCTGTTTCTAGCTGCTCTGAGTATCCAACGAAAAGCTAAGGTCATCCTTCTGTCACCCTGAACTTCCCGCGGAACCTGGTAAGTGGCTCCCCCTATTCTTTTTGGTTTTACTTCCAAAATAGGACTGGCATTTTCAATTGCTCTTTCAAAAACCTCTAAAGGTTCTTTTTTTGTTTTTTCTTTCAAAATATCAAAAGCGCCATAAACAATTTTCTTGGCGATATTTTTTTTGCCTTGGCGCATTACTTGGTTAATAAATTTAGCAACGATAACGTTGGTATAAACCGTATCTGGCAAAATATTTCTTTTTTCTCTTTTTTGTCTGGCCATACTACTTTTCCCCGTAGTGAAATTTGGCAGATACTTCATAAAATGAAGTATTACTACAACAAAAGCCAAATTTCACTACGGGACTAATCCAGTAGAGAATTTTAGCTTATTTATAATAGATTTTATATATAAAATCCTGCCAAAATTCTTCTACTGGGCTTTTTTAACCCCATATTTTGATCTTTCTTGTTTTCTTCCTTCAACGCCGGATGTATCCAGCATCCCTCTTACAATATGATATCTCACTCCCGGCAAATCTTTTACCCTGCCTCCTCGGATTATAACCGTTGAGTGCTCTTGCAAATTATGGCCAACGCCCGGAATGTAAGCAGAAACTTCCATGCCGTTAGTTAAACGAACCCTGGCCACCTTTCTTAATCCCGAATTTGGCTTTTTGGGAGTAACAGTAAAAACCTTAAGACATGTGCCTCTTTTAAAAGGAGAAAGGAAATGAGCCGGTCGATTTGTCTTAGGATTAAACCCAAATTTCAAAGCCGGCATTCTTTTCCGCTTTATAATTTTTTTTCTGCCTTTTCTAATTAATTGGTGAATTGT
>CAYHAF010000118.1:0-1873 GCA_964354555.1 uncultured Candidatus Saccharibacteria bacterium
TTCAGCCTACTTTAAAGACAGCTATTCCGGGGGATATAAGCTTGGCTTATCCTGGCAGAGTGATAGATGATATTATAGATGCTTTAGATCAGCTTGATAAATTTTTGCCAGGTATTGCCGAAGATTCAACATTAATTTATGCTCCGGAGATAAAATTCTATTCTTTAAAGATTAAAGTTGATAAGGCAATGAGAACTAATATCTCCAATATTTATACTGTAGGGGACGGATCGGGAGTAAGTCGAGGAATAGTAGGGGCGGCAGTAACCGGATTAATAGCCGGAGAAAACATACTTTCTACTCATACGATTTAAGGATTTTTAATTGACGTCTACTTTTTAAAACCCCGTCCCTTGGGACGGGGTCAAGGGAATAATAGAAGGCGTCAATGAGGATTTCACAAGGAGGCTGCTCCTGGCGGTTGGGATCGAAAAGCCCCCGCCCCAAAGAACGTTATTTGTTTTAGAAACAGGCATCAAAAATTGGTTTAGTGCCTATTTTTTTGTTAAAATTAAATTAATGACAGAAGAAAAAAAATTAAAAGGCGGCAAAAAAAGGTATGTGATTGGAGTTGATGGTGGAGGGACAAAAACCGAGGCAGCTTTAGCTGATTTGCGTGGAAAAATTTTTAAAATAGCAAAATCCGGCCCCGCTAGTCCTCGAAATATTGGAATTCAAAAAACGGCTCAAAATGTAGCAGAAGCAATTTATAAAGTTTTAGAAGGAATAAAAAATAAAAAAATCTTATCAACTTTTATTGGATTGCCGACGGTAGAAAAGGAAGAATACAAGAATAAAAAACACGAGATAAAAAAAGAAATTTTAAATAATAAAAAAATTGCTCAAATTAAAAAAGGTAAGGTTATTATTGATTCGGATCAGAAAGTTGCTTTTCGCTCAGGAACAGATCAAAAAGATGGCATTGTTTTGATTGCTGGAACCGGTTGCGTCTGTCGTGGTTGGCGAGGGGATAAAGATGCTAAATCAAGTGGTTGGGGCTGGTTAGCTGATGAAGGTTCAGGTTTTTGGGTAGGCCAAAAAGGATTCCAGGCGTTCTATAAAGAGCTAGACGGAAGAGAAAAAACAACCTTGATTACGAAATTAATTTTTAAAGAATGGAAGTTGAAAAGTAAAGAAGATTTATTAAAAAAAGTTTATTCTAAAGATTCGATTCACCAAGTTTCTTTGGTTTCGAGAATTGTTGATAAGGCCGCTAATAAAGGAGATAAAATTGCTAAATCAATAATGGAAGAAGCGGGGAAAGAGTTAGCGATATCTGCCATAACTGTAATTAAAAAATTAAGTTTTCAGAAACAAAAATTTCCAATAGTTTTAGTTGGTGGGATGTTTGATTCAAAAATTGCTTCTAAAACTTTCATTAAGGAAGTAAAAAAAATAGCTAAAAAACCCGAGTTTTTAAAGCCTCAGAAAAAACCGGTAATTGGGGCTGTAAAATTAGCAGTTGAACAACTAACAACTAATAACTAACAACTTGAAAGTTTTTGAAATCACTAAGAAAAATTTTGATAAGATAATAAAAATAGCCGTAAAAACAATAAAAGAAAGAAAAGTCATAATTTGTCCGACTGATACGGTTTATGGGCTTTTGTGCGACGCAACGAATAAAAAGTCAGTGGAGAAACTTTTTAAAATAAAAAAACGTCCAAAAGCGAAGCCGATTCCGATTTTTGTGAAAGATATAGAAATGGCAAAAAATCTGGCCTTTATAGATAAAGAGAAAGAAAAATTTTTAAAAATAGTTTGGCCGGGGAAAGTTACAATAGTATTAAAACGGAAACAAAACTGCGGATTGCCAAGAATTATCTTTGGTAATAAAAAAACAATAGGTCTCAGGATTCCTAATTACAATTTA
>CAYHAF010000119.1:0-1872 GCA_964354555.1 uncultured Candidatus Saccharibacteria bacterium
GGGATCCGGTTGCGTCTTGAGTTGATTCGATATAAGGAGGATCATCCAACCCTCTTCCCGGCGCGTCTTTTTCAACATAAGCAGTAGTTAATTCAAACTCTCCTGCAAAGCCATAGTTATCGACTGATACCAGAACTTCGTCATCGTCCTGTAGGTTTTTAATCAAATTCTTAAGGTCTTTTGCTTTCATTTATCGGCTTTCCCGTCTAGTTTTTCTTCGATCTTGTCAAGTTTCCTGAAAAGAGCCGTACTTAGTTCTCTAAAAACAAAATCAACATGATCCCGGGTTGCATAGTTACCTGCCACTAAAATCTCAATATTGGCAACTTTATCGGCTAGTCGTTGATCTGTTTCTTGTAGTGCTTTTAGGCTATCCCACATGACTTTGACAATTGCGCCGACCATAACTCCGAGAGCTGCGATTATCCAGTTAATAACTTCCTGGCTCATAATCCGATTTTATCAGTTGAAGCAGTTGTGAAAACCACATTAACCGCACAAAGCAACGAAAACAAAGTTGTTATGTTTTGCTCTGTTAGATAGGGTTGTAGCGATGGAACCAGAGAAGAAATAAGCGCAGAAGCAGGAATCAAAACATTAAGCCAGTTCTGTGCTATTTTTACTCCTGCCGGATGTTTGACGATATTGCCCTGTAAAAGGCTTTTGAAAATTGACATAATATAGCCCTGTAAGAATTTTCTTACTAGGCTAGTTGATTTTTTAGTTTTTGTCAATTGCCATCCTTGGCATGTGATTATAAGATTTCTTCAATTATGGTATCAACGCCTTGAAACTTCATCATGAAATGCTTTCTCAACCTGTTGGTATTCATCGCTACCATTTTCTAAACCTGAAAGTATTTCTTCAAGCTCTTTATTGAGAATTTCTAATTCTTCTACTGTGTATCCATCTGTATTTTGTTGTGTAAACATTTTAGTCTCTCCAGTTAGTTAGGTTAGGGGAAATCCCTAACCTTGGTAAATATTATAGACAAAAAAACTAAAATGTAAAGTCTTTTTTTACTTTACAATGAAATAAACCTATCCACGGTCAAATTTAAAGCTTGCTTGCTACTTCCATCCTTAGCAGTATATAAAACTAGCCGTAATTCGCCCAAAATCGTGATTTCAGCGCCTTTTTCAAGTTTGGCTATGTCACCTACTGCTTCGCCGAAAACGACGCACTGAACGTATTCTGCGCGGTTTTCTTTAACATCCCAAACACTAACAGCAAATGAATAATACCCTTTGCCGCCAGCAGATTGCTTAACCTCTCCAACTCTTGCTATTTTTCCATCGATTTTTGCTTTAATTGCCACGATATTTCCTAGTTGTATTAATAGTTTCTTTATACTGTGTAATAGCCTCTTATACAGGCTTAAGCCACGCCAGCCGTGGCCTAGAGGCGTTTGTATAAGATGTATAAGGTATACCTTTGTGTGCGTGTGTGTGAGTTAAAATTTTCATTAGTGTCTCTCTGTTTTTTATTTATTTATTTATTTATTTATTTATTTATTTATTTATTTATACATTATACATATATTCTATAAGCCTTACGTACCGTGGCTTGAGCCTGTATAAGGCCACCTTATACAAGCCTTATATCCTTATACACGATAATATTTCTTACCGTCCTCAATTTCTAGCTTTAATAGTCCATCTTTTACCATTGCCAACAGAATTCGCCGTATCTCTGCGTTCTTGTCTCCTTTAAAATCCCTAAATGGTAATGTTGGCCTTTTGCCAAGAATTATATTCCTTTCGTCCCTACGACGTGGATTATCAGAAAATAAAGTCAATATGGACTCAAAAGCTGCCTTGTCACCAGTAATGCCAACATTAACGCAGGTGTCATGCCAGGATTTGATTAACT
>CAYHAF010000120.1:0-1872 GCA_964354555.1 uncultured Candidatus Saccharibacteria bacterium
GATTATAGCCAAATATAGCGCATATGAAGCGCATATGAAGCGCATATGAAGCGCATATGAAGCGCATATGAAGCATAAAATTATTTTATTTTTATAAAAGTTAGAATTAAAAACGATATCTACTATATAGGAAATAGTGTTAACATAAGGAAATAGTGTTAACATAAGGAAATAGTTTTTAATATTTTACACGCGCTGTCACGCTAAGGAGTATACCAGTAAGCAAATCGCCCTATTTCAACGATTATATTCATTTTTAATGTCATTATTTATTCACCTAAAAATTTGCTTATACCTATATATAATATGTACATATTAGCTTATAAGGATATTGATTTAAGTGCTTAAGTACTATATATCTAAAAATGAATATATTTTTTATACGATAAAGCTTATATATTAAGTGCACAAATTGTGTACTTAAAGGTAATGGAAATTTGGGTAAAGCTGTAAGATTGAGTGAAAGAGATTATGATAGATTAAAAAAAATTAGTGAACGTCAAGATATTCCTATGGCTCAAATTATTTCAAAAGCCTTAAAATCCTTGGAAGTGAAAAAAGTGAAAAATGAAGAAAATGTTGTGATATGTAATGAATGTGAATTAAAAATTCCAGAAGATTCTGTTTTTTGTCCTTATTGTGGGGTTGAATTTGACGAGGAAGAAGATTTAGAAGAAGATGAGGAAGACGAAGAATTTGAAGGAGACGATGAAGAAGATTAGATAAAAACGTTTTAAAAGATTTAAGTAAATCAAAGAGTGATAATAAAAAATAAAAAAAAAAAACCCTCTGTTTGGAAGTTAAGATCCGATCTTAACAACCAAACAAAATTAAGAGCTTGCTGGGGGCTCTCATTTGAAAATACATAACACTATTGTATTAAAAAGTTTGCGTAAAAATGCTTCAGTTAGCGTTATTCTTGATGGATCTATCGGTAAGTCTGTTTCTTGCACCTATACCTTGGCTGGTTGGTTTATTCTAAGTAAGAGTTATTCCTTCCTTTCTGGTACTGAAAAAAAGATGTCGGAGGATAGCTAGCTTGACCAAGTTTTTTAGTGCTCTCCTCAATAAGTCGTTCAACGATAATACCTCATCATCAAAAAGAGAGGTGGGAGAAGCTCAAGAGAGCTTCGAGGGAGGGGAGATAGTTCTCCCCTCTCCTCGTGATTCATCTTTACTTGTATATAGTAGTCATAAGTCGCCGTTTTCTGAACAAAAATCCTCGAAAATTTTGGAGGGTGGCTGGGATAGAAAACAAAGAAGACTTTATCATAGGGTAATGTCTGGTTTTGAATTAGCAAAAAGAATGAACGATTATACAAGGGTTATAACTTTAACTTCGAGTGAAGAAAGCCCAGAAGATATCCATAGAAGTTTTGAAATTTTAAAAAAAAGGATTAGGAGAAAATATAAAAAATTTGAATATTCAACTGTGAAAGAATTAACTAAATCTGGGTTAGTACATTTACATATAGTCTATAGAGGCTCATTTATTAGTCAAAAATGGCTTTCTGATACCTGGAAGGATATACATAACGCCAAAATTGTTTGGATTGCTAAACTTTATAGTTGGAAGTTAGCCAAACATTTGGCGAGATATTTCGTTAAAGAGGGTATTGGTCGTTTTTGGTCTTCTTGGAAATGGGTGTATCGAGGTTTTGTTAGAGATTGGAAAATATTAGTTCACAAAAAAGGTTTTAGTGCGTTAAAATATTGGAAGAGTTGGTTATTCAATTATTATAATGAGAATGATACCAAACAAGTCACTCTTTTAGAATGCAGCCATATATAGCCTGATTATAGCCAATATATAGCCTGATTATAGCCAAATATAGCGCATATGAAGCGCATATGAAGCGCATATGAAGCGCA
>CAYHAF010000121.1:0-1865 GCA_964354555.1 uncultured Candidatus Saccharibacteria bacterium
AGGGCGCTGTCAGGCAGGCTATTCATAGCGCTAAAGAAACAGGAGAGGATCTTGGTAAAGTAGCGGTTGAATCAGTTCACGGAGCCATTGATGCCGCTAAGTCTATTGGAGGAGATGTTGTAGAAACTACTCATGATGCTTTACAAGCTGCCGTTGAAGCTGCTGAGGAGATAGGTAAGGAGGCTGTCTCTGTAGTAAAAGAATCTTTGGGAAAAGCCATAGAAGGAGCAAAAGATATTTTATCAGAGATTAAATAACATTTTGGGGTATAGAAAGTCTATTATATAGTCCAACCAAAAAACAGCCCGCGGGCTGTTTTTTGGTTGAGATTATTAGCAAGCTTGGTCTTTTTCTTCTAATTTTACTTTTGCCATTATTTCTTGCTTCTCCCTTAATATTTTTAATTCAATCTCCTCGCCAGCTTGGAATTTTTGTAAAATGTGAGATAGGGGATTATCTATTGTAATTTTTTCCCCGTTTATCTCCAAAATTATGTCAAACTCTTTTATCCCGGCTTTATCTGCCGCACTTTCTTTAACTATTGCTGATTCTCCTAGAGTTTCCCTGACTACGAAGGCACCATAATCAACCGGCAGTTTATTTTTTTCAGCCATTTCTTTTGATAAAAGGATATATCTTACTCCTAAAAACGGAGTCCTTAATTTCCCATATTTTTTTACTTCGTCCAAAATCTTTTTAGCGTAGTTAATTGGTATCGCAAATCCTATACTCTGAGCTCCCATTACCATAGCAGTATTAATTCCAATAACCTTCCCGTCAAGATCCACCAAAGGGCCTCCAGAATTCCCTGGATTAATAGCAGCATCAGTTTGAATTAACCCTCTCAATCTTTCTGCTTGCATGGAAAATGGGCTGCCTGCAGTGATAATTCGGCTTAGACCAGAGATTATTCCGGCGCTAAGCGTGTCATGGAATTCTCCCAAGGCGTTTCCAATAGCAACTACTGACTGGCCAAGCTCAATTTTGTCAGAGTCCCCTAACCTTATGTGAGGAAATCCTTGGCCATCTATTTTTAATAAGGCAATATCATTTATTGGGTCGCGAGCCAATATTTTTGCTGGGTATTTTTTATCAGGCTCCAAGACAATAGTATATTCGTCTTTTGGGTCATTGATGATATGGCAACTGGTCAGAACTAATCCTTCAGGGGAAACTATAAAGCCAGATCCGCCGCCTATTTTTGTTCTTTCTTTTTCTTCACCTTTTATCATTGGAAAGACAAAGTCTTGTCCGCCAAAAGGAAACATATAAAAACCTTCAACTTTCGGGAGGTCTTTAGAAACAACGATTGTAATTACAGCCGGGCAAAGTTTTTTTGCTAATTTTGTTATTTTGGAATGCTCTGCCATATCCCGTAGTGAAATTCGAATAAAATTTATTTAATTTTTCCCCGCAGGAATTCGAAATTTTCCTACGAGGCATTAATTTATTATATTACAAAATTATGTTGAAATCCAGGTCGCGGCACGCCTACATTATCCCAATTTGCTTCGCAAATTCGGGAACCCTATGAATCAGGCTAACACCGCTCCTTAGAAACCTCTTGGTTTCTAACGCGAGCACTGCTTGCTGTTTTCCTATACGGGAAAACACCTAGTTTTCCCGAACCCTTTCTATTCTTTTGTTTGCTCAAAAGAATAGAATTTGCTATTATCAATTTTAGTCAGCTTGCCCGACTAAAATTTATCAAAATTTTGTATAGGGCGTCCCTGTAGTTCAACGGATAGAACGAGGGTTTCCTAAACCCTAAATCCAGGTTCGATTCCTGGTAGGGACACAGATAAAGAATGGGCCCGTGGTATAGTGGTAACACGCGACTATGGCATAGTCGAATCCGGGGTTCG
>CAYHAF010000122.1:0-1862 GCA_964354555.1 uncultured Candidatus Saccharibacteria bacterium
CTCCTAACCAAGCTCTTAGATTAGGAGTGCAAAATGTTCGTGCCTAAAACATACCAAAAAACCGCCCATTAGGCGATTTTTGTCAGCTTCGGGGACTGGACGATGTTAGAATTTGCTTGGTGGAATAAAAAAGAGCCCATAAATGGGCTTGGATGTTAAAGGGCAATAAGATTAGTCGTTGTGGCTTTCACCTTCATCTTTTTTGATTGGTCCTCCGCATTCGTCTAGCTCTTCTCCTGTATCCAAAACTTCGCTTTCATTATTATCTCCACCAACAATATTAAAAACAAGTGATACAAATGGAGCTATGCATAATGTAATTATTCCCCAAGCGATAAAAGAAAAAATATCAAGTATTTTTAGTTCCAAAGGTGGCTGCCAGAATCCTTGGCTTCTTATGAAATCAATAAGCATATTGACGGGGGCATGATAAAGAGCCAGTAGAGCGTTTCCTATGGACATGCAATACCAATAAATCAGAAAGCAAGAAACAATAATTAGTGAAAGATGCAATACTGCTTTATACTTATTCATATCTATTCCTCTTTTGTTTTCAAATAGCTTCCTCTTCTTTCACCATAACAATATTAATGACGCTGTCAACCAAAAAACCGCCCGATTGGCGATTTTTTTAGCTCCCCAGTTCAAAGCTTATTAATTCAAGAATATATATCTATTCCTTAACGAATCAAGATTCTCTTATAATTTTAGAGAATAGGGATTATATGGCTGAATTGAAGGAGAAATTGGCCGAGATTAAGCACTTTTATCATAAATCAAATCTAAAAAATCTTTCAGTGGTTTTTCCTCCCATTTCTTCATAAAACTTATGTGCCTCTGGTAATTCAAGGTTGCTATCTAACTTTATTACTTTGATATTATTCTTAATACAATAATCTTTTACTGCCAAAAATAAAGCCGTTCCTACTCCTTTTCCTCGCATACTACTAGTGACGAAAGAATCTTCAATATGACCCCTCCTAAACCCGTGCCGAATATTAGGAAGAAGATAAAAAGTAATCAATCCAACTAATTTATTATTTTCTTCAGCTATAAATATCATTGTGTCCTTTCTCGATACTACCTCATCGAATATTTTGCCGCCTACCTTAGAAGGAATATCCTCTGCCTTAAAAAACGTGCTAAATTCATCGAAAAGCTGCAACACTTGTTCTCTGTCTTTTTTTGTGGCTAATCGTATTTTCATTCCCTTATTCTACCAAAAAACCGCCTGATTGGCGATTTTATTTATTTCAACTTTCTCATGAATTGATATCCTACCTTTTTGAAGCCCGTATTTTTATATAATTTATGAGCAACTCTCCACTTAAATTCTGAACCTATATATATTCTTGAACAACCTATATTTTTTATTTTTTTCAGGACAAATTTTATCAGCTTTTGACTTAGACCCCTACCTCTGTATTCTGGGATTATATATAATTCTTCAATTTCAGCGATTGGTTTGGGGTATCTTATCACTTTTCTTATAGAAAAAGTGATGAATCCAATTAATTTTCCATCATCTTTCAAAAGGTAAGTATATGAATTTGGGTTGGCTAAAAATTTTAAGAAAGAATCATTACCAGCTTTTAAGTATCTTTTATCACCGACAAAATCGCTAAGCAGCTTCATAAGCTCTTTATAATCTGACTTTTTGGCAGAAATTATTTTCATGTTTATTTATTCTACCAAAAAACCCCGAAAAAATCTCTATTGAGATTTAACGGGGTAGGCCGCCCAAAGATGAACAGTTAACTAACAACTACTAACTAAAAACTAATAACTAATTTGGCTCCGAGGGACGGACGATGCGAAGCCCCGTAGTGAAGCAAAGCTTCTACTACTGGGGTTAGAACCTT
>CAYHAF010000123.1:0-1796 GCA_964354555.1 uncultured Candidatus Saccharibacteria bacterium
TGATTATATTTTTAGGGCTTGTTGTCGGTGGTTTAGCCGTTGCTGTTTTATTGCCGATATACCAGATTGGTTTAGGAACTTCGCTTTAGTACTTTTCCACAACTTGTGTTTTAAAATGTGCTATAATAAAATTAGAAACAAAAATTAAAAAATCCCCCACCTATTAAGACTTGTTAAATGTTCTACGTGTACCTAATAAAAAGTATTTCTAGTAGGAAAATATATGTTGGATACACAAATGATTTAAGGAGAAGACTAAAAGAACATAACGAAATGAAAGGTGGTAAGTATACAACAAAAAACAAAGGACCATTTGAACTAATATATTACGAAGCGTACAAATCTGAAAAAGATGCAAAAAGAAGAGAAGGCGCTCTGAAATTGCATAAGAAAGCATACGCACAGTTAAGAAAAAGAATTTCAGATAGTCTTGAATCTCTCACTAAACTTTAGTGGGGGAGAATGAGTCTTAATAGGTGGGGGAAAAGGTCGAGAACAAAAATTTAGTCGAATAATCTTAACAATATTAATTATTTAACAAAATAAAATGGAAAAGAAAGGTTTTACATTAATTGAGTTATTAGTCGTCATTGCCATTATTGGTATTTTGGCTTCTATTGTCTTAGTTTCCTTGGGTTCAGCCAGAGTTAGGGCCAGAACTGCAGCTTTCAAAGCCACGTCATCGAGCATGACTCCTGCAGCAATAATGTGTTGCGATCAGTGTACTGCTGCTTCTTGTATTCTAACTGTTGCCGGTGCAGATATGTGTTCTGTGCCTATCGTATCGATGGTACCTCCGGTTACGCAGATAGCCACCTTTGTAGTTGGTACAGATTGCGGAGCCAGTGGCAATTTTTCCTTTACGGTAACTCCAGGTACTGCCAATACAGGTGCTTGTACGTCAGCTGTATGCACTCCACAGGGTTGTACATTTCTTCCTGCTGGTTGTTAAGGGAAATTATCTAATTTCTGTTGGTATATAATTATAATCTTGATTAAGAATTATTTTGAGTATAAGATTGACAAATTTTCTGCATAACAATCAAAGCCCGCTTTTGGCGGGCTTTGATTAAATTTCTGCAATGAAAGTTTTCAGAAAAAAATTTAAAAGCCCGAACCATAAATATTTTCTAAATGAAAACTTAAGTGGATTTACTCTGATTGAAATTTTAGTTGTCATTACTATTATTGGAATTCTAGTTACAGTTTTTCTTACTTCAATAAATCCTGCCAGGACAAAAGCGAGAGATGTAGCCTTCAAACAGACAGCTTCCAGTATAGCTTCTGCGGCAACATTATGTTGTAGTTTAAGTGGAAGCCCGGCTCTTAACGAAGTAGGTATATTGGTTCCAAATCCGGGAAATATCAATATTTGTGTTCCTGATATAAATTCAATATATCCTGATGCTACTCAGGTTAAATCTGTTTCAGTTAACACTGTTTGTTCAAATAGCACATTTTGGATAATCATAACTCCAGGCACTTTAAACAGCGGCAATTGTGATCATGCCGATTGCACCGAAGAAGGTTGCACATACGATGGCTGTTAAATAAAATTAATTTTCTGATTTAAGAAAAACAGGACTTAGTCCTGTTTTTCTTTAGCTGAGAATGGGATATAATTAAAAAATGACTTTAAATTCATTCTTTTTTATTTCGGCGGCGGGAATACCCCGTAGCTTGCTGCGGCTGGGATGAAAGCCGCCGAAAGAACTTGTCCCACCCTTTTTCAAAAGGGTGGGATACCCCGCTGCAAGCAGCGGGGAGGGGATCATATTATTGTCATTTTTTTCGGT
>CAYHAF010000124.1:0-1778 GCA_964354555.1 uncultured Candidatus Saccharibacteria bacterium
GAAGCTAAAGAAGAAATAGAGAAAAAAGGAATAAAACTCATTATTGATAAAACCGAAGAAGCGGTAAAGACTTTCAATGTTTTAAAAGAGGATTCTAAAGAGGAAGAAGGAATTGAAGAAAAAGTTATTGGGTTATTTCACTTAACTTGCTGACATGAACCTTAACGAAGAAAGAGATCTGGTTAGAAAAGCAAAAAAAGACCCCGAAGCTTTTAGTGAGCTCTACGAAAAATATTACTCTCAAATATTCGGCTACATCTTAAAAAGAGTGGCCAATCTTGAAATTAGCCAGGATGTGACTTCTGAAACATTTTTAAAGGCCTTAAAAAATCTTTGGCAATTCCGATGGAGAAATATTCCTTTTTCCTCTTGGCTTTATAGAATCGCAAATAACGAAATAGTGAATTATTTCAGAAAACAGAAAGGTAAAAAAGTTTCTTTGGAAAAAATTGCAGAGCCAATTAGCGCCGATAATATTGAATTGGAATTTATTGAAGCTCAGGAAGAATTAAAAAAGCATCAAGATTTTTTAAAAGCGCAAGAAAAAATTTCAAAGTTAGATATAAAATACCAGGAAGTCATTGTTTTGAGATTTTTCGAAAAAAAACAGATTAAAGAAATTTCTGAAATCTTAGGTAAAAAAGAAGGGACAATAAAATCGCTTTTGCACCGGGGAATAGAAAAACTAAAAGATGAATTTTTTGAAACTAATTAATTACAAATCCGTTTTATTTATAGTATGCCCAGTAGAGGAATTTCGAAAAACCCTACTGGGCTAACCAAGAAAATTTCGAATAAATTTTCTATTCGAAATTCTCCTACCGGGTATGGAAAATGAAAATTTAATAAAAAAATTAGAGGAAATATCTTTGCCAAAAATTGAGATAAAAAGCCATAGGAAAAGGCTTAATTTGGTTTTGATGAAAAAATATTATCCGGAAAGAAAAAAGGCGGAAATTTTTAATGTTTTCGAAAAATTGATTCCGGCTGGCGCCATTGCCGTTATTTTGTTTTTCTTTATTTTTAATAATTTAAACTCCCAAAAATATAATTTAGCCAAAGCTAAAGAAATTGCGCTTCAAAATAATGAAATTAAAGATTGGCTTCAGCAAGGATCAACAATAAAGGACATTAAAATAGTTGATGGTAAGGCATATGTTTTGATAGAGCCTCCTGAAGAAAAAAAAGAGCGTGAAGATTTTGCGCCCACCAGCTTAAAGTCAGAAGGAGCTCCTCAAGAAAACATAGCAGAAGAAGAAAAATTTGAAGGCGCCTTAGCTGAAGTTAATATAAAAGAAAGGAAAATCTCAAACATAGAAAAATTAGCTCCTACTGCCACTCATTTAATTGAAAATAAGAAGGAAAAGGCCTTAGAAATTGCAAATAAAAGTCAGGAAGTTCAAGAAAAGATTCCGAGAGAAGCCGAAGTCTTAAATATCAACGTTACTACCCCTAAATTCAGACTATCAAAAGAAGGTGGCTCTGTTTCAGCCATACCCGAAACAGAAACCGAAGAAAAAGCTTCAATAATATATCGATTTGACGAAAATCAATGTGAAGGTAAAGTTGATTTAAACAAAGAGAGGATGGAAGAAATAAAATGTCTAAACGAAATCGATACAGACGCAACTAAGGAATAATCAAAGCGTTAAGATTTAAAGAGAGATTAATCAAAAAAGGTCGAATCCCCCACCTATTGTGCGCTAATTCTATTATTCTTGTGCAGAGCACGGCGCACAATAGGTGGGGGAGAAGAAAAACAACATTATAACTTGAAA
>CAYHAF010000125.1:0-1768 GCA_964354555.1 uncultured Candidatus Saccharibacteria bacterium
AAACCAATTTCAAATCTTCCGGCTTTCCTATAGTCGGTATGATTAAAGGCGGATGGGGACAAATAGCAGCAAAACTAAGCATAATTAAGCGATTAAGTTAATTAAGACGAAGAATATTGTTTCTCTAATTCTCGAATATAAAAATTAAGTCCTACTCCAAGGCCTTCATATTCTTTATCTAAAAATTCAAAACCTTCTTTTGTTAAATATCTTCGACCAAGCGCTACACTCAAATGACTTCTTAATTCTTCTATTTCACCTCGGGAAATATAGAGAACTCTTATTTTATCTTTAAAAAAGTAACGTCCATGACTTTCAGAAATATTAGCAATAATAGAATTTGCTGATCTTCTAGTATCTGGGATTAATCCATAATTTTCTTCCGAAGGATATTTACTGGTAATTTCGTAAATTTTTAATAAAAGTTCATAACCTTTTTGCCAAATTTTCAGGTCTCTAAATGAATTACTCATAATTTTCGTCAATCGCTTAATCAGTTAATTTACTTATCTAAACTTAACTTCATCGTTTAATTTACTCAATTATGCTTAAATCAGCTTTACATCTGGGGCATTTCCCTTTTTTGTCGTGGCGATGGATAATGTAATTTGTTCTATTTATTGCGATTTTACCGCATTTTGGGCAGATTGTATTTTCAGAAGATAAACCTGAAACATTACCAGTATAAACATATTTTAGACCGGCTTCTTTTCCTATCTTCCAACCTTTTTCTAAAGATTCTATTGGCGTTTCCGGCAAGTGCTTTAGCTTCCAGGATATTGCTCCAGAAAATTGGGAAATGTGCCACGGCGTTTCAGGTCCTAATTCTTCTTTAATAAATTTAGTAATTCCTTTAAACATTTCTTCGGAATCAGATAGAGTCGGGATAACTAAAGTAGTGATTTCTACCCAAACCCCAGATTTTTTCATTAATTTAGCTGTGTCTAAAATCGGTTTAAGCTTAGCCCCGCAATTTTTCTGATAAAATTCATCAGAAAAACCCTTCAGATCAATATTGTTAGCGTCCAAATAGGGGATTACTAATTTTGCTGATTCTTCTGACATAAAGCCATTTGAAACAAAAACATTTTTTAACCCGGCTTTTTTTGCCAGTTTCATTGTTTCTAAAGCATATTCAAGAAAAATTGTTGGTTCAGTGTAAGTATAAGAAATGCTGGGTAATTTATTTTCTAAAGCAATTTCCACTATTTTTTCTGGCGGAATTTCATCTCCAGGGATTTCTGTTTTGCCTTTAAAAGATTGGGAAATATCCCAGTTCTGGCAATTTAAACATTTTAGATTGCATCCAACCGTAGCAATTGAAAGAGAACGACTCCCTGGCAAAAAATGAAAAAGAGGCTTTTTTTCAATCGGGTCAATATTAATTGCAATTACTTTTTTATAATTCAAGGCGTACAATTTTCCTTCAATATTTTCTCTGACGCCGCAAACCCCTCTTTTCCCCGGTTCAATAACACAAAAATGGGCGCAGGTATGACACTGAACAGTTTTGTCTTTTAATTTTTTATATAATAAGACTTCTTTCATTATTTATCTATTTTAGATGATTTTGGTGAATAAGAAAATAGTTATTTGCTTTCTTGACAAATAATCTTTTTTGAGGTTATATGAAATAAAGCTTTTTAATATAAGCTGGTATAAAAAATTAATAATAGAAATATACAAACTTCAAAAATTTATTTAAATGCTAATTTTTTAAGGTTTATTGTATTACTTATAATTAGAGGGAAAAGATGAAAAAAACAAG
>CAYHAF010000126.1:0-1766 GCA_964354555.1 uncultured Candidatus Saccharibacteria bacterium
CCAGATGGCAAAGGCAATTGAGAAAATTCCCGAAATCTCGAGAAAGGAATGCCGAAAATGGGTAGAAAAAAAATTCACTGTTCAAAAAATGGCGGAAGGTTATGAAAAAATTTACAGGAGTATTCTCAAAAATGAAAAGAGATAATCTAAAAATTTTATTCGTGGCTTCTGAATGTACTCCGATAGCCAAAGTTGGCGGACTTGGAGACGTTATCGGGGCTTTGCCAAAAGCTCTTACAGAATTAGGCCTTGATGTTAGGATAGCTATCCCAAAATATCGAATAATTGACGAAAATAAATATAATTTTAAATTGATAGCTTCCAAGATTAAGACAAAAAAAGAATTTATAAATATTTACCAGGGGTTTTTACCTGATAGTAAAGTTCCGGTTTATCTTTTGGAAAACGAGAAATATTTTGGCGAGAATGGAGTTTATTTTGCCAAAAGTGCTTTTGTTGATTCTTTTAAAGAAATTCAAAGGTTTCTATTTTTTTCTCAAGTCATTCCCGAGATTTTTAAATATTTAGACTGGCAGCCTGAAATAATTCATTGCCAAGATTGGCACACGGCTATTTTACCCGTTTTATTAAAATTAAATCCTAAATCTGAAATCTCCTGGACGCGAAGCGGACTCCCCGTAGGGTTGCATCTTAAATCTGTTTTGACTATCCATAATTTAGCCAACCAAGGGAAATGGCCAGCCAGTGATGTTTTAGGCTTTCTTAATCTGAAAGGTGATGAAGCCGAAAGCTTAAAAATAAGAGATAAAAAGGGAAATATTAGCATTTTTGAGCAGGGAATTTTGAATGCCGACATATTGAACACCGTTAGCCAGAATTATGCTCAGGAGATTAAAACAAGAGAATTCGGCGAAGGATTAGAAAAAGATTTAATAAAACGCCAGAACGATCTTTTTGGAATTATAAATGGTATTGATTACGATCGTTTTAATCCCGAAACTGACCCTGATATAAAAACGAATTACTCTTTTAATAGCCTGGAAAAAAGGACAGAAAATAAAATTGATCTTCAGAAAATTTTAGGATTTCCGGAAAATGAACAGTTTCCTTTACTTGGTATTATTAATCGTTTAACTTCTCAAAAAGGAGTCGATTTGGTAATAGGAATTATTCCTGAGCTGATAAAATTAAATTGCCAGTTAGTAGTTTTAGGAGTAGGCGAGGATATCTATGAAAAAAAACTTTTGGAATTTTCTAAAAAATATCCTCTGAACATTTCCAGCCATATTAAATTTGATCCGGTCTTGGCTCAAAAAATTTATGCCGGTTCTGATATTTTTTTAATGCCTTCTAAGTTTGAACCCTGCGGGTTGGGGCAGATGATTGCAATGAGATATGGGTTAATCCCAATTGTAAGGAAAACCGGAGGATTGGCTGAAACAGTTAAAAATAAAAAAACCGGCTTTGTATTTAAAGATTATAAAAAAGAGGCTCTGCTTAAAAGTTTGAAAGAGGCCTTAGATACCTATAGTGATAAAAATAAGTGGAAAGAATTAATGAAAAGAGCTATGGCTCAAGATTTTTCCTGGCAAGAATCAGCTAAAAAATACTTGGAGTTGTACAAAAAATTGGTCTGAAATTAGTCTTGTCTGGCTTATGAAAACTTGTTAGAATCAAGGCAGACTCACTAAACTAAAATGATTTCTTCTCCTATTGACCCCGCACTAATTTCGCCCTAAAGCTTATTGGTGGCACACGATGGGCGAATAGCCCCAGTTTCGCAAAGCGGGACTACACTATTTGTG
>CAYHAF010000127.1:0-1748 GCA_964354555.1 uncultured Candidatus Saccharibacteria bacterium
AGTGCCAAGAGTGTTTTGAATTATGAGCAGAACTGGATTTTGCACATCGGATTTTGCCAAGAGCTTTGAAAGTTCCTGCATATTGCCCTCTATTACTGAAGCATTGTTATATATTTCTGTTCTTCTCTTGAGCTCTACTAACATATCTGGGTTAAGCTCTATTGAAATGACATTTCTGGCAATCTTTGATAAATCTGGAAGAATTCTGCCATATCCTGCTCCCAAATCTACGAAGGTTTTAGTCTTTGAGTTCTTGGTTTGAGATATGACCTCTATCTCAGCTTTCATATGAGATTGAAGGATATCGTCGTCTATATTTTCAACTAACTTGATGTATTGTTCTGTAGAATATTTTCTCATATCAAATTCATACTATAAAAAATTTGTTTCTAAAGCAAACAAAAAAATCACCTGATTAGTGATCTCCTCTCACTCCCCCGGTTAAATAGCCGTCTAGGGCAAATTTAACGGGGTAGAAATAAAAAAAGAGACAATTGGTGTTTTGTCTCTATGAGTTTGGTTTAGTTCTCCTCAAACTCTTTTACGTTGATTACCTTGTCTGTTCCCAGAAACCTAATCTTGGTTCAGGGAGTCTGACAAAGCATTTGACTGAAGCTGTTGGGAAACGACCAGTTGCTATTTTACCCAGAGTTCTTGCGAGATAATCCCTGAATTTCTTTACTTCCCCTGGTTTTTCGGGAAGACCTTCCACGAAAACAGTGATTTCGAGCACTTCGGGTTTCTTCCTTCTGTCTGAGGGCAATAGAACTAACACTTTGTCTTTTGTTAGATTTAGCTCTTTGATTTCTAGAACTGCATTTTTGAGAACTTCAGAGAAACTATCCAAGTCTGCTGGTGCTATGAAATAAGTGCTAGGCATCCCATAAACAGTAATAATTATTGGCATTCTTATCACCTCCTTTAAGATAATAGTCTTTCTAACAAAAAAGTCAAGGCACACCAAAAAATCGCCTGATTGGCGATTTTTGTGAGCTCTCTCTGATAGACAATGTTTTATATAATTTTGCTATTTTGTTAACTCAACCATTAAACTCTCTAATACAATCCCGTTATATTGTTCTTTACTAATTCTTTTATTCTCGCATAAAATACGGACCTTAAAACCTGCATTTTTTATCTTATTCAAGTAATCTTTTTTCAACAAAGCGCCCGCCACACAACCAGATAATAAATCTTTATCATTTCTTTGTTCTTTTGAAAGCTCTTTTAATAAAACGATGTCTGAGAGATAAATCCTTCCACCCGATTTAAGAACTCTGTATGCTTCACTAAATGTTTTAGCTTTATCAGGAGTGAGATTTATGACGCAATTGGTAATTATCGTATCCACTGAATTGTCTTTTAAGGGTAGATTCTCTATTTCACCTAACAAAAACTCTGCATTAGTAATATTTTGTTTCTTAGCATTCTCTTTTGCTTTCTCCACCATTTCTTTCGTCATATCAATACCAATAACCTTTCCTTTATCACCAACTTTTTTTGCTGCCAAAATAGCATCAATACCAGCTCCAGACCCCAAGTCTAAAACTATATCCCCCTCTTTTATTTTCCCAAAAGCTAATGGATTTCCACAACCAAGACCAAGATTTGCTTCACCCACAATCTTTAATTCTTCTTCGGAATAGCCAATGCTTTTTGAAATACTCTTTGCACTGTTACATCCGCATCCACAAGAAGAACCGCTAACTGCTATTTCTTTATATTTATCCTTAACAATTTTTTTGATA
>CAYHAF010000128.1:0-1736 GCA_964354555.1 uncultured Candidatus Saccharibacteria bacterium
AAAATTTGCAAAATACTGTTTCCAGTAATATTGCACCAGTCAATCAACAATTTTAAATCAGGAATTTCTCCGATTCCAAGGCTTTTTTTGGAAAAAACTGAAAATAATGGGACAATTACCCCTGCTCTTTTTTTTAGATCAATTTTTTTCCAGGTTTCTTTAAGGGGCGTTCTGAGTAAAAATTTATACATTTAAAAGTTTTTTATACAAACTCAAGTACTCTTTTGCGGACATTTTCCAAGAGAAATTTTCTTTCATTGCTCTTTTTATTATCTTTAGCCATTCTTTTTTATTTTTATAGACCTTCAAAGCCTCGTTTATAATTTTCAATAAAGCCCTGGAGTTATATTGTTTAAAAAGAAATCCAGTTTTTCTTTGAATCACAGTATCGGCTAATCCACCAGTTTCTCTGACAATTGGGATCGTTCCATATCTCATTGCAATCATCTGCCCCAACCCACAGGGCTCAAATTTAGAGGGCATCAAGAAGATATCGGAACCGGCATAAATTTTTTGGGCTAAGACTGGATCAAATTTAATATAAACAGAGATATTCTTCGGATATTTCTTGGCTAGTTCCTGAAGTTCTTTCTCGCATTCTTCCCCTCCTTTTCCTAAAATTACCAACTGACAATCAGATTTCACTAAATTTGGCATTATCTTTATGACTAGATCTATTCCCTTCTGAGGATCCAAGCGACCTATAAAACCAAATAAAAGAGCATTTTTTTTCTCGGGTAATTTAAATATTTTCTGAAGCTCGATTTTATTTCCATTTTTTTTCTCAAAATTTATTAAAGAATAATTTTCTTTAATATCCAGATCGGTTTCAGGATTGAAGCGAACAAAATCAATGCCATTTAAAATACCAAGTAAGCTATTTTTTCTTTGCCTAAGAAAAATTTCTAATCCCTTTCCATATTTTTTGGTTATTATTTCTTTACGATAGGTTGAGCTAACAGTATTCAGCAAATCGGCATTTAGGATTCCTTGCTGTAAAATATTGAAATCCTTATCTTTATCTCGTAATAACAAAGCCTCGATTTCGTTTCCCTTTAAGTTTAAGAGATGAAAAACATCCTTTGGATTCCACTTACCTTGAATAGCAAGATTATGAATCGTTAATAAAGTTCTTATTTTTTTTTCTCCCTTTAATTTCAGTAACAAAGGAATTATTGCCGTCTCCCAGTCATGACAATGAATTATTTGAGGAAACCATTTTATATGAGAAAAAGTATCCAAAATTGTCTCAGAAAAAAATAAAAATCGTTCAATGCCTCCGAAAGAAGAAATATAACTATAAACTCCATTCTCGCCAAAATATTTCTCATTTTCCAAGAGATAAACTGGGACTTTACTATCCGGTAAAAACCCTTGATAAATATTTATAAATTCTTCTTTTATCTTAACCTTGGAAGCAATCAGTTTAAAATGATGCTTATTTTCGTCTATTATTCCATATTTCGGAATAGCTATCCTAACATCTAAACCTAATTCTAAAAGAGCTTTTGGCAATGCCCCGATAACATCCCCAAGCCCGCCGACTTTGGCTAATGGCGTACATTCAGAAGCCACGAATAAAATTTTCAAACTATCTCTTTTCATTTTTAAGAATACTCCTGTAAATTTTTTCATAACCTTCGGCCATTTTTTGAACAGTGAATTTTTTTTCTACCCATTCTCGGCATTCCTTTCTCGAGATTTCGGGAATTTTCTCAATTGCCTTTGCCATCTGG
>CAYHAF010000129.1:0-1716 GCA_964354555.1 uncultured Candidatus Saccharibacteria bacterium
TTAACGAATTTTTCACCAGGAAAGCCAAAGAAGAGGGCTATCCGGCAAGATCAGTTTACAAACTTAAGGAAATAGATGAAAAATACCATCTTTTTAAAAAAGGTGATAAAGTTTTAGATTTAGGATGCGCGCCCGGTTCCTGGCTTATCTATGTCGCAAATAAAATAGGAAGTCAGGGAAAAGTCGTCGGTATTGATATAAAAGATATTGAAATGCCGCTAAAAGAAAACATTATATTTATCAAAAAAGATGTTATGGATTTTGAAAAATCAGAGGAAAAAGAATTAAACCAAAAATATCAGGCGGTAGTTTCTGATTTAGCGCCATCGACTTCCGGAATAGAGTCTGTTGACACGGGCAAATCTTTAGAGCTTTGCGAAAAGGCTTTTGATATTGCGAAAAAAGTTCTGGCGCCTGGCGGAAATTTTGTCTGCAAAATTTTTGAGGGAGAGTCTACTAATGATTTTTTCAAAGAAGTGGAAAAAAGTTTTAAATTTACAAAAAGATTCAGGCCAAAGGCAGTAATCAAAAGAAGTAAGGAATTTTATATTATCGGTAAGGGATTTAAAGTAATTAATAAAAATTAGTTTCTTGGATATAATAAAAAATATATATGGTAACTTTAAATTTAATTGCTATAACTTTGCTAAGTATAGTAATTAGTTTCTTTACAAATATATCTGGTGGCGCAGCTTTGCTTTATATTCCAGCTTTAATCTTTTTTGGCCTACCCCCCTCTGTTGCAGTTGCAACTAATCGATTTAGCTCCTTAGGACCTCAAGTTAGTCTTTATCAATTTGCTAAAAGCAAAAAGGTTGTTTATAAATTAGCTTTTCCCTTAGCCTTTTTTGCTACCATTGGTTCCTTAATTGGAGCGCATCTTTTGCTTAAAATTGATGAAAATTTGCTCCAAAAGATAGTAGGTATTTCAATTATCTTGTTTGGCTTCTTGGCGATTCTTAAAAAGGACCTTGGGGTAGAGAAAAAAGATATTCAAATATCAAGAAAGAGGTATATTCTTGGATACATATTAAGTTTTCTATTGGGTATTTATATTGGTTTTTTTGGCGCAGCTTCTGCCACATTCTTAAGTTGGTTATTAATCCTTTTATTTGGATTAACCTTTGTTGAAAGTGCGGGAACTAGAACAATAATAGACTTACCTGTCGTTATTATTGCCACTATAGTTTTTATACTCAATGGCCGAATTAATTATTTATATGGTTGGGGGTTGTTGATTGGTAGGGCGATTGGTGCGCATTTTGGGGCAGGTTTTGCGATAAGACACGGCGAAAAATATGCTAGAGTCATTTTTGTTATTATAGCTCTAATATCTGGAATAAAACTACTACTATAAAGCCTCAAACACAAGTTTTAACATTATCGCTTAGGCAAAGCATTTTTCCTTTATTATAATTTATCGCCCTTCGGGCGATTTTTTGTTAGAATAAAGTAATATGAAGAAAATTTTTGTTATTTCTTTTGGAGGTTCGGTTATTTGTCCGAAAGAAATTGATGTGAAGCTTTTAAAAAGGTTTTCTCTTTTTATTAAAAAAGAGGTAAAAAATGGCTCAAAGTTTATTATTGTGGCTGGGGGAGGAATCATAGCCAGAAAATACCAAAAAGCAGCTTTTGAGGTTGGGAAAGCTTCAACTGAAGACAGGGACTGGCTGGGGATCCAATCAACAAAACTTAATGCGCTTTTATTAAAATCAA
>CAYHAF010000130.1:0-1703 GCA_964354555.1 uncultured Candidatus Saccharibacteria bacterium
GTTTTCATACAGCCTTAGATTAGCAAAAAAGTGCAAAATGTATGTGCACATTACCCCAAACTATTGACAATTTAATTATTTGGGTTTATAATATAAGTAGAAAGAAGGAATTGCTAATGAGCAAAACCGAAGTAAAAGAAAAGGTGGTTGACCTTTTAAAAGAAGTTCAACCACAAGAGGGAAAAGAAATTCTGGCGGAAATAATAAAAGGGATAGACACAGAAGAAATCAAAAGGAGAGAAGAAAGATTGAAGAAGATAAAGGATCTTGATGAGCTCTTTTCAAACCAAATCAAGAAGTGGCAAGAGGCCGGTTGTCCAGAACAAGTCATGAAGATGTTCAAGCTTCTGCGCGATGCAGTGACCGGGAAAGCATACAAGATAACACCTGGAAAAGGCAATTTGCCTTTTCTGCTCTGTCCGGGAAAGACGCTATCTCTTTATAGTCTTATGGCTATGGTGCACAACAACAATGAAGTAGGTCGTGTCTATTTGTTGAATCCGAACGCTGTCACTGATCAGATAGAAGTGCCAGAGAACCCATATGCTATCTTTGATGTTGAAATTGGGAAAAAGACACTGGGCAAAAGTGTGAAAACTGCCGCAAAGACTATAAGAGCCAAAGGTAGATTGGAAATCGTTAATACTGAAAGTATCGCTCTGTGTATTCAAACTGATGTTCTAAAAGAACACAGCGTTGTTGCCACTGGCTCTCGTTGTGGTGGTGATCTGTCCGTCTCTAGTGCTCCGAGTGTTTATATTGATAACGGTGGTACCCCACGGCTCGAGCCGGTTACTATCGAGGAAGCCCATTTTGAGAAGGGTTCACCTTCCTGCAGTAGTAGAGGTTTCGATCGCCAGCTCGTAGTTTCTTAGTAGATTAGTTCTGGAATTCCGCCACAAAATCTCTCAAACCCAAAAGGGGTAGAATAATATAATATCAGAAAGATTATTATATGTTCTACCCCGCTATTTTTTTCAAAAATGGTTTTTAAAACTTTGATATTCTAATTTTTCTTTTGTTTTCATCTATAAAATCAAACTTGATCCAAATCGCATCTTTGGGCAGAATTTTTTTAATTCTCTCTGCCCACTCAACAGCAACTATATTTTTTTTATTAGAAATAATTTCTTTAAAGCCGAGCGCTAAGATTTCTTTATCTCGATTAAGCCGGTAACAATCTATATGATAGAAATTCTTAAATCTTAAATCTTTAATCTTAAATCTTTTTAGGATAACAAACGTTGGGCTCAGGATTCTCTGTTTAATACCTAAACCTCTGGCAAACCCTTGTAGAAAAGTTGTCTTTCCGCCACCTAATTCTCCTTTCAAGCCCAAAACAAGGGCTCGTTTTTTCACCCTTTGTTTTAATTTCTTAGCTAGGGATTCTCCCAACTTTTTCGTTTGATTAGAATTGTTAGTTATAATTTTCATAATTTTTATTAGTAAATTCGTAAATATTCGTAATTCGTAGGGTGGGGTTTGACCATTTTTAAAAAATAATATACACTAAAAAAAGTTCTATTTCTTTATTATCAAGCGAGCGAGAGAAATGAAAAATTTTATTTTTCATTTCTGAGCGAGCGCAGATATCAAAAGGTTTAATACCTTTCATTTTAAAAGATTTTAAACATTTATGGAAACGGAAAGAGGAAAAATTACGGGCGAAGTCAAGGTTTCTGATACGCTTTTTAAAGAAGTCA
>CAYHAF010000131.1:0-1693 GCA_964354555.1 uncultured Candidatus Saccharibacteria bacterium
TTCTTATAACTAAAGCCCTGCCCCCAGTTCTCGGGTTACTCGCCCGCACCAAATTTACTTGCCCCGTAGTGAACTTTGTTCTACTACCGGGGTTCTGGTGCGGATTTCTATTCCACTTCTCCAGATACTCTCTCTATTTCATCAAGAGTAGTTTTGCCTCCTAAGACTTTTATCAAACCATCCTGCTGCATCAAAACCATTCCTTTTTTAATTGCCGACTTTTTCATGTCCGCTATCGAAGGAGAAGTCAATATAAATCTCTCCATTTCGTCATCAACTAAAAATGCTTCGTAGATCCCTACCCTACCGCGATATCCTGTAGAGTTGCAATCCAGGCATCCCACAGCTTTGGGAATTTTAAATTCTTTTTCAAAAAAATTAGGAGGGATAATTTCTTTTCTGACGCCAGTAAGGCCTTTTTTTATTTTATCCAAATCTTTTGGAGTAGGAAGAATAAATTTTACGCATTTTTTGCAGACTTTTCTGGGTAATCGCTGGGCAACAATCATATTGATGGCTGGAGCAATAGAAACAGGTCGGACTCCCAAATCAACTAATCTCGCCACAGCGCCGGCAGCATCATTAGTATGCAAGGTTGAAAAAACTAAATGGCCGGTGAGAGCAGCTTGTAAAGCAATTTCAGATGTTTCCAAATCTCGAATTTCACCGACAAGAATAACATCAGGATCTTGCCTCATTAGAGCTTTTAATCCATTGGCAAAAGTATAACCCTTTGAAGGATCAACTTGAGTTTGGGAAAGTCCCTCAATGCGATATTCCACCGGATCTTCAATCGTAATAACCTTAATATCTGGGCTGTTTATTTTTTTCAAAACCGCATAAAGAGTTGTGGTTTTTCCGGAACCAGTGGGACCGGTGACAATAATCATGCCGTTTGGCCTTTTAATTTCTCTGTTGAATACTTCGACTAAGTCTTTTCTTAAACCCAAGGCTTCAATTTCAATTAAATTTTTGGGGTTCAGAGTTCTCATGACAATTGATTCGCCGTTTTCAGCTGGCAAAGTTGAAACCCTGATTTCAATAACTATATCTCCCATTAAAATAGTAAATCGACCGTCTTGAGGTCGATTGGTAACATTTAATTTTAAACCAGAAAGAAGTTTTATTCGAGACACCAAAGCTCTGTATAGCTTTGGGTCAAAGAATAAGACATCCTGCAAAACCCCATCAACTCTTACCCTAAGCTTTGCTTGCTCTTCTTCCGGTTCTATATGAATATCAGAGGCATTAAGAGCAACCGTTCCTCCTAAAATGATTCCTAAAAGTTCGGTTGTGTTGGCTTTTAAAAACTGTTCTATTTTAGCTTTAAACTGCAAAAGGTTCGTCACTTCTTTAAAGAGCGAATCAGAAACTTTGACTTCACCTGTAATTTTTCCTCTTTCCGTTTCCATAAATGTTTAAAATCTTTTAAAATGAAAGAATACCAGATGGGCGCTCGCTTCGCTCACGCGCTACTCCCTTTCGGGCAGCCCCGCCCTCTATGCTTAATGTATTAATTTTCTTATGCTTAGAGGGCGGGGCTGGGTCGTATCGGCGATATTACGCCTATCTGAGTTCAGCATCTTTCCCAATAGATAGAATGCTGTCGGAATTTCTATTCATTGGAATTCCGATACGAGAACTTTTTTTAGTGTATATTATTTTTTTAAAATGGTCAAATGTTTTAAGTACT
>CAYHAF010000132.1:0-1688 GCA_964354555.1 uncultured Candidatus Saccharibacteria bacterium
CCTTAACAAACTCGATTAGATTGTTATCTCTTGGCACTATTAGATAAATAAAATGTCGCATTTCTTTTAAGTTTATATAGAGTTTAAATAAAGAAGTTGTTCCAACTTCAATATATAAATCTTTTTCTCCTTGTTTGAAAACTCCTAAATCAGAGCGCCCACGGTGCAGATTCGGTTCGCGAACCACATTAAATCCTTGGGAAACAAAATGGTTTTCAATTTTTTCCATCATTTCTCTATGCCAGTCTGATCCATGGTAAATCTTTTTTGAGTTAATTTGATTATTTTCTATCCAGAAGCTTTTTAATTCGGAACTTTTATTAATTTCGGTAGTTCTAAGCGCGCCCGAAACAATTAAGACTGCGATTCTTCTCATTAAACATTCTCTACAGTTTATCGGCGAATATTTTTCTTCAGTTGAAAAAGTTTCAATGGATTCACGAAGCCAATTAATCTCTTTCTGGATTTGTTTTTCAACTTCATGCCACGCAGGAAATTTAGGGTTTGAGGGTGGGGGATTTATCATATTATTTTTACGCCTTTAACTCTTTACCGCTATGATATTGACGATGAATATCACGAAGTCTTTTTGAGGTCACGTGAGTATATATTTGAGTTGTCGCTATATTGCGATGTCCCAAAAATTCCTGGACCATTCTTATATCTACACCCTTGTTTAATAAATCTGTGGCAAAAGTATGGCGGAGAGTATGAGGAGTAGTGGTAATGGGCACTCCAGCTATTATAGAGTATTTTTTTACCAAATTCTCAACAGCGCGAGCACTTAATCTATTACCTTTTTGATTTTTTGGCCCTTTATAATTGATAAATAGGGCTTTTTCTTTATCTTTCCTTATCTCGAGATAATTTTTTAAGGCGTTCATTGCCCTTCCCGAAAAATAAACTGTGCGGATTCGTCCTCCTTTTCCAATAATGCTAATTTCTAAATCTTTGGTGATGGGAGTTATTCTCAATTGTTCTCTGTTTAAAGAAACTAATTCGGCAATTCTCATGCCGGTTGAAAAAAACGTTTCAAGTATAGCACGATCGCGAAGACCAGTAATATTTTTGGTATCAGGAGCCAAAAGCAATTTTTCTAATTGTTCTAAATTTAAAAACTTTATGGCTTTATCTCCTTTTTCTTTTGTTAACTTAATTTTTTCAGCTGGCAATGATTGAATATCTCTACTTGTAAAATAATTTAATAGATTTCTCAGCGATATAAGATAATAGTTCTGGGTAGACCTTTTTATAGGCTCTTTGGTGCTTTTACTGAAGCTTTTGGACAAAAAGACCCTATATTTCCAAATATGCTCTTCAGTAAGTTCATGGGGGAGTAGATTTTCTAAATTATTAGATTTTAACCAATTAGAAAATTTTCTAATAAATCTTTCATAAGTTTCCTGACTTTTATTGCTTAACCCTTTCTCAATATCCAGAAATTCTAAAAAACCATTAATATGTTCTACTATTGGTTTTTGGCTTTTTTTCATCTTTTAGGGGAGTGGTGACCTCCTATATTATACTTATGTATTAGACTTCGGTAAATATACATTATGCGTAGTCTATTATATCAATAATAATCTAGGTAAAAACCCCTGTCAAGTACCTCCCCCATGGCCTGAAGATCAATAAAAAAAGAGGCTGATAACCTCTTTTGGTTCTGAAAACCTTTAGGCCAGACTGAC
>CAYHAF010000133.1:0-1681 GCA_964354555.1 uncultured Candidatus Saccharibacteria bacterium
ATGATTAGAGCTATTTTATTTGATATGGTGGGAGTTCTTTTGTTTAAGAAAAAAGGTTACAGTCCCAAAACTAAAGAGGAACTTAACGCCGAAAAAATTGAGAAACTTTATAATAATGTCGATGATAAAAAACTTTTAGCGGATATCAAAAACAAATTAGGCTTAACCGATGAAGAAATCAGCAAAGCTTTGAATTATATTCCTGAAAAATATGAAAAATTCGAAGGACTCTGGAACCTACTGCTTGCTCTAAAGAAAAGATATAAGCTGGCGGTAATAAACAATGGAAACTCCTTAGCAGAAAAATACTGGAGGAAAAAGTTTGATTTTAGCATTTTTGATGAGTTTGTAGTTTCTGCCAAGATTGGAATTAAGAAACCAGATTCAAGAATCTATCTTATCACTTGCAAAAAGCTCAAGGTAAAACCGGAAGAGTGTCTTTTTTTAGATGATCTAAAAGAAAACATTACTACGGCCAAAAAGCTGAAAATGAAAACTTTGTGGTGTAAATCCAAAAAAAGTTTCTTAAATTTTTCAATAAATGATCAATAAAAAATTCAAAGAAGCGATAAGGTTAATTTGTATCAGGTTGAGAGGAAAAAAGATCAACTGGGCGGTTATTGGAACTACTAATTTGGCTCTTCAGGGAATTAAAATTAAACCGAATGATTTGGATATAGTTGTGAACAGAAATTCTTTAAAGACGATTGCGGACTTATTCAATAATTTTATCGTTCAGCCGATTAAAAAACAGACATCAGCTATTAAAGATATTCCTGATTTTTATGAATTAAAGCTTAAAATTAAAAGAATTGACGTCCATGTTTCTGGAGAAGAAAGAGGCAGCCTATTTTTGAGGGGAATGAAAAATAAGAAAATGATCAGATTAGAGAATGTAAATGTGCCGTGCTTATCCTTAAAATCAGGAATGGAAGTTTACTTAAAAATGGGAAGAAAATCAAGAGTAAAATTAATAAAAAATTTTATGGGGCAGTCGGATTGAAAAATAATTTTCAATAAATGATAAGTCAAAAACTCAAGGAGGCGATAAGGTTAATTTGTATCAGGTTGAGAGGAAAAAGATTAGATGGGTTTTAGTTGGAAGCGCGAGCTTAGCCTTGCAGGGAGTAAAAATTAAGCCGAAAGATATTGATATTCTAACTGACAAAAAAGGCGCATTTAAGATAGGAAAGTTATTTGAAGAGTATAGGGTTAGAATCATTCCTGTTAAACTTAGTCATTCAAAATTATTCAAATCATATTTTGGAAAATTTAAGTTTAAAGATGTAAAATTCGAGGTAATGGGAGACTTAAAAGAGAGGATAGGCAATAAATGGGTTTCTTGTTCCGCCAGATTAAAATCTCCTAAAATTGTAAAATTTAACGGTATGAAAGTTCCTGTTTCTTCTCTCCCGGAACAATTAAGATCATATTCAAAATTAGGAAGAAAAAAAGACGTTATTCGCGTCAAAAAAATTAAAGAAGCTATAAAAAGATATGGAAACTAAAATTTTTAATGGAAAAGAAATAAAAATAAGGAGAATCTCGAAAGGGGACTTGAAAAATGTTAAAAAGTTTCAGGATTTCATTAATTCGCTTGTCAGAGAAAATGCGATGATCGAGGTTGATAAAAAGAAAAGTCTGAAAGAAGAAACCGAATGGCTGAAAGAAAAGTTAAAGA
>CAYHAF010000134.1:0-1664 GCA_964354555.1 uncultured Candidatus Saccharibacteria bacterium
TTAATGCTTCATAGTATATTTTGGCATTAGGCTTTCTTTCCCCAACTTCTGAAGAAATAATGATAGCATTAAATAAATTACCAATTTTGTAATTTTTTATATCCTGCTCAACCCATTCTTGAACATTATTAGAAAGAATGGCAACTTTGTATTTTTTCTTTAGCTTCTTTACAACCTCAATGTGTTCAACTGGGATTAAACAATTCTCTATATCAATTTTGATTAGTTTTTTTACAGGAATGTCCTTTTTAACAACTTCTCTTATAATTTTCTCAAGATCGTTATCGTTTTTTATTTTTCCCGAGCTTCTTAAAATATAAAACATCCTCCAATAAGGAAGAAAGGTTCGCCAATTAAAACCAAAGTGTTTCAAGATTGCATCTTTTTTTCTTTCTTTATTTTTGAAGCTTTCAGCAAAAACATGACCCCAATCAATGAAAATAGCTTTAATCATATTTTCATTCTACCCTTAATTGCGGAACAATTACAGGGAGTGATAGCGACCGGTTTGTAAAAATCGCCTGGTGCGTTAGTGTCTACGAACGCTAAACAAAAAACGCCCGATAATGGGCATTAAATAAAAGAGCCTTGGATTTGGCTTCTCAATATTAAAAAATTATGTTAAATTTTATTAAAAAATTCTTTCTCGTCTATTTCGGCTAATTTTAAAATTCCATTCAATGTTCCTCCGGCTAATTCTCTATGGAGTGGGACAATCGTAATAATATCTCGACTTCCAACTCTATTTTTTAACTTTACATGGCTTCCTTTTTGAGAAATAAAATAAAAACCGAATTCTCGGCATAAAATTTTAATAACCTTCTTCCCAAAAAGGATTCTTTTAGACATGCTTTAATTCAAGAGTAGTAATTAGTGGCGCCTTTTTAGAAAGATATTTTTTTGTTGTTGGTTGGTCTTCTAGATAAAGTTCAACTGCCTCTTTGAGATTTTCTTGAGCTTCTTCAATAGTTTTCCCTTGACTAACCACTCCTAATTCTAAACAGTGAGCCACATACCACTTACCTTCTTGAATTATAATTGTTGTAAATTTATAAGACATATATATAGTTTAGTCTATTTTTATTTTTTTGTCAATTTTTTCTATAAACTTATGTTTCTTTAAAAATTTCAAAATTGGAGAACCACATTTTTGACACAATTCAGCTTTTGGAAAAAATCCTATGCCTGCAGTTACTGGCTCGCCTTTGATTTCCTTTTTACACAAATCGCATTTTGTTATTTGCATATGGGTTTATTTTATGTTTTTAAAATATGCTGTCAAGTTTCAAAAGATTTAAACTTTTTATACTTGAACACTTTGTCTAAAAACTTCTTATCTTTGCTTATATTTTTTGATATTAACTCTCTTTTTGTAAGCCATAGGATTTTAAGTTTTTCTGGAGAAAAAAGTTCCGGCTTTTTGTCTAACGGATAAATATAATCAATGAAAACGGTATGCCGTTTTTTGTCTTTGGAAATATAATTAAAGACACTGAACAATTCCGGTTCTTTCTTCAGGGAATAGTCCAGCTCCTCTTTGAGCTCCCTATACAATGCTCCCAAAATCGACTCTCCCCATTCCATCCTGCCGCCAGGAAAACTAAATCTACCACTTTTGTGCTTCAATATTAAAATCCTATCCCTATGTCTTAATATAACTACTA
>CAYHAF010000135.1:0-1651 GCA_964354555.1 uncultured Candidatus Saccharibacteria bacterium
ACTTCAACAGTCGGCACTCCCTTTGAATCTAAAATTTCTCTGGCTTTTATTGATTGTATTTTGCAGGCTGGCATAACTTTATTTTATTATTTTAATCAGAGCACATAATATATTTTTGTGCTCGACCGAGCACAAAAATCTCACTTTTTGTGCTCTGGTTTCTTTAAGTATTCACTGGCGAAAAGAGCCGCTCTGGCGCCCTCTCCTGCAGCTATGACAATTTGCTTATATTTTCCAGCTTTTACATCTCCGGCAGCAAAAAGGCCTGGGGTTTTGGTCTGAAAGGTTTCTAAATCAACTTTTATCTCTCCCCTTTCGTTGCAATCAACTAAATCCTTGGCAAAAGCCGATGACGGCTGTAATCCAATTTCAATAAAAACTCCTTCAACTTTCAATTTTTTATCTTCTTTCGTCTTTGAGTCCTGATAAATTATTAAATTGACGAATTTTTCGCCCTTGATTTCTTTCATCACCGCATTTAAAATTACATCAATTTTTCCGGTCTTTTTAGCCAATTCCTGGTTTTCTATATCCGCTTTCAGTTCTGCTCCATATTCTAAAATATAAGCTTTTTTAGCCCATTTGCTAACCATAATGGCTGTTTCAAATCCAGAGTTTCCCCCTCCGATTACAGCCACGATTTTGTCTTTGAATATAGGGGCATCGCAGGTCGGGCAGTAAGAAACTCCTTTACCGATAAAATCTGTTTCTCCAGGAACTTTTAAAGGTCTTGGATCAGCTCCAGTAGCAATAATCACTACCTTTGCCTCAAAGATTTTGTTGTTTTTAGTAAAAATTTTAAAATTTCCATTTATCTTTTCTATCTTCGTTACCAAATCTAACTCTGTCTTAATTTGAAATTTCTCAAGATGTCCTTTAAATTTCTGGATCAAGTCAAAGCCTGAAATTTCTTTTTCTCCCGGCCAGTTCTCAATTGGAACCGCTTTTTTTGTTATCTGGCCGCCAAATTCTTTTGTTATTAATAAAGTATTTAGTTTTTGCCTGGCGGCATAAATTCCGGCAGTAATGCCTGCCGGTCCTCCGCCAATTATGATTAAATCATATAACATAGGTAAATTGAGATAAAGATTTTATTAAATAAATTATTCGTATATTCGTAAAAATTCGTAATTCGTAGGGTTTAATGTATCGCGCAAGAAATACAAGGGTCATAAATCCTGATTAAAGCCCTTATTTTTCTTCTTTTTTCTTTTTCTGAAAGTTTTAAGATTGTCGGAAGAAGAACCTTCAAATCTTCTTCTATATTAGCAAGAAACTGAGCAGTAGGGGTAATGATATCGCAGCTTGAGATTTTGCCGTCTTTATCTATTCCTAAATGGTCAAAAAGCGTTCCTCTTGGGGCTTCCATGGCGCTAATCCCCTCACCTTCTCTGATTTTAATTTCCGTCTGTTCGTCTTTAATCCCCGATTCTATAATTTCTTTCATAAGTTTTTGGCTTTCCTCCAAAAAATGCAAAACTTCCACTGCCTGACAGAATAAATTGTGATAGATGTTCCCGAAAAATTCCTTGTCTGATATCCTCTGTTTTTTCTTGAAATCTTCAAATAATTTTTTAGCCAAGGGATTCAAGAACTGGGAATTATTTTTTATTCTGGCTATTGCTCCTAACATATAAGTTTTTCCATGATA
>CAYHAF010000136.1:0-1650 GCA_964354555.1 uncultured Candidatus Saccharibacteria bacterium
AGTGCCAAGAGTGTTTTGAATTATGAGCAGAACTGGATTTTGCACATCGGATTTTTCCAAAAGTCTTGAAAGTTCTTGTATGTCGCCCTCTATAACTGAAGCGTTGTTATACATTTTTGTCCTTCTTTTGAGTTCCACTAACATGTCTGGATTAAATTCTATTGAAATAACATTTCTGGCAATCTTTACTAAATCTGGAAGAATCCTGCCGTGTCCTGCTCCTAAATCTATGAAGGTTTTGGTTTTTGAATTCTTAACTTGCGATATGACTTCTTTCTCAGTCTTCATATGAAATTGGAGAACAGAGTCGTCAATGTTTTCAACTAATTTGATGTATTTTTGAGCAGTATATTTTCTCATTTTTTTCATTCTACCAAAAAAACGCTCTCTTTTCCAAGCAAAAACTGCCTGATTACAGACAGTTCTTACATTTTTCCAGCTCACACTTCGACAAGCTCAGTGTAAACTATGGGCTAGAAAAATTGAGGAAAGCAGATAGTTTAATTTTTGTGCTTTTATTTGCTTTCCTATAGAAATATGACCATTATTATTCTCTCAAAGCACTTTAGAGAATAAGTGGGGACATTTTAGGATGTTTGTCCAAACCCTCCAGCCTGTGATGTTTGAACAGAAGAAAGTTAACGCTTTTTTGCGAATGCCTCAAGTCGTTGAATAGCTTCTTGTTGTTGCTGTAGCTCTTCTTTTCGCTTCTCAATGACTCCCAGTATCTTCTCTTTGAACTCGTCGCTGTTCGTATAGTAGTTAATGGCATCCGTTGTTATCTCGCTAACTGAGCATCCTAAAGTATCAGCAAGCTCGGCAACTTTCCTAAGCGTCTCTTCGTGGACAGTGATTGCATTAAATCCTTTGGGTGGCACATGCATTACCTCAAATTATTTACCAAATTTAGACTTGATAGATAATTCAAGGCAATGCAACTTCTTTCCTCTTTATTTCTTAAAGAACAAACCCTTATTATTTTCCTATTTCTATTATACACCCATACTTTAATTTTGTCAATACCTCCTGGGACAACAAAAACAAAAAAGCCCATCACTGGGCAGTTTTTAATTATTGTTATTATCTATTATAAATATCTTAAATTCAAACGAAATATAGTTTAAACCCAGTAGTAGAAGTTCGAATTTTTATTCAAAAAGTTAGGAGGGTAATCTCAAGTTTCTGAATGATATATCTGAAGTTATTCAATCTAAACTGTTTATTTTGATTGCCGCCTTAAGGCGTTCGAACTTTCACTACTGGGTAAACCGCCTGTTAATTATATGTTAATTTTATCAGGAAAATTTAGTATTGCCAACATATAATGCTCATGGTAAATTATCTTATAGAATATGCCCGGTAGTGAAAATTCGACCGCTGCCGGGCCCCGTAGTGAAATTTCGACTACCCTACGGGTAAATAAAGAGCTTCGCTCCTGTCGAAATTCTACTACGGGGCGGGCAGCAACGTTAAAATTAATTTTAGTCGAATTTCTACTACCGGGTATGACTAATGAACTTCCAGATAAATTACCTCCCCAATCAATTGAAGCCGAAAAATCCGTTTTGGGATGTTTAATGCTGGATAAAAACGCCATAATAAAAGTTGCTGATTTTTTTAAGCCAAGGGATTTTTACAAAGCCATTCATC
>CAYHAF010000137.1:0-1644 GCA_964354555.1 uncultured Candidatus Saccharibacteria bacterium
AATCTGGCTAATCTCACCCAATAAGGCAGGCCGGTTTTTATCCTTAGCAAAAGATTAATCAAAACCTTATCTGAATAGGATTTATAATTTTTTCTTTTCCAGATTTTATAAAGCTCAGATCCTTTGCAAACCAGGCAAGGATAAATCTTTAACCAATCAGGTTCGAAATCTGGATTTTGAAAAATTTCTTTGAAGCATTCCAAATCTTTTTCCGGATTTGACCCTGGCAGATTGGGCATCATCTGGTAAAGAACCTTGAATCCTGAATATTTCAAAAGCTTTGTGGCAAAGATTATTTCTTTTTTCCCGTGCCCTCTTTTGCATTTCTCAAGAATTTCGTCAAATATTGTCTGAACTCCTAATTCAACCATCGTTACTCCCAAATTCCTTAAATCAAGAATCTCTTCTTCTGTTATTAAATTAGGCCTAGTCTCAATACTAATACCGATAATTCTTTGTTTTGATTTTTCATTTATCTTCTGTTCTTTTCTTAAGCTTTTCCAGCTGACCTTTTTGTCTGAAATATGTTTTCTTCCATTTGCAGCAGCAAAACAGTTGAGAAAGAACCAAATTTTATAATTCTTAGGATAGACAGAGAAACTCCCGCCAATAATCCTTAATTCAATTTTATCAGTCGGGTGTCCTTGTCTTTTTAAACTTTCCAACCTTTTTTTGACCTGCAAATAAGGATTAAATTTTAAACTTTTAGCTCTTTCAGCTGCTGGCTCTCCCGACACATAGCTCTTTGGGAAACCTTTTTCTGTTGGGCAAAAAATACATTCTCCAGGGCAAAAATATGGTTTAGTTAAAACCGAAACAATTACCACTCCTGAAAGGCTTCTGATTTTTCTTTTTATTAACAAATTCTCTAAGTTTTCCGATCGTTCGATTCTTTTATTTTTCAGTAATTTGTGGTATGTTTTTAGTAGTTCTACATTTGAAAGACAACTCATCCCTCTTTCCTTTGCCAGCTTCCTCTTCAAAGAAGCTAAATCAGCCTCATTTTTTATAGGCTTTTTCAATAATTTTTCAATTCTTAAATCTAAGCTTTCCATACCCGGTAGTGAAAATTCGACAGCTGCCGGGCAGCAAGATAAATTAAATTTAGTCGAATTTCTACTACCGGGCATGAAAAAAGAATACGCTGAATATTTATTAGTTAAAACCAGGGAAGATTATAACTTAATTGCTGATGATTTTTCAAGGACCAGAGATGAAGTCTGGGATGAAATGTTTTTTTTGTTTGAAAATTACTTAAAGCCGGGAGATAAAGTCTTGGATTTAGGCTGCGGAAATGGAAGATGGTTTAAATTATTCCAAACATACAATGTAGATTATATTGGAGTGGATAGCTCGGTGAAACTCATTGACATTGCCCAAAAAAATAATCTGGAGGCAAAGTTTAAAGTAGAGGAAAGCCTAACCCTCTCTTTTCCTGATAATTGTTTTGATAGAGTTTATTCTATCGCAGTATTTCATCATATACCTTCAAAAGAATTCAGACTAAAATTTTTAAAAGAAATAGAAAGAGTCTTAAAACCAGGTGGAACCTTAATATTAACAGTTTGGAAACTAAAAGAACAAAGTTATCTTCTTATTAAATATACCATTTTAAAATTACTGGGAAAATCAAAATTGGATTTC
>CAYHAF010000138.1:0-1627 GCA_964354555.1 uncultured Candidatus Saccharibacteria bacterium
AAAATATTAATAATATATTCTTTTACCAATAATTGTTCTTTTATACTATTTTCCAGTTCTATAGCAATAATATCAGAAAAATAATTTTTTGGGTATTTTTTTAAATAATCCAAGTCCGAAAAACTTTCTAAATGATGACTAGTATAACGTAAACTTTTTTCTTTACCCTTTCCTTCAAGGCTAAGAACTTTTTTTACTGCACTAATATGATTACAGCCAATAGGATGTTTTTCTAAAATTTTTAAATCTTTCTTAAACTTTTCTTTATGCAAAAGTCTATCATTCTCTAAATGAGATATGTCCAAAGAAATTCCTCCGAAACTTTTTATTTCTTCTTCATTTAACGGAGAGAAAACGTTTTCGATATAAATAATGTTCTTATATTTTGAATAGTTATAAAGTAAAGGAAATTCAACTAAGCTATGGAGAGAAAAAGCCTTTGTGTGAAATTTATTGATCAAGTAATCTAATTCTTTTATTTTCATATCGCTTCGCAAATGACAAAACGGGATGCTTTTTATACCCGTTTTTTCAATTAAACTATAAAATTTCTTTCTCTTTTTTTCCTTAAGACAAGTAGGGAAAATGGCAATTTCTTTCAATTTCAATTCTTTAACCTCTTTTAGCTGAGCCTTCCAATCAGATCCCAAAGTAGTTGTGATTGAAGGGAGAATTTTTCTTTTATTCACCATTTTCATTTTAATTAAGGTTGTAAAATATCTTCTGTTCTGCCGTCAATAGAGATAATAACCTCTTTTACGGTTGGAAACTGCTTTAGCGTTTCTCTGATTTGAGCGCTAATTGCAGCCACTCGGCAAGAGCCCCCGACTTGGGACTCTAATTGTTCATTAAAATCTACTTTAGCTATTTCATTATCTATAGTTAAGCTTTGGATTATAACTCCGGGATTAATACTGGTTCCAAAACCTTCAGATTTTTCTTTTACTGTCGGGCCTTTTAATAATTCTTCCAAAGCCGCTCTGGCAACTGCTTGAGTTTTAATTATTTCTCTTTCTACTGGAAAAACTTTATTGCAGGAATATTCGGGATCTAAATTGCTATTATTAAAAAACGCTTTAATTTTCATTACGTTTTCCGGTAAAACTATCTTTTTAAAATAAACAGGAAAATTAAGCTGGTCATCATTTTCTGGCAGACCAGAAGGATTATCTTTTTCAAAAACAATCTCACCTTGCTCGGTAGATGAGAAAGAAAAATCAAGTTCAGCGCGAAAAGGAACAAAGTCTTCGGTCATCCAGTCACTTTTAGCCTGAGCAATCGTTGACCCTAATAGTTTTCCATTCTCATCAAAAATTTTAACAGGAAAAGAGGCTTCAAAATACCAATTACCCCTTGCCTCACCTTCAATTATAAGAGGACTTTCTATCTTTTGATTCGGCCGCGGAGTAGTCACTTTTATCAAATTAATTTTATCTAATATATTACCAATATCTTCAGTAAATATTATCCCATCGGGCGTCTTGCACTTTCTTGGAAAAGTTTCTTCTATATAGTAGCCGGATTTTAGGCATTCATTAAAGTTTTTAACTATTGGAGCGTGATTAATAATTCGATCTGGCCACATTATAACCAATAAGATAATTACGGCAATAATTAGCAAAATAAA
>CAYHAF010000139.1:0-1623 GCA_964354555.1 uncultured Candidatus Saccharibacteria bacterium
AAAATATTAATAATATATTCTTTTACCAATAATTGTTCTTTTATACTATTTTCCAATTCTATGGCAATAATATCAAAAAAATAATTTTTAGGATAATTTTTTAAATAATCAAATTCCGATAAATTTTTAAAATAATGCCCGCAATAGCGTATTGATTTTTCTTTTCTATCCCAACGGCTAATTTTCCCAACCATGCTTATATGATTGCATCCTATTTTATACTTTTTTATTATTTTAATTATCTTTTCGAATTTTTCCTTATGTAAAATTCTATCATTTTCAAGATGCGAAAAATCTAAACAAATTCCTCCAAAATAATCCAACTCTTTTTTATTGAAAAGATGGTAAACATTTTCTATATAAATCATCTTTCTATATTTTGAGTAATCATATATTAAGGGAAATTCTGATTGGCCATGCAGTGTAAAAGCCCGAGTTTTATATTTTTTAATTAAAAAATCCAGCTCTTCTGGTTTCATGTCTTCTCTTAGATGAACAAGCGGGATTATTTTTATTTTAGTTTTTGCAATTAAATTATAGGCTCTCTTTCTTTCTTTTTCTTTAAGACAGGTAGGAAAAAAACAGACTTCTTTCAGTCCCAATTTTTTTACTTCTTTTATTTTCTCTGTCCAATTTTTACTAATTGTTGTTATTGTCGGGAAAATCTCTGTGTCTCTCATAAATTAAAGATTTTAATTAAGGTTGTAAAATATCTTCTGTTCTGCCGTCAATAGAGATAATAACTTCTTTTACAGTTGGAAACTGTTTTAGCGTTTCTCTAATTTGAGCGCTGATAGCAGCCACCCGGCAAGAACCCCCGACTTGGAACTCTAATTGTTCATTAAAATCTACTTTAGCTACTCTATTATCTAATATAGCTAAGCTTTGGATTATGACTCCAGTATTAATACTGGTTATATATCCTTCAGATTTTTCTTTAGCTGTCAGGCCTTTTAATAGTTCTTCCAAAGCTGCTCTGGCAACCGCTTCAGTTTTGATTATTTCTCTTTCTACTGGAAAAACTTTATTGCAGGAATATTCGGGATCTAAATTGCTATTATTAAAATATGCTTTAACTTTCATTACGTTTTCCGGCAGAACTACCTTTTTAAAATAAACAGGAAATTTAAGCTGATCATCATTTTCTGGCAGACCAGAAGGATTATCTTTTTCAAAAACAATCTCGCCTTGTTCAGTAGCTGAGAAAGAAAAATCAAGCTCAGCACTAAAAAGAACAAAATCTTCAGTCATCCAGTCGCTTTTTGCCTGAGCAATTGTAGTTCCTAAAAGATTGCCTTTGCTGTCATAAATTTTAATAGGAAATGATGCTTCAAAATACCAAGAACCTCTGGCCTCACCTTCAATTATAAGCGGACTTTCTATCTCTTGATTCGGCCGCGGAGTAGTTACTTTTATCAAATTAATTTTATCTAATATGTTACCGATATCTTCAGTAAAAATTATTCCATCGGGCGTCTTGCACTTTCTTGGAAAAGTTTCTTCTATATAGTAACCGGATTTCAGGCATTCATTAAAGTTTTTAACTATTGGAGCGTGATTAATAATTTGATCTGGCCACATTATAACCAATAAGATAATTACGGCAATAATTAGCAAAATAAA
>CAYHAF010000140.1:0-1596 GCA_964354555.1 uncultured Candidatus Saccharibacteria bacterium
ATTTCCAGCCACTGTTAGTCAAAACTTCTGTTTTATCGTCGTAGCAACCCATCTCGCCCGTGTAGGGACCAATATCTCCTGGAAAAAGTTTCTTGTGTTCAAAATTAATGTTCAAAGGCAGTGCAAAATCTTTTCCGTTGAAAAAAGCGCCGACCGCCACTTCCACTCCGACTGCCATTTTCTGGAGCTGGAATTTTCTTATTTTTTTAGCCCAGGTTTTTTTATTCTGTTCAAGAATTTCAATTATATCTTTTCCGTCTTCGTCCTGACCCAAAAAAAGGATGCCTTTTTGATCTGAAGAAACAGTGCCTGAAGGCTTGAAAACATAGCTGCCAGGATTCTTTTTTATAAAATCTATTGCTGAATCAAAATTATCAAAATCCCAATGAGGCAAGTTAGACATTCCCACTCTTTTCATTTCATTCTGGCCAAACTCCCTATCTTCTTCTAATTTATCGGTGTACCTGCTTCCGCCAACTACTAATTTTCCTTTAGACCTAAGAGAATCAGCTTCGGAGCCAAAACCGACGTCATCAAAAACTATTACATCAGCCCATTTAATAAATTTTTTCCAGTTATCAACTTTTTCTAAAAAACCATCGTAAACATCCTTATTTTCTGGACTTTTTATGAAAACCTTTACTTCATGGCCTTCTTTTTTTATCTGCCAAGCTAAGTCCCCGCTTAAACTCTCAAAAGAAACAAATAAAAATTTCTTTGGCGTAAGAATCCTTTCATTTTGAAAAAAGGAGTGATTATTTTTAGTATTATTTTTTTCCATTTTCTGAATCAACGCAAAATTTTTATTTCTCTTTTAATTTTAGCATAAATAAAAATTTATTTTAAACAATAAAATAAAAGTCAACAAAAAAAACGGCTAGTAAGCCGTTTTTTTTGTTACCGTCACTTAATTTCTAATTTTCTTTTTATGATTTGGGATTTTGCTAATTCAATAATTAAAATTATTATAATTGCAACTAAAAGAAGCAGAAACCAATGTGTTAATTTTAGCGGCACTATGCCTAAAATTTTTTGAGTATAAGGAAAATTAGTTATAAAGACTTGCAAGATAAGACTGAAAATCACGGCTCCAAAAAGCCATTTATTTGACCAGAAATTTTCATATCTCCAAAAAGGTTTCCTGAAGCTACGACAAGGAAATATAAAAAAAATGGAGCTAAAGGAAAGAGAAAGAAAAGCCATTGTTCTCCCTAAGTCAACATTTTGATTTAAGATAGCGAAGTACCAGAATAATATAAGAGCAAAAAAACCTGAGAGAAAAGAAATAAGAAAAATTAAAAAAAGATAGGTTTTATCTAAAAGCGCTTCGTTTATGCTTTTTGGTCCTTCAACCATCACTTCTTTTTCTTTTGGCTCAAAACCAAGAACTATATCTTCCGGTCCATCACACAATAAATGGAGCCAGAGAATTTGGATGATTGTTAAAGGAAGGGGCCATCCAAAAATAATAGAACCAACAATTACTACAATTTCGGCAAAAGAGTTAGAAAGCATGTAGAAAACAACTTTTTTGATGTTTTCAAATACCACCCTGCCGACTTCAATCGCAGAAATAATTGTTTTAAAATTACTGTC
>CAYHAF010000141.1:0-1522 GCA_964354555.1 uncultured Candidatus Saccharibacteria bacterium
AACTTAATAAATAACTATATTCAGCTCCTTTAACTAAATCCCACCATAAATTCAAATTCTTCTGGCTATACCATTTATTTTGATCGGGATGAGATTTGGAAGTGATAATCGGAAGATCCCCTGATTTTTCAACAATTTTATAATTTCCTTCTGAAAAATCTAATTCTGCCGGAGTCCCCATACCATCATTTAATAATACTTTTGAATCTTCTTTAAAACTTATTTCAGCTTCTCCGATCTCTTTTCCTGAAAAATTAATTCTTCCAATCAGGCCCTTTCCCGAAAAACCGCCCGGCACGCCGGCTGAAAAAGAAATCTCTCCATTTTTTATATTCGGTTCTTCTGCCCATAGGGTTAAAATTGAACCGCCTTTTTCAAAATCATTAATTGTTATAAGGCTATCAGGAAATATTATTTTAATATCGGTGGCATTAATATTTTCTCCTTCTGTGTCTATCATTAATTCGGCAATGAAAGAATCACCTTTAAAAATTTCTCCTGACTGGGGAAGAAGAAATAAGGTTGCCGCTCTTGCTATAACTGGCACACTAAACCACACAAAACATAGCACAAAAGTACACAAAACTTTCGATGTCCTTATCGCTAAACCACGCGAAATTGTACGCGAAACAACGCGAAACTTATTTTGTTTTAGGTCTGGCTGTGTCATAAATTCTTCTTATTATTTTAACACCATCGGGTACGCCAAAATTAATTAAATAACCGACTTTATATTTAGAACCTTTTAGGTAGTACCAAAATTGTTTAATGTCATCTTTGGTTAATCTTGGCTTAGCTTTTAATTCAATAAGAATAATTCCATTAACTATTAAATCTGGGGCATAGGTTCCTACCTTCTTACCATTATAATAAATATCAATTCTTTTTTCTTTCTCTGTCTTTAATCCTTTATAAAGTAATCCTAAATAAAAAGCATTATGGTAAATTTTTTCTTTGTGGTTATTTCTGAATTGTTTATAGATGTCGAAGGCTACTCCCTGAATAATATATGACTCTTTCTTATATAACAGCTCCGCCATATGTTTAGCGTGGTTTCGCATTTAGCGTCATCCCGAAGGGATGGTTTAGCGTAGTTTGGCGTAGGGTAATTTTTAACTTGCGTTTAAAAATTACCCCCACCAGTACATCATTATAGAGAAATCAATAATATTTACTCTTCCATCAAAGTTTATATCAGCGCAGCGGTTGGAAGGATTTGTCTGGTTCCAAAAATAAAGCAAAATTGAAAAATCAACGATATTTATTTTGCCGTCAAAGTTCAAATCTGCACCCTTGCAAACTCTTGTTCCTTTCTTTAAGACTAAGAAAGAAAGGGTTTGAGAAAAAGGGCTTTGCTCTCCAGCTCCAAAAAGAGCCATTGATTTTGCCTGATGTTCCGCTTCTTCTAAGGATAAGGTGTTCAATTTATATGTCCATTTTCCCTCCTTTGTGGCTGGGATTTCCTTAACTATTTCATTTGAAGATATAAATATATTTACTTTACTTTCAGGAAAAACTTGGC